>JACSRI010000225.1 GCA_014879845.1 Opitutaceae bacterium
GTGTCGTCGCGACGACACGCGCCGGGCCAAGCCAGGTGGATCGAAAGCGGAACTCGGCGCGCGGCTCGGCCGCTGACAAGGCCAGCCGCTCGGCCCCCTCCTCCCGTCCCGAGGAGCTTCGCAGGGTCACCGGGCTGGGACCGGGAAGCGCCACGAGCGCACCATGCGCCTCCACACACTCGACGGTGACGACGATCTCGTCGAGCCCCAGGCCGAGCATGGGGTTGCGGCGCGGCGTGAGTTCGACCCGCGGCTGCACCTCGAGCACGTAGGGCTGCTCTCCGCCCAGCGTGGAGCGCACGACGAGCATGGGCTTTGGCACATCCGTGCCGCGGAAGACGCTCGAAAAACTACGCTCGCCTCCAAGGCCGGCATCCTCGACGGCGAACTCCGTGGGTGTCGCATCGCTCACGCCGTTGAACTGCAGCTTCACCGTTGCGGTGCGACCGATCGCGCCGCCCTGCGCCAGATCGCCGTTGCGCGCCACCCCGACGGCCCCCTCCAGCCGGTAGGCGTCGATGGCCGTGTCCCAGGCGACCGGCACGGTGGCAAAATCGGCATAGCTCGAAAACACCTCCTTCGCCGCTTCCGGAGACGCCCCGGGCGCGAGGCATATGCCCGGGAGCCACTGCACGCCCTTCTGCATCGCCTGCGGCGCGATACTCGCGGGACGCACGATCACCCATTGTTCGGGGCGCGCGGCGACGGCGACCCGCGAGCCCGCCACGGCATCAAGCGGCACGGCGTTCCCGGCGAGGTCGGTTGCGACGATCCGATCGGCTGCGGCCTCGCCCGAGCCGACGATCTTGCGGACATCGAGTACGACACGCCCGGCGACATCCGGCGTACGCACCACGTCGGTACGCAGTTCGCGCAGTGCCGGGGAGAGTTCGCGCGCGGGCCGGACGCGAGACGCGCCGGCCGGAGAAGCCTCTTGCGCGTGACACGAGAGTGCGCAGGCAAACACCGCCACCCACAGGCACGCGGCGGAGGATAGAAACGTCCTAGAATCAACATGCGTGACGACCATGGGAAAATGGCGTCGCCGGGGGAGCACGCTGCGACTGCACGGGGAACATGTCCGGATTCGCGCACCGCACAAGCGCGCGCTGAACCACCTGCATCGCCGGGCTCCCCCGCCGCCAAATGTCGATGCCTCACGTGGAGCCATCGTGCGGGTTCACGACTTTCTGCACGACGCCTGGGTGTTTTCTCTCGGCGTCACCGTGCAGGTGCGCAGCGTCGCTCGGCTTTCATCGGGCCTTTACCGGTCGACGATGAACCTGGCTCGCCCCAAGCCGTCGGAAGTGGGAAACTCGTGGCACCGCCCATCCCGCGCGCTGTCTGCCCATCGCGCCGGCCGTTCTCTGACGCCCGCAACCCAACCGCCCATGATCCCCCCGATCCTCCGCTCCACTGCCACCCGCATCTTGGCCGGCGCACTCACGTTCGCCCTGACCTTCGCGCTGAGCCTGCCCGCCGCCCCGGGCGAACTCGTGAACATCTCGGTGCGCACGCGCGTGGGCACGGGCGACGGTGTGCTCGTGGCGGGCTTTGTTGTATCCGGCACCGGGACACGCCCCCTGCTCGTCCGTGGCGTGGGGCCGACCCTCGCCAACTTCGGCGTGCCCGCCACACTCGACGACCCGGTGGTGCGCGTCTTCCGCTCGAACACCGAACTGCTGAGCAACGACGACTGGGCCGGCAACGCGGAGGTGCTCGCCGCCGCACGCCGGCTCGGCGCCTTTTCCCTGCCCGCCGCCTCGCGCGACGCCGCCATCCTCGCCTCCCTCACCGAGGGCATCTATACCGCGGTCGCCTCCGGTAAGTCCGGCGCGACCGGCGAGATGCTGCTCGAGGTCTACGACGCGCGCGAAGGCACGGTCGCGGCCCCGGCCATCAGCAATCTCTCCTTGCGCGCCGGCCTGCCGGCCGGAGGCACGATGATCACCGGCTTTGCCATCAGCGGCTCGGCGCCGAAACGCCTGCTCGTGCGCGCCGTCGGCCCGACCCTCGAGCGCTTCGGCATCGAGACGGCTCACCCCAATCCCCGGATACGCTTGTTCACCGGGTCCACCGACGTGGCCGTCAACGACGACTGGAGCGAGGCCGAGAACTCCGACGAGATCTCCGACACGGCGCGCAACGCCGGCGCCTTCACGCTTTCGCGCGATTCGCGCGACGCCGCTGTCCTCACCAGCCTGCAGCCGGGCACCTACACGCTGCACATCTCGTCCGACGATCCCGAGGCGGCCGGCGTCGTGCTGGTGGAGATGTACGGGGCCGACCCTGTCCTCGCACCGCCGGCCGTCGACACCACGCCCGCGCCCGGATTGCCGCAGGTGATCGTCTACACCGACGACGCCGATGCCGCGGAGACCGGCGATACCGGGCGCGTGGTGTTCTACCGCTCGGGCGCGACGACGTCCGCGCTCACCATCTCGGTGCAGTGGCTCGGCACGGCGACTCCAGGATCCGACTACACAAGCCTGCCCGCCGAGATGACCATCCCGGCCGGCGCCTCGCAGGTCGCCATCGACATCGTGCCCGCCGCCGACGCCGTCCTCGAGCCGCCGGAGTCGGTCGTCGCCTCGCTGCAGCCCGGCACGACCTACGCGTTCACCGCGCTCAACCAGGCGGGCGTCCTCATCGCCGACGGCCCCTACACCGGGGCGACCGGCTGGAAGGGCGAATACTTCAACAACAACAACTTCACCGGCACGCCGGCACTCACGCGCTCGGACGCCGCCATCGACTTCGAATGGGAGGGTGCCTCCCCGGCCACGGGAATCAACGCCGAGAACTTCTCCGTGCGTTGGACCGGCGTGATCGTGCCACCTGCGACGAAGGACTACACCTTCATCGTCAACTGCGACGACTCGATGCGAATGTGGATCGACGGCCAGCTCGTCGTCGACCGCGGATACGACTGGCGCGACTCCTCCGTCACGCTCCCCCTTACCGGCGGCGTGCCGCACTTCGTCAAGGTCGAGCTGCGCGAGTTCTGGGGCTGGGCATCCTGCAAGGTCTGGTGGTCGGCCAGCGGCATGTCCGCCCGGCCGCTCGCCGAGGTGGCCGCGCCGTCGGCCATCGGCCCGACCGCGACCGGTCTCAACCGCACCGCGGCGATCGTGGGCGAGCCGTTTGTTGCCTTCATCGAGTCAACCGGCATCCCGACCACCTATGTGGCGCATGGGCTGCCCCCGGGGCTGTCGGTCAACGCCACCTCCGGCGTGATCAGCGGCACACCCACGGCGGCGGGGGACTACGCAGTCTGGCTGAGCGCGCTCGACTCGAACGGCGGCGGCTCGATCTCCGTGCTGCTGCGTGTCATCGCGCCCGGCGGCAACGCCACCCGTGAGACCTTCGCCGGCGCGCCGTCCGGCCTCGCCGTCCCCTTCGGTGTCGCGCCCTCCTCGACGACCAGCACGGCGCAACTCTCGCTCTCGACCACCGACGGGCCGTTCACCGAGCGGATCCGCGGCTATATCACCGCGCCGACCTCGGGTGACTACCGCTTCTGGCTGGCGGCGAGCGGACCGGCGGAGTTTCGCTTCGCCGACAGCGGCCAGCCTGGCGACAAGATCGTGCGTGCCCGTGTGGCGAATACGACGGCGGCGCAGGAATGGACGCGTGAGCCGGGGCAGGCGTCGCCCTTGCTGCGCCTGCAGGCCGGCCAGCGCTACTACTTCGAGATCGTGCGCGCACAGTCGGCCTCGACCGGCCACGTCGCGCTCGGCTGGCTGCAGCCCGGGCAGACCGGCGTGCGACCGTTCGAGGTCGTGCCCGGCTACGTGCTCTCGCCCTACGTCGCGGAGGCGGCGGCATCCGACGGCAGCACGGTCTACCTCGCTCCATTGCGGCCCCCGACCGGCGTGGGCTCGGCCGCCTCAGGCGTCGCGTCCCTCGCGCTCGCGGCCGACCAGACGAGCGCCACCCTCGCTCTGCGCTTCAGCGGACTCAGCTCCGAGGCGACCAACATCCAGGTCTACTTCGGCGGTGCCGACGCCGGGCCCACGACTCCCGTCCGGGGCCTGCCGCGCTCCACCTTTGAGAACTTCACGTGGACCTTCGGTTCCGTCGCCGACCTGAGCCCGACCGACCTCGTGGCCGCGCTCCGCTCGGGCAATCTCTTCGTGTTGATCCAAACCGCCGACCACCCCACGGGCGAGATTCGCGGCCAGTTCGGCCCGGCTCTCGGCTCCGCGGAGTTTCAACCGCCCGCGCCGCCGCCCGCGCTGGCCAGTGGCGCGCCGACAGCGGGCGACGCCGCGCGCTTTCTGAACCAGGCAACCTTCGGAGCGACCCTCGCCGAGATCGAGCAACTGCAGCAGACTGGCTTCGACGCCTGGTTCACCGCGCAGCTCGCCGCCCAGCGCACCGAGCTGCTGCCCTACATCCAGCGCATCCGCGCCGAGCGCCGCGCCCTCGATCCCGAGGCCGGGGTCTGGACCGACGTGCTGACCGAGTCGTGGTGGCGTGCCGCAGTCGACGGACCCGACCAGCTCCGCCAGCGCATGGCCTTTGCACTGAGCGAGATCTTCGTCGTCTCCGAGGACAGCGCTCTCGGCGGCGAGATCGACGGTCTGGCCGTCTACTACGACCTGCTCGCGCGCCACGCCCTCGGCAACTACCGCGACCTCCTGCGCGACGTCACGCTCAGCCCGGCCATGGGCACGTACCTGAGCATGCTGCGCAACCGCAAGCCCATCCCCGCGGAAGGCATCTTCCCCGACGAGAATTACGCGCGCGAGGTGATGCAGCTCTTCTCGATCGGCCTGAACAAGCTCCACCCCGACGGCTCACTCATCCTCGACTCGCGCGGGCTGCCCATCCCGACCTACACGCAGGACACGATCGTCGGCCTCGCCCACGTCTTCACCGGCTGGACGTTCGCGTCCAACGATCCCGAATACTACTTCCTCTGGGGCGACTCCAACTACTACGAGCCGATGGAACTCTGGCCGGAGTACCACGACGAGCACGCCAAGCTGCTCCTCGACGGCGAGGTCCTGCCCGCCGGCGGCACCGGGCCGGCCGACCTCGAGCACGTCATCGACATGCTCTTCCGCCACCCGAACACCGGGCCGTTCATCAGCCGGCTGCTCATCCAGCGGCTCGTCACGTCGAATCCGAGTCCCGGGTACGTCTACCGCGTGGCGCAAAAGTTCGCCGACAACGGCCAGGGCGTGCGCGGCGACCTCGCCGCCGTCGCCCGCGCCATCCTGACCGACTGGGAGGCGCGCAGCCCCGCGGCCGCCGCCCTCCCCGGCTACGGCAAGCTGCGCGAGCCGCTCATCCGCATCGCGCACCTGTGGCGCGCATTCGACGCGACCAGCGAGTCCGGCGTCCACGGCCTGGCCTGGATCCAGAACTGGCTCGGCCAGGAGCCGATGCAGTCGCCGACGGTCTTCAACTTCTTCCAACCCGACTACATCACGCCCGGTCCAACCGCGAACGCCGGGCTGGTCGCGCCGGAGTTCCAGATCGCGACGGACAGCGGCATCGCCAACACAACGAACGCGCTCGAGTGGCTCTCGCTGCGCAACACCGAGTGGACGGACGACGCCGTGCTCAACCTCACCGCCGAGATCGCGCTCGTGCCAACACCCGACGCGCTCCTCGACCGCCTCGATCTCGTGCTCATGGCCGGCCAGATGTCGCCTGAGCTGCGCACGCGCCTGCGCACGCAACTGACCACCCTGCCCTCGTGGGTCTCCGCCGCGGATCGCGTGCGCTACACCATCTTCACCCTCGTCACCTCGCCGGACTACGCCGTGCAGAAATAGCCGCCAGCCCCCCACCGCACCATGAGCTCATTCTCACGCAATCTCTCCCGACGTGCCTTCCTGCGCCGAGGCGCCTGTGCCGCCCTGGGCACGACCGGCCTGCTCTCCACTCTCGCCCAGCTGCGCGTGCTCGCCGCCGGGGTCGCCCAGCAGAGCGACCTCGCGGTACCGGCCAGCGAGTACAAGGCCCTCGTCTGCCTCTTTCTCTACGGAGGCAACGACGCGAACAACTTGATCATTCCGTACCAACAGCAGGCCTACAACAACTACGCCCAGTCGCGCTCGATCCTCGCCATCCCCCGCGCGCAACTCCTGCCCATCTCCCCGCTCAACGGCGGCAGCTACGCGCTCCACCCCGCCGCCGCGCCGCTGCAGGCGCTCTTTGACCAGCAACGGCTCGCCGTGCTCGCCAACGTCGGCACGCTCATCGCCCCGGTGACCAAGGCCGACTACGAGTCGGGCACGGCCGCGCTGCCCGCGCAGCTGTTTTCGCACAGCGACCAGAGCGTGCAGTGGCAGGCCGCGCTTCCGGACAATCCCCGCAAGCTCGGCTGGGGCGGCCGTATCGCCGACCTGCTCACCGCGCTCAACGAGAGCAACCAGATCTCGATGTCGATCAGCCTCGCCGGCATCAACACCTGGCAGAACGGCAACTCCACCATCCAGTACCAGATGAGCGATGAGGGCGCGGTCGGCATCGACATGCTCTCACAGGAATGGGTGCCGCAGGTCCGCAAGGACACCTTCACCGGCCTGCTCGATCTCGAACGCAAAAACCTCTTCGAGCAGACGATCGCGACCAACACCCAACGCGCGATCACCAACGAGCGCCTCGTCAACGCCGCGCTCGCCTCGGTGCCCAAGCCGACCGTGCAGTTCGCCGACACCGAGCTGGGCAATCAGCTGCGCATGATCTCGCGCCTGATCAAGGCCGGCCCCTCGCTCGGGTTTCGCCGCCAGATCTTCTTCGCCAGCCTCGGCGGCTGGGATACGCACGACGCCCAGCTCACGGCCCAGACCGAATTGCTTACGGAATTCAGCGCGGCGCTCGCCTCCTTCTACCAGGCCACGGTCGACTACGGCATGGCCAGCCAGGTGACGACATTCACGGCCTCGGACTTTGGCCGCACGTTCACGACCAACGGCAAGGGCTCCGACCATGGCTGGGGCAACCACCACCTCGTGCTCGGCGGCGCCGTGCAGGGCGGACGCATCTACGGCACCATGCCCGAGCTCGTCGTCGACGGGCCGAACGACACCGGCTACGGTCGTTGGATTCCCACCACCTCGGTGGACCAATACTCGGCGACGCTCGCGCGCTGGTTCGGCGTGTCGGACTCGGAGCTGCCGACCATCTTCCCGAACATCGGGAACTTCGCCACCCGCGACCTCGGTTTCATGGGCTAGGTATGCGCGTCCTCACTGCATTTCTAGCCGCCGTGCTCATGCTCGGCAGCCTTCCGCTCTGGTGGTGGCTGCAGCAGCGCCAACAAGGCGTCGAAGCCGTGCCGGCATCGCCCACGGCGACGATCGATCAGACGCTGGACACGACGTCAGCAACAACTCCCGCCGTGGCCGATCAGCCTCCGACCGAGGCGCCCGCGGCTGTGCCTGATCCGACACCGAGCGTCGTCGCCGAGGAGCCGATCCGACCGGCCAAGCCGGTCCCCGAACTCGTCACCGGCCCGGATCCCGGGCGCAGCCCACTCGCCGACCGCCTCAATGCACCCGACGGCACGATCGAGCTGGACCTCGCGATCGTGCACAAGGTGCTGACCAACTACCTGCTCGAGTTCGGCGCCCTGCCCGTGGGCGCCAATCGCGAGATCACCGCGCAGCTTTCGGGCCGCAACACGCGCCGCCACGCACCGCTGCCCCCCGACCTGCCCGCGATCAGCCAAGGCGGCGAGTTGCTCGACCGCTGGGGCACGCCGTTCTTCTTCCACGCGCTCTCCGCCCGCGAGATGGAGGTGCGCTCCGCCGGTCCCGACCGGGAACTCTACACGGCGGATGACGCGCTCTGGACGCCGTCGGAGTAACGGCGCCGCGCCGAGGCGTCGGCGAGCATCTCTACGTTTTCGGGAAACTCCTTGCGGAGGCCCCGGCGAGGCCTCCCTACCCGAAGATTGAATACACCGGCACCCGCCTACTCCAGCCCGAGCACCTTGCGGCCGTCGGGCGAGATCATCTGCGGCGTCCACACGGGGTCCCAGACGATCGCGACGCGCGCGTCCTCGACGTCGGGCAGCGCGAGGATCTTCTGCCTGGCATCGTTGGCGATGACCGGCCCCATGCCGCAGCCCGGCGCCGTGAGCGTCATCTTCACATCGATGCGGTTCTTCCCCGACGGCGTGGACTCGACGCAGAGATCGTAGACGAGACCGAGGTCGACGATGTTGACCGGGATCTCGGGGTCGAAACAGGTCTTGAGCGCGTCCCAC
The DNA here is from genome assembly GCA_014879845.1 of Opitutaceae bacterium. Lineage (GTDB taxonomy): Bacteria > Verrucomicrobiota > Verrucomicrobiia > Opitutales > Opitutaceae > JAEWQP01. The sequence goes on from JACSRI010000225.1 coordinate 8,231, forward strand.
ACCGCCTGTTCCGAAAACGCGCCGCCACCCACAGAGGCGGCAGGTGAGGCGGCACCGGCGGCGAACTCGGCGCCCACGGCACCCGCCTCGGCTGCATCGATGCGGAACAAGCCCTGGTCGCAACGCACGGTGACGTTGCCCCCCAGGGTCTGCATGATCCAGACCTCCGTGCCCTTGGGCAGCGTGGCCGGCGTGCCGGCCGGGATCTGCGTGGCATTGACGTCGCGGGAGAGGGTGCGGGTTTCGCTCATGGAGGGAGTGGGTCGGTCGGGTCGTCGCCAGGCGGCGGTTACTTGATCGTGATCAGCTCGGGCATGAGCGCGTAGACGCCGGTCGGATCGTTGAGCAATCCCGAGAGCTGCAGCCCGTCGGCCACGATCCGTCGGATCTCGCCGGCCGGGCCGCTGCGCGCGGCCAGCGGCGTGCCGCCGGGATTGGAGAGGCGCTCCATCAGGGCCTCGATGAAGGTCCTGGCCGACGGGTAGTCGGTGACTCGATACGCATCGAGCTGGGCCTCGGCGGCGGCGGCCTTGATCGCCTCGCGCAGCCCGCCAATCTCGTCGACCAGGCCGTGCGTGAGCGCGTCGGCGCCGGACCAGACGCGCCCCTCGGCGAGCCCCTCCACCACCGCGCGGTCGAGCTTGCGAGCCTCGACCACGCGGTCGAGGAACTTGGTGTAGATGTTGTCGACCGAGCGCTGGATCACCTGCATCGACTCCGCGCTGCGCGGCTGCATGAGCGAGAAGATGTCGGCATGGGCGCCGGTTTTCACACCCTCCACGTTGATGGCGAAGCGGTCGGCCAGCCCGCTGATATTCGGGATGATCGCGATCACGCCGATCGAGCCGGTGATGGTGTTGCTCTGGGCGAAGACTCGGTTGCCGACCGTGGCGATCCAGTAGCCGCCGGAGGCCGCGACCGTGCCCATCGAGACGACGAGCGGTTTCTGCTCGGCGAGGAGCTTGAGTTCGGCGCGGATCACCTCCGAGGCGATGGCGCTGCCGCCCGGGCTGTTCACGCGCAGGACCACGGCCTTGACGTTGTCATTGGTGCGGAGCTTGCGCAGCTCGCGCGCGAGCCGGTCGCCGCCGACCTGCTGCGGGCTGCCTTCGCCGTCGACGATGACACCCTCGGCGTAGACCACGGCGATCTCCGGGCCCGACGATTTCGAGCCCGGGGCCGGGGCGCGCGAGGTGACATAGGATGCCAACGAGACCTGCGTGAACGTGCGGCCGGGCTTGGTCTGGCCCGTGATGGCCTTGAGCTCGTCGAGAACGGCGGAGAAATCCGCGAGTTCATCCACGAGGCCGGACTCCCTGGCCTTTTCGGCGGAGATCAGTGCCTCGGTGTCGACCAGCGTCTGCAGGGCCTCGGGTGCGAGCTTGCGCGCGGTCGCGACCGCACCGACGTAGTCGCCCCAGACGTCCTTGAGGATCTCCGAGAGCTGCTCGCGCTCGGCGTCGCTCATGTGCTCCTGCGAGAAGGATTCGCCGGCGCTCTTGTATTTGCCGGCCTTGGCCACCTGCACCTCGATGCCGTACTTCTTGAACATGCCGCCCCAGTAGACCACCTCGGCGGAGAGGCCCGGTGTCGCGACCATGCCCAGGGGATTGAGCACGACCTTGCTCGCCGCGGAGGCGACGAGAAACTCGCGCGTCGAGGGCGCCACGAGGTAGGCGATGACCGGCTTGCCCGAAGTGCGGAAGCGCTCGAGCGCGGCGCGCACCTCAAGCAGCGCGCCGTAGCCGGAGCCGTAATTGGTCGGCTCGAAGGAGCCCTCGAGGTAGATCGCCTTGATCCGCTCGTCCGTGGCCGCGGCATCGATGGCGTCGACCACCTTGCGCAACTCGAGGCGGCGCGGTCCGCCCCCGCCGGTAAGCTCGGCGACCAATTCGTCACTCGAGCCCTGCGAGGGCGCGTCGGCGATGTTGGCCGACATGTCGAAGACGAGGACCGAGCCCGCGGGCACGTTGGCCACCGGGGTGCCTGCGGCCGCCAGCATGCCGAACAGCACCAGGACGAACAGGCCGGTCATGGCGACGGTGAGGAAAAGCGCGAGCAGGCAGGCGAAGAAACTGCGGAAGAATTCTTTCATGAGGTCGGTGACGCGTGGCGTACCCGATAACTAAACGTCGCGACCGCGGTTCCCTCAAGCCCCGACCGGAGGAACCGAGGTCGGAGGACAGACGACCGCGCCCGGACTGGATTTTCCTCCGCCCTCCGTCCTCGATCATCCATTCTCGGTGATCCGACCCGGTCATCCCTCCGCCGCCCCTGATCTTCTCGACGCCCCGGCCGCTCGCGGCTTCACTCCGGTCGGCACGCTTCCTGCCCTCGCGCGGGCCGTGACCGCCTCCGACCAACCCATGGACCAGACCCCCTCCCAGTCAGGCCACGAACTGCTCACGACCAACCGCAAGGCGCTCGTGATCAACCTCGACGAGACCCGCTACGGCACCTTCGCCGAGATCGGCGCCGGGCAGGAGGTGGCGCGGCACTTCTTTCAAGCCGGCGGCGCCGCCGGCACGGTCGCCAAAACCATGTCGGCCTACGACATGGCCTTTAGCGACGCGATCTACGGCAAGAGCCAGCGTTATGTCTCGCGCCACCGCCTCGAGACCATGCTCCGGCACGAGTACGAGCTGCTGCCCGAGCGACTCTCGGGCTCGCGCGGTGACACGACGCGTTTCTTCGTCTTCGCCAACACCATCGCGGCCAAGAGCTACCGGGGAAACAACGAGTGCCACGGCTGGCTGGGCGTGCGTTTCCAGACCGAGCCGCACCGCCCGCCCTGCGATATCATTGCGCACGTGCGCCTGTGGGATCGCGACAACATCACGCAGCAGCAGGCGGTGGGCGTGTTCGGCGTGAACCTCATCTACGGCGCGTTCTACCTCGCGCACGACCCGGCCGCGCTCGTCCGCTCGCTCATCGACAACCTTTCGACCAGCCGCATCGAGGTCGATTTGATCGAATTCGCGGGCCCCGATTTCGCCGCGGCCGACAATCGGCTGCTCACGCTCCAGCTCGTGGAGGAAGGCCTGACCAACGCCGTGTTCTTCGGTCCCGGCGGCTCGCCGCAAATCCCCGCCGAGGCCTTCTACAAGAAGGCCGTGCTGGTGCAGCGCGGCAGTTTTCATCCGATCACGCACGTGCATCTCGACATGATGCGCTGTGCCGCCGACCGGTTCGCGCAGGAGCCCGCCGTGGCGGACAAGCCCGTGGTGCAGTTGCTCGAGATGAGCATGTCCAAGCTCCGCGCCGCCGGCGGCCGCATCGACCACCGCGATTTTCTCGAGAGGGTCGATACGCTCTCGGCCGTCGGGATGAACGTGCTTGTCTCGAACGACCTGCCCTACTTCCGGCTCACGAGCTATTTTCGGCGCTACACGCCGGAGATGGTCGGCTTCACCATGGGCGCACGCGCCCTCGGCCATCTCTTCGACGAGTCGGCCTACGCCGAGCTCGACGGCGGGATCCTCGAGGCGTTCGGGCGATTGTTCAAAAGCAACGTCCGCCTCTACGTCTATCCGCGCCTGAAGAATCCGCAGGACCCGGCCGGGCCGCTCGTCGACGCGTCGAACATCCCGCTCCCGGAGAAACTCCGCGACCTGCACGCCCACGTGCTGCACAACGGCCTGGTGCAGACGCTCACCGGCTTCGACCGCGCCCTGCTGCCGGTGTTCGCCCGCGATGTCTTCGACGCGATCTGCCGGGGCGACCCGGGCTGGGAGCTTCTCGTGCCCGCGGCGGCCGCCACGGTGATCAAGGAGCGGCGGTTGTTTATCTGAGGCGGAGGAGCCGCACGCGAGGCGCTGCGCCGTCGCGACGCATGACGTGAGAAGTTTTTCGTAACCCCGCGGACGCCGCGCGTGTATGGCGTGGTAACCCGATGTCCACTCACCTGCCTGCCGCCCGTTCATGCGGCCCGGTTGTCGCTTTCGCGCGTCAACCTGGCCACGCCTGCCCCTGCCCCTCCCCGTCGTCGCTTGCCACGTCGAGGCATGCCCGCTGAGATCCCCGCCGATGTCACTCCTCCGAGTCGACCGCCTGTCGAAGAGTTTTGGCCAGCTGCGCGCCGTGGATGGCGTGAGCTTTGAAATTCGCGCCGGAGAGATTTACGGCCTGCTCGGCCCCAACGGCGCGGGCAAGACCACGACGATCTCCATGGTCTGCGGGCTGCTGCGCGCCGACTTCGGCAACGTGCACGTGGGCGGACTCGAGTTCTGGAGCGACGCCCGGGCCGCCCGGCGCCTCATGGGCGTGGTGCCGCAGGAAATCGCGCTCTACGAGGAACTCTCCGGCCGCGAGAACCTCGAGTTCTGGGGCAGGCTCGCCGGCCTGCCCTCCCGCGAGGCGAAGTCCCGCGCCGTGGAGTTGCTCGAGGCACTCACGCTCACCGACCGTGGCAACGACGCGGTGAAGAAATACTCCGGCGGCATGAAGCGCCGCATCAACATCGGCTGCGCGCTTATGCACCGGCCGAAGTTGCTCCTTCTCGACGAGCCGACCGTGGGCATCGACCCGCAGGCGCGCGCCAACATCCTCGAGTTCGTGCGCGGCCTGCGCGACAGCGGCACGGCCATACTCTACACCACGCATTATCTCGAGGAGGCCGAGACCCTGTGCTCGCGCATCGGTGTGATCGACCACGGCAAGCTCCTCGCCGAGGGCACGCTCGCCGACCTGCGCGCCGGGCTCGGCGACCAGCAGACCTACACGCTCGAGGGCGCCTTCGCCGACGCGCAGCCCGAGGCGTGGCCGGGCTTCACGAGCCAGTTCCGTATCATCCAGCAGACCGACCGCCTGCTCATCGTCGCCGCGCTCAACCACGGCGAACCGGCCGAGGCGATCAAGGCGCTCCTCGCCCTGCCCGTGCGCATCGACAACGTCGCGCTCAAGCGCCCCACGCTCAACGACGTGTTCCTCCACCTCACCGGCCGCGAACTGCGCGAGTGACCCCGCCATGCTGCGCACGCTCCTCGCCAAGGACCTCACCCGCGCCCGGCGCAACCCCGTGCCGTGGGCGATCTCGCTTTTCATCCCGTTTCTCATCACCGCGCTGATCGGCTCGATCTTCGGGCCCCGCGACGACAGCGGCCAGCTCGGCACGATCCATGTCGCCCTGGTCGATGAGGACAACTCCGGGCTCGGCGGCTTCCTCAAGCGCATGCTCGAGGGCATGCGCACTTCCGAGTCCGAGCAGGACATGCCCTTCGAGCTCGATCTTCAGGTCGTCGATCGTGCCGAGGCCGTACGCCGCACGACCTGGGGCGAGTTCGCGGGCGTGATCGTGCTGCCGGCGGGATTCACCGACGGCTTCTTCGATGGTAAGCAGCAGGTCGCGATCGAGCTGATCAAGAACCCGGCGCAGGGCATCCAGCCCCGCGTGATCGAGGAGACGCTCGAGGTGCTCGTCGCCGGGCTCAACGCGATCAAGGACCTCGGCGGCGAGGAACTCGGCGCCATCCGCGACCTGATCCGCAGCGACGACGACTTTCTCACGTCGCTGGCCCGCGCCGGCATGATCGCGGTGCGTGCCCGCGACCGTCTCGAGCCGGTCAAGGCCTACCTCGCGCCGCCGCTCATCATCACGGACATGGAGACGCGAGCCGACGCCTCCGCCGGCCAGAAGGGCCCGG
>JACSRI010000231.1 GCA_014879845.1 Opitutaceae bacterium
GCAGATTGACCTGCGAGATATGCTGCATCGCACTATTGCCACATCCATGTGGCGCTCTGTCGTCGTATTCGCGCTGGCCGTCACGGCCTCGCTTTGTCTGCCGCTCCAAGCCCAATCGGGCAATGGGACCATCACTGGCCGCGTCCTCAACGAGGGAACGGGCCGGTACCTCAAGTCTGCAGAAATCGAGATCGCCGGAACTCAAATCCGTACGATTTCCGAAGCCGACGGCACCTACACGCTGCTCGGCGTCCCTGCAGGCGAAGTGAAGCTGGTCGCCCGGTACGCCGGTCTCGATACGCTCGAGATCGCGGTGACCGTCGCCGAAAACGATGTCGTCGTCAAAGACATCAACCTGACGTCGGCCGAGTACACGGACGCAGTCCAGCTGTCCGAGTTCGTCGTCGCCGGCACGAAGGAAGGCAACGCCCAGGCCATCGTCGACCAGAAGCAGTCGGTCAACGTGAAGAACTCGATCGCAGCCGACGCCTTCGGCTCGGTCGCGGAGGACAACGTCGGTGAGTTCCTCAAGTACGTCCCCGGACTCTCCCTCGACTACGTCGAGAATGACGCCCGCACGGTCCGCGTCCGCGGCATGGGTGCCAAGTATGCCACGGTGATGATCGACGGCAACCCGGTGGCCGCGGCCGATATCGGCATCGCCACGGGCCGCAACTTCCAGTTCGAGCAGGTTTCGCTCTCCGGCGCCGACTCGATCGATGTCAACAAGAGCCCGATGGCCGACATGCCGGCCAACAGCCTCTCCGGCACGGTCAACGTCAAGAGCCGCAGCGCCTTCGACCAGAAGGGCCGGCGTATCAACTACACCGCCAGCCTTACGATGAACGACCAGGCTGCCACGCTCTCCAAGACGATCGGCTGGGACAACGAGGAGCACTACAAGACCCTGCCCAACGGCAATATCTCCTACTCGGACACGATCATGGACGGCCGCCTCGGCATCGTCGCCTCGGTCAACCACACCGGCACCTATGTCGAACAGAAGATCCTCGCCGCCCTCAATCGTTCGTGGGTCAACCCGCAGGACGACAACAAGACGGAAGTGCCACGCGTCACCACGGTGAACTGGCAGGACGGTCTCAAGCCGACCTTCCGCGACTCGTTCATGCTCAACCTCGACTACAAGGCGACCGAGAACGTGATCCTGTCGCTGCGCACGAGCTACAACCTCTACGATGCGCCCTTCCACAACCGCAACTGGACCTTCGGCGCCAACTCGTCGACCAACGACCTGACCGTCCTGAGCGACTCGGCCATGCGCACCACGGCCGCCAGCGCTGGCGACACGACCAACTCCATCACGATCCAGGGCTCGAACCTGCGCAAGTACGGTGGCACGTTCTCCATCGCACCCGCGCTGGCCTGGAAGGTGAACGAAAACGTCAAGGTCGACGCCGGCATGTCCTATTCGCGCTCCTATCAGCTGTATGACTCAGGAGCCGAGGGCTTCTTCAACGTCGTGACGGCCCGCATGAACGGCGTGAGCTGGGGCTACACCAGCACCCCCGGCCAGGCCGGCCTCCAGATGGTGCAGTATGCCAACCGCGCCACCGGTGCGGCCGACACGCGCAGCATCTTCGATATCACCCAATACAACAGCAACAACATGGCGGTGCTCGAGAACCGCGACGCCAAGGACCAAGTGTATAGCGCGCGTGCCGACGTCACGGTCAAGCTTCCGGATGCCCCGTGGTCGCCGATCCTCAAGTTCGGTCTCGATACCCGCACCCTCGTGAAGGACATCGAGACCTGGCAGCGCACCTGGAGCTATAACGTGGGCACGACGGGCCTGAACCCGATCAACCTCGCCCTCTACAAGGATCCCTACACGCCCGAGTTCGCCAAGGGTCAGTCGTTCACGGACCTGCGCGGCACCAAGCAGCGCGAGGGCCTGAGCCTCGACAAATGGGCCCTTTACGAGGAGTTCCTGAAGTACGACACGGATCCATTCACCGTGCACACCGCCGCGGAGCAACCGTTCTTCATGACCGCCGGTCAGGTCGGCAACAGCGTCCGCAACAAGGTGCAGAACATGCGCGACTTCCAGGAGGACATCAACTCGGCCTACGTGATGGGCACCTTCAGCCCGACCAACCGCCTCAAGCTCCTCGCCGGCCTTCGCTTCGAAGCGACGGATGCCAAGGGCAAGGCCTTCGACGATATCGGACACGCCAGGACGAATGAGATCCTGGGCATCACCGGCACCAGCGGCGTCACCGGCACGACCGCCCCCGGAACCAATACCGTCGACTACATCGTGACGCGTTACGGCACCCGCACGTGGAAGACCCAGTCCTATGACGACCTGTTCCCGTCGCTGCAGGCCCGCTACGAGTTCACCAAGGACTGGATCGGCCGCGCGTCCTACTACCGTTCGATTCTCCGCCCGGACCCTGAGAATCTCGCGCGATCGTTGACCGCCGGTGAACCCAATCAGGATACGGGCCAAATCACCTTCAGCACGGCCAACCCGGACCTGCAGCCTGAATACGCCGACAACTTCGACTTCCGCGTGGAGTACTACTTCTCGGACGTGGGCTCGGTCTCGGCCGGCTTCTTCTACAAGTTCCTCTATGACGCCCAGGTCTCCGGCGGTGAGACGTTCACCGACGTCAGCCAGGTGCCGCAGGACATCATCGACCTCGGCTACGACCCGGCGGACCTGGTGGCCAACCAGTCGCGCGTCACGTGGACGATCAACGGTTCAGACCAGACCATCTGGGGCTTCGAGGCCGACTACTCGCAGCAGCTGACCTTCCTGCCGCAGCCCCTGAACGGCACCGCGATCTGGGCCAACGTGACCTACACCCATCCGGACGACCTCGAACTCTTCGCCCGCACCGGCAACCAAGGTGGTAGCGGTATCACCGAACTGGCGGCCAACTGGGGTATCAACTACACCTACAAGAAGTTCTTCGGCTCGATCAAATTCAACTGGCTCGATGATCGCCTGCTCGACGCGACCGGCTGGACGATCGATACGGACACCTCCAGCCCGTCCTATGGAGAAGCCATCTGGGCCAACTCCAACGCTGGCGTGATCATCTGGGAAAAGGCCCGCACCCAGATCGACCTGAACTTCGAGTACAAGTGGAAACGCAGCGCCACGTTCTTCCTGAACGTCGCCAACCTCACGGGCACGCCCTCCCGCCGCTTCTACAACACGCCGAACTACCTGCAGCGCCACGGCGCGTTCGGTGCGAAGTGGACCTTCGGCATCAAGGGCACGTTCTGAGCGACGTCTCCCGATCCTGATCATCAGCCCCGCGAAGCCCCGTGCTTCGCGGGGCTTTTTGTTTTCGCCGTGGATCGCATCGGCGGTAGTTTCCGGAGACCGGAAGACACCCCTCAGCATCTCCGGCACCCCTGCTCATCATGATCGCCGGCTTCTTCCGCCACCACGCGCGACGCACGTGCCTCGCCGCCGCGCTCGCAACGGTCATCCCGATGATCCACGGCGCGGATACACCACCCCCGGCACCGTTGCCGGTGGTGCCGCCGCAGCTCGACTACATCGACCTGTTCACCCCGCTGCGCACGGAGATGGCCACGCTCTCGCCTGACGGGCGACGGGTCGCCTACACGTTCCGCCAGGACGGAGCCCTGGCTGTGGTCGTCGTGGACGCCGCGCGCCCCTCCGTCCCCAAGAGGTCCGTCACGCTCCTGACCGATCGCGAGGCCACCAGTTCGCTCGATCCGACCGCGACTCGCGGCACATCGGCACGGGCCCACTGGATGGGCTGGAGTGCGGACGAGTTCCTCGTCATCGAGACCAACCGGATCTTCCAGGCCCAGGTCACCGGCGCGGCGTCCTCAAACGTGACGACCCGCTCCTCTTGGGCGGGCACTCCGGGCTCGATCGTCGCCTACGAACCCGAGAGCGGCCGGGCGCGGACGCTCGTCACGCCCGATACCGTCGCGGTGACGCGCACGCGCGCCGCGACGATCCCTCGGCGGCGCGGCCGCACCATCGACGCGTCGCAGTCCGCCTCGGTCACCAGCCACACCCACGACGTGGGGTACGACGGTCCCGCTGCGGTCGACGGAGGGGGCGCGCCGAGCGCGCCGGACCTCATCCTGCCGGGGATCCCGTCCGTGCAGGGCTTCGCGCCAGGGGCAAACAACACCCTGATCGTCCGCGCCGAGAGCGTCGACGGCCTCGAGACCTTCCGCCTCGATGTGCGCTCGGGAAAACTCCAGCCCACCGCCTCGTTCCGTCCGGGAACCGCCTCGGCCGTCCTCCTCGACGCTGCGGGCCATCCGCGTATCCAGATCCCGATCGCAGCGAAGCCGAACGACGCGCTCGAGTTCACGATCGCCGACGCCACCGCTCGCGCGAAATGGGGCCCGCTGGCGGTTCGCGTGCCCGCTTCCGTGGCTGCGGGCTTCTCGATCTCGGCCGAGACGTTCCTCGGCCATCGCGCGGTGCCGCTCGCCTTCGACACCACGGGCCGGACGCTGCTCTTCGCTTCGAATCTCGGCCGCGAGACCTTCGGCATCTACGGCATCGACCTCGGCACGGGCGTCGCAACCGATCTCGTCATCGAACACCCCACGCTCGATCTCTACCAGCCGCGACGCGGACTCTTTCCTGATCCCGCATTGGCCGTTCGCGCGGACTTCAGGATCAGTGCGGACGCCAGCACCGACAGCGACCTCTGGTCGCCGGAGGGCGACATCCTCACCAGCACCAGCCCCGAACAGGCCAATGAAGACAGCCAGTGGACCCAGGCCTACCGGCGCTTTCTCGCCCAGGCCGCCCTCGCGCGGGCGCGGCGGCCGGCCTCGGATCCATCACCGCTGGTCTTTGACCGGTTCACGGGCGAGCTGATCGGCGTGCGCGTCGAAGGCATGCGGCTGTCGACGAGCTGGTTCAGGCCGGAGTTCGCGCAGGCGCAGGCGTCCCTCGAGCGCGAGTTTCCCGACCGCAACATCGAGATCCGGGAGTGGGACGCGAAGTACGAGATCTTCCTCGTGCTCTCACACGGCCCGTCGTGGCCCGGCGCCTACAACCTCTACCACCGCACCGAGAATCGCATGGTGGAGTTCGCGCCCCGGTCTGCACGGACCACCGCCGCGAGTGCGAATCGCACCGTCCCCTTCGCGTTCGCGGGTCCGGGAGGCGCGCGGCTGACCGGCACCCTGACCTTTCCCCGTGCCGTCCGCGATGCCGTCGCCTCGCGCGTGCCGGTCGTCGTGCTCTGCCCGACCGAGCCGTGGCGCCCGTTCCGGCCCGAGTACAGCCCCGAGGTGCAGGCCCTCGCGCGCATGGGCCTGGCCGTGGTGCGGGTCAACACACGCGGCATGTGGGGCTCCGGCGTGAGCCATCGCAGCGGACTCGAGTCGGGATTTGATCGCGTGCAGGCCGAGGACCTCGTTGCCACGCTCGACCACCTCGGCGTCCGCTACCCGATCAACCTGCGCCGCGTCGCCGTCCTCGGCGAAGGCCTTGGAGGGCACCTCGCGCTGCGCAGCGTGCAGCAGTTTCCCGATCGTTTCCGGTGTGCGGTGGCCATCGAGGCTCCGATCAACCTGAAGACCTGGATGACTAGGAACCGCTGGGCCCGCTCGAGTGAGGCGCGACTCTTGCGCGGCTTTTTTGGCAACGAAGCCGCCCTCGAAGCCGCACCGCTGCTCCAGCCCGAGGGTCTGCCTCGGCCTGTCTGCATCTTCACCTTCCCGGGCGATGAGATGGTTCCGGCCGGTCCGGAACACCTCGAGGGCCGAGCTCTCGTCTCGCGCACCACCCAGGCCGGCGTCGCCGCGGAGTTCATCAGCCTGACCGCCGGCTACCTGAGCCAGGAGCCGCAGGCGCGCGCCGAGGTGTTTCGCCACATCGAAGCGTTCTTCAACACCACGGTCTACGACTACCTCGTCGGCATCGGCGAGACCGAGGTCGTGCCCGACCCGTAGGCTCGCGGCCCGCGCGCGAGAGCGGAGATCTCAGCGGCCCGCGTCGCGCAGTCGCGATTCCAGCGCCGCCAGATTGTCGCGTGCCCGCTCGTGGCCTGGATCGATCGCCAGCGCGCGCCGGAAACGCGCCAGCGCCTCCGCCGGCCGGTCCGTCTGCGCATAGAGCACACCGAGGTAGTTGTATAGTTCCGCCGCGGGCTGCGGCGAGAGTTCGGCTACGGCCTCCAGATGGCCGATCGCCTCCTCGCGACGCCCGCTCTCCGCCAGCGCATCGCCGAGAAAATACCGCGCTGGGATCATGGTCGGATCGAGTCGCGCGGCCTCCGTGAGTTCGGAAATCCCCTCGGCCGCCCGCCCGGACACCAGAAGGGCGATACCCAGCTGGCAGCGCGCTCCGGCCGAGACCGGCGCGAGGACCACCGCGACGCGCAGCTGCGCGATGGAATCGTCGATGCGGCCGAGATGGCGCAGCAACTGCCCGTAGCTGATGCGCGCTTCGACAAATTCCGGCGACAGTTCGATCGCGCGCTCGTAGTGCGCCACCGCCTCGTCCGACCGGCCCGCCTTCACCAGCATCAGCGCCATGTCCGCCTGCACGCCGGCATCCTGCGGCGAGAGCTCCGCCGCCCGGCCCAAGCACCGGAGCGCGTCGTCCGCCCGCCCGGCCTCGAGATAGGCCACGCCGAGACTGGTCCAGGCGCGCGTGCTGGTGGGTGCCTTGGCCACCGTGTCCTCCCAGAGCGTGATCGCGGAGGCGAAGGTGCGGTTGCGCGCAATCGTCCCGGCCGCGCAGGCCACGGCCAGGATGGGCAGCACGATCCAGGCAACGCGCGGCCGTATCCCATACAGGCCCACGACCACGGCGAACACCACGGCCGCGAGCGGCAGATACATGCGGTGCTCCGCCAGCGTCTGCGACGCCACGGGAATGACACTCGAGGTCGGCGCGAGGATGAGCAGGAACCAAGCGCCGAAAAAACCCACCCGCGGCGCACGACGAAGCAGGATCAGCGTGCCGATCACCAGCGCGAGCACCACGACCGCGCCGACGGCGATCGGCAGCGCGCGGTTCTCGACCATCGCGCCATAGTCGAAGACAAGCCCGGCGGGATACACGACATGCCCGAGATAGCGCGCGATGCCCGCCAGCTGCGTGACCACGTATCCACCCCACGGCACCACGCCGAAACCCACGGTCGAGCCGCGGGCCCCGCTCGCGAGGACCAGTCCGGCCAGCACCAGCCAGCCTGCGACCAACGCCAGGTGCACGCGCCCGTGCCGGCGCCAGGCCTCGCGAAACGTGCCGCTGACGAACGTGCGGTCGTAGAGCAACACCACGAGCGGCGCCGCCGCCATGACCTCCTTCGCCGCCATGCCGAGGGCGCAGGCCACGGCCGCGGCGATCATCCATCCGCGCGATCCCTCCTGCGTGCCACGGATGAAGGCGTAGAGCGTCGCCAGCAGGCACAGGCCCGCGAGCGCCTCGGCCCGCTGGATGATGTAGGTCACAGCCGCGGTCTGCATGGGATGCAGCGCCCAGAGCGCCGCGCCCAGAGCGGCGAGCGGTACGGCATGCGCGCCGAAGCGATCGGCGAGGCCGGGCAGCAGGAGCGTGCGCCGGACCACGCCGAAGAGGCAGAGTGCGGCGGCCACGTGTATCAGAATGTTGCCGACATGGTAGCCGGCCGGCGACGCACCGTGGATCGCGTGGTTGACGGCGAGGGAGAGGTTGAGCAGCGGCCGGCCGCTGACCGTGAGCCCGCTGTCGCCCGGCGGGCGCCAGGCCGTCGCGAGGTTCCGGATACTCGGATTGTTCGCGATGGAGTCGGCGTCGTCGAGCAGGAACGGCACCTGCAGCGAGTTGTGCCAGGCCGCAGCGACGGCGAGCACGAGCAGGAGCACCACCCACGCGATCCCACCCGTCGCTCCGACTGCGGCCTGGGGCGCCAGCGGGATCGGCCGGGCGCGGCGTGCGCTCATGGCTGCGCCGGCGCGGAGGCGCCGCGCAAAAACTCCGTGAGCCGGGCGAGGTTGTCCCGGGCCGGCTCGTAGCCCGGGTCGAGCGCGATCGCCTGCTGCGTGAGCGCGACGGCCTGTTCGATCCGGCCGGCCTGCGCCTGGAGCACGCCGAGGTTGCTCAGCAGCTCGGCCGTGGGCGGCGCGATCCTGAGCAGCGCCTCGAAGTGGCCGATCGCCTCGTCCACGCGCCCGCGCTGCCCAAGGGTGAAGCCGAGGTGGTAGCGCGCCTGCGGCAGGTCGGGATCGAGCTCGAGGGCGCGCGTGAGTTCGGCCAGGCCCTCATCCGTGCGTCCCATGGCCAGGAGCGTCACGCCGAGGTTGCTGCGCACGCGGGCCATCTTGGGGGACAGGGCGCGGGCCGCCTCCAGCCGGGCGAGCGACTCCGGCCAGCGCTCCTGCCAGCGCAGCAGGATCGCGTAGTTGACCAGTACGTCCGGCTGTTTGGGGAACATCTGCAGCGCGATCTCGTAGTGCCGCGCGGCGTCTTCGAGCCGGCCGAGTTCGGCCAGGGTGTTGGCGAGATTGAAGTGGTGGACCGAACTCGCGGGCTCGAGGGCGATCGCGCGCTCGAACTTCTCCACGGCCTCGGTCGCCCGGCCGCATTCGAAGAGCGCCGTGGCGTGGTTCGACCAGAACCGCGCGTTGCTCGGCTCGATTTCGATGGCCTGGCGGAGGTGGCCAAGCCCTTTCTCGACCACACGTGCGCGGTCCGGCTCGCGCGCGACGCGCTCGGCGCGGGCCTGACGCATGCTCCCGACCTCGACGTCGTCGCCGGTCTGCGAGATCCCCAGGGCGTGACGCACGAGGGTCACGCCGAGGTTGGAGTGCACCAGCGCGTAGGCCGGCGCCAGCTCGAGGGCCCGCGCCATCTGCACCATCGCCTCCTCGGAGCGACCAGCCTCGCGCAGGAACACGCCGTAGTTGTTCAGCGCGCGGGCGTTGGCCGGTGTCTTCTTCACCGTATCCTCCCAGATCGACAGGGGGGAGCGATAGTCGTGGTTGCGATCGACCGTGCCGGCGCAAAACAGGACGGCGATCGCCCCCAGGATCGGCCAGGCCCTTCGGCCAAGGAAGTGTCGCGCCGCCAGCGCCACCGCGACGGCCACGGCCGCGAGCGGCAGATACATGCGATGTTCGGCCAGCGTCTGCGAGACCACCGGGATGACGCTCGAGGTCGGCGCGAGGATGAGAAGGAACCATGCCCCGAGAAAACCAGCCCGGGGTTTGCGCTGCAGGAGCACACCGGTGGCGACCACGATCGAGGCGACGACCGCGAGGCCGGAAAGCACGATCAGCCACCGCCGGTCGAGCACCGCGCCGTAGTCGAAAACCAGATGCACCGGCACGATCGCCCGCAGCAGGTAGGTGGTGATGCCGGGGCCCTGCGTGAGCACGTAGTCGAGCCACGTGACCGCGCCGTAACCCACGGTCGAGCCGCGCGAACCGCTCGCGATGACCAGCGCAAGCAGGATCAGCCAGCCCGACGCGAAGAAGAGATGCAGGCGGCCGTGGCGCCGCCAGGCCTCGCGGAACGTGCCGCTCACGAAGGTCCGGTCGTAGAGGACGAGCACGAGCGGAGCCGCGGCCATCACCTCCTTCGCCGTCATGCCCAGGTAACAGGTGACCACGGCCGCCGCCGCCCAGGCGCGTGACGGCGTGGCCGCAGCGCGGATGAAAGCGTACACCGTGAAGAGAAAGAGCAGGCCGACCAGCGACTCGGCGCGCTGCACGATGTAGGTCACCGACTCGGTCTGCATCGGATGCAGCGCCCAGAAGAGCGTCGCACCACCCGCGACAAGCGACGCCTCGCGGCGCAGGCCCTCACTGAAGATCGGCCACTGCAGCGTGCGCCGGACCACGCCGAACAGGGTGAGTGCCGCGAGGAAGTGGATCGCGAGATTCACCGCGTGATAGCCCCGCACGTCCAACCCGCCCAGACGCATGTTCACCGCGAGCGAGAGATTGAGCAGCGGCCGGCCGCTGACCGTCACGCCGCTGTCCCGTGGCGGGACCAGGGCCGTGGCAAACGATCCGAGCGTCGGGTTGTCCTCGATCGACCCCTGGTCGTCGAAAACGAACGGCACGGAAAAGCTGTTGTGATAAGCGACGCCCAGGCCGACGGCGAGCAAGGCGACAAACACCAGGATCGCCCGCCAGGCTGGCTGGCCGAGGTCCGCGACCACGGCTGATCGCGTCGTGGGGCCGGATTTCTGCATCGGGTTATGAGATGGGACAGCTCACCCGGTTGTCGAGCGGACTCGCGGGCGGCCTACGATGGACACGAAGCACGCAAGGCGCCGTGTTGATCACGACCCGGCGCCGCTCACCGTGCGCTCAGGTTCGAACTCAGCTGGAAGACCGCGAGGATGATGCCGAAGGCGATCAACGCCACGAAGGCGAAGGCGAACATGAGCACGCCGACCGAGAGGGCGTTGACGAAGAAGTTGAGCATCTGCGCCTGCTTCTTGCGGTAGTGCCGCGCCACCTCGTGCAGGCCGGGCACGATGTTGCCGGTGTTGTCGCCGATCACGAGGATGTCGGTGATCAGGTCGGGGAAGTAGCCCGTGTTGCGCAGCGCGACGGAGATGTGCATGCCCTCGGCGATCTTGAGCCGCGCGTCGCTGAAGGTGCGGCGGATCGTGGTGTTGAGGATGGTGCGCTCGGTCAGCGCCAGCGCGGTGATGGTCGTGATGCCGTTCTCGAGCAGGAGCGCGAGGGTCTGGATCATGCGCAGCAGGTCGGCGTCGCGCAGGAACGCCCCGATCCCGGGCAGCCCGAGCACGCGCTGGTCGAGCACCTCGCGGCCCTTCGTCGTGCGCCGCCAGCCGACGATCGCGACGGCGCCGAGCGCGGCGCCGATGGCCAGCACGGGACCCCAGGTGATCATCAACTCGGAGAGGCCGATGAGCAGGCGCGTGGCGAGCGGGAGCTTGCCGCCCAGGCTGGTGAGCAGCGTCTGGATACGCGGCAGCAGGAAGAAGAGGAACATCAGGATCACGCCCACCGCGACGAGCACGATGAAGGCCGGGTAGGCCATGGCGTTGACCACCTTGGCGCGCAGCTCCTCGCGCGCCTCGAGGTCGGCGACGAGCCGCTTGATGATCTCGGCGAGGTTGCCGGTGGCCTCGCCCGCCTCGATCAGGCTGCACGAGGCCTCGTCGAAGACGGCCGGGTGCGCGCGCATGGCGGCGGAGAGCGACTGGCCCTGCGAGAGACCGTCCCAGAGCGCGACGGCGAGGGTCTTGAGCCGGCCGGTGCTGAGGCGGCGGCTGAGCATGCGCACGGCGTCGCCGGTCTGCACGCCGCAGCCGAGCAGGTCGGCAAGCGCGCGCAGGAACGGCAGGCGGTCGCGGCGGGCGAGCTTCTGCAGCGCGTCACGGGTGACGCGGGCCGGCTCGGCCGCCTCGGCGTCGGCGGCCGCGGCGCCGGCCTTGCCCGGGGTGGCGGAGGCCGCACCCTCGGCCAGGCGCAGGGGCGTGAGCCCGCGGCCGGCGAGCTGGCGCAGCGCGCCCTTGCGGCTGTCGGCCTCGAGCGCGCCCTTCACGGTCGCACCGGCGGCGTCCTTGGCGGTGTAGGAAAAGCTCGGCATGGTCCGCGGGCGCTACTTGCCCTCGCTCATCGACACGACACGCACGATCTCCTCGAGCGAGGTGAGGCCGGCGCGGACCTGCTTCCAGCCGGACTGGCCGAGGGTCTGCATGCCGTGCTCGAGGCCGACCTTGCGGATGGCGCGCGCGGACTCGCGGCGCACGATCAGGTCGTGCAGGTGTTCGCCGATGCGCAGGATCTCGAAGATGCCGACGCGCCCGCGGTAGCCCATGCCGCGGCAGTGCTCGCAGCCGACCGGTATCGGCAATTCGGTGACACCGGCGGCCGAGCCCGGCGGCAGCTCGAGCACGGCGAGCGAGTCGAGCAGCGTGGTGTAGCCGACCGGCTCGAAACGCCGGCACTGCTGGCAGAGGCGGCGCACGAGGCGCTGCGCGATGACCAGCTCCACGCCCGAGGCGATGAGGAACGGCTCGATGCCCATGTCGGTGAGGCGCGTGATCGCGCCCGGGGCGTCGTTGGTGTGGATGGTGGAGAAGACCAGGTGGCCGGTGAGCGAGGCGCGGATGGCGATGTCGGCCGTGTCGCGGTCGCGGATCTCGCCGACCATGATCACATTCGGGTCCTGGCGCAGGATGTGGCGCAGGCCCTCGGCGAAACCCAGGCCGATCTCCGAGCGCACCTGCATCTGGTTCACGCCCGGCACCTCGTACTCGATCGGGTCCTCGATGGTGATGATGCGGCGGCTGGTCGAATTGATCTCGCGCAGGAAGGCGTTGAGCGTGGTGCTCTTGCCCGAGCCGGTGGGCCCCGTGACCAGCACGATGCCGTGCGGCAGGTTGAGCACGCTGGCGATCTTCTCGCGCTCGTCGGCGCCCATGCCGAGCTGCTCGAGCGAGAGCGGCTGGGACTTCTTGTTGAGCAGGCGCAGCGACACGCTCTCGCCGTAGATCGTCGGGATGGTGGAGAGGCGGATGTCGAGGGTGTTGGCGCCGACCTTGTAGTTGATGCGGCCGTCCTGCGGGAGGCGTCGCTCGGAGATGTTGAGCTTGGCCATGATCTTCAGGCGCGAGGTGATCGCGTCCTGGAAGCGCTCGAGGTTTTCCGGCACGGGCACGGCGACGAGCAGGCCGTCGATGCGGTAGCGGATGCGCAGGGTCTCCTCCTGCGGCTCGAAATGGATGTCGGTCGCGCCGTCCGCGATGGCCTGCGCCACGACCTGGTTGACGAAACGGATGACGGCGGCGTTCTCGTCCTCCGCCTCGTCCTCGCGCGACTGGTCGGCGAGGCCGCTGGCGTCGGCCGAGGCGTCGAGGCTCTCCGCGCCGACGCCGAGATTCTGCGTGATGAACTTCGCGAGCTTGTCCGGCAGCGCGAGGTGCCAGCGCGGCTCGAGGCCGGTGGCGGCGTAGACCCACTCGTCCATCGGGCTCTCCGGCGGCCAGCCCGTCGCGAGGGCGATCGCCGCGGGATCGGCGTCCTCGCCGGGCGCGGGCCGCACGGGCACACAGTGGTATTCGTTCACGAGCCGCACCGGCGTCGTGCCGAGGCGCTCAAGGTCGAACCGCTCGGGCGGCACCTCGGGCAGTCCCGTGTCGGCGACGAGGCGCGCGAACACGACGGGCAGCTCGAGCTTGAGAAACTCGGCCACGCGTTCGAGCCGCTGGCCGCGCGGCAACTCGAGCACGAGGGCACGCTGCTGCTCGGTGAGATCGGCGAGGAGGGAAAGCTCGAAGGAGACGGTCATCGCGGTGGTCCTGCGGTCACTGGGTGGGCTGGCCGGCGGGCTGGCCTTGTGCCTGACGCTCCATGATCTCGCGGCGCATCTCGCGACGGCGCCGGATCTCCTGGGCCACGCGCTCCATGCGCGCGCGCACTTCCTCGTCGCCCATGGCCGCACCGGGCTGGCCGGGCGGAGGCGGCGGGGCGCCGGCCACCACGGCCCCGGCAGGCTGCGGCTGTGGCGGCGGGACGGGCGGCGGTGCGACCATCGCCACGATCTGGGCCTTCCTGATCTTCACGCGGCGCTCGCGGCCGCCGGACTGCACGAGCACGGAGTCGTCGGCGGACTGGTAGTCGCTCACCGTGAGGCCGTTCACGGTGGAGCCGAGCGGGACCATGATGGACCTGTTGTCGGCCGTGTTGAACAGCGTCACCACGGTGGTGCCGCTCATCGTCATCAGGCTGCGCAGCTCCAGCGTATCCAGCGGGCTGGGCGCGGCGGGCGCGGCCGCGCCGGCGGGCGCGGGCCGGGCGAAGGGATTGTCCTCCTGCGCGAACCCACGCGCCGCGGAGACGAGCAGGAGCACAAGCGTGAGCATGAGCGCCGACGCCCACCCCGGCGCGGCGGCGCGGGGCGGAGCGG
>JACSRI010000010.1 GCA_014879845.1 Opitutaceae bacterium
TTTCTTGGCGATGCGGCAGATCGCGGCGATGTCATAGATCTCGAGGGTCGGGTTGGTCGGGCTCTCGAGGAAGAAGACCTTGGTGTTGGGCCGGACCGCCGCCTCCCACTGGGCGAGGTCGGCGCCGTCGACCAGGGTCGACTGCACGCCGAAGCGCGGCAGCAGGGTCTCGATGATGTAGCGGCAGGACCCGAACAGAGCCTTGCAGGCGACGACATGGTCGCCGGCCGAGAGCTGGCCGAACATCGCGGCGTTCACCGCTGCCATGCCGGTGGCGGTCGCCTTGGCGGCTTCCGCGCCTTCGAGAAGCGCCATGCGGTCCTCGAACATCTGCACCGTCGGGTTGGAGAAACGGGCGTAGATGTAGCCCGGATCCGTGCCCTTGAAGCGCGCCTCGGCCTGCTCGGCGGTCTCATAGACATGGCCCTGGGTGAGGAACAGCGCCTCGGAGGTCTCGCCGAACTCCGAGCGGATGGTGCCGCCGTGGACGAGGCGCGTCGCCGGCCTGACGCGGGTGGGGTCAAAGGGCTTCTTCATCGGCTCGTCCTCGCAGCGCAGTCCGGGGCACTTGTCCCCCGAAAAAACAAAACCCGGCCCGGCAAAAGCCGAGGCCGGGTTGATCCCGCGCGCCCGGCCTTTTAGCGAGTTGTTTAGCGTGGTTCGCAAGCCGGCCGGCCAAATCTCCACGTCGTGGCGAGGGTGTTAGGGCGACGGCGAAATCGCGTCAAGCGTTTTGTTCGTTTTGACGAACGTTTCGTTCGTCGGAGTTGGCCCCATGGTGGACGACACGGCTCAGGGCATCCTGCCGTCGCAGGCGATCGAGGATCTGGTGGCGCGCGGCGCCATCCGCATCGCCCGGGCGCTCGACGCCGACCAGGTGCAGCCGGCGTCGCTCGATCTGAGGCTCGGGACGCGCGCCTACCGCATCCGTGCGAGCTTCCTGCCCGGACCGAACACGACCGTGGCGGACCGGCTGCAGTCCCTCGCCCTGCACGAGTTCGACCTGACGCGGGGCGCGGTGCTGGAGACCGGCTGCGTCTATCTCGTGGAGCTGCTGGAAGGGCTGGCGCTGCGCGGCGGGATCGCTGCCACCGCCAATCCGAAAAGCTCCACCGGCCGCCTCGACGTCTTCACCCGCGTCATCCTCGACCGTGCCCAGGCCTTCGACACGATCCCCGCCGACTACGAGGGGCCGCTCTATCTGGAAATCTCGCCGCAGACCTTCCCGATCCTCGTGCGCACCGGCTCGCGCCTGTCGCAGATGCGGTTCCGGCGCGGCAAGGCGGAACTCGGGCTCGACGAGCTCAATGCGCTGCAGGAGACGGAGCGGCTCGTCGATACCGGCGCCCCGGTGGTGGGGCCAGTGGGCATCGCGGTGTCGATCGATCTTCTCGGCGAGGCCTGGGGCGGCCTGCTCGGCTACCGCGCCAAGCGCCACTCCAGCGTCATCGACGTGGACCGGAAGGCGGCGCACGACGTGCTCGACTTCTGGGAGCCGATCCAGGAGCGCGGCAAGGGCGAGATGATCCTCGATCCCGACGAGTTCTACATCCTCGCCTCCAAGGAGGCGGTCGTGGTGCCGCCGGACTATGCGGCGGAGATGCTGCCCTTCGACCCGCTGGTCGGTGAATTCCGCGCCCACTACGCCGGCTTCTTCGACCCCGGCTTCGGTCACGTGGCGGCCGGCGGGCGCGGCGCGCGGGCCGTTCTGGAGGTGCGCTCGCGCGAGGTGCCCTTCATCCTCGAGCATGGGCAGATCGTGGCGCGGCTCGTCTATGAGCGGATGACCGAGCGGCCGAAGAGCCTCTACGGCCAGGTCGGGTCGAACTACCAGGCGCAGGGCCTGAAGCTGTCGAAGCACTTCCGGTAGGACTGGCCGGGACGCGGTGAAAATGACCCTCTCCCAACGGGAGAGGGTGGCACCGGCAGGTGCCGGGTGAGGGATTTCGACCTCCGTCCCCTGCGAAACGGATGTGCCTTTTCCGGCGAAGACGTTCCACTCACCCGCCTGCTCCGCAGGCACCCTCTCCCTGTGGGAGAGGGTGGGGCAGATGCGGAGCCCGGCGAGACCCCCCTCACACCCCCGACAGCTGCTGCTCCACGAGGCGGGCGAAGCAGCTCGCGCCGATCGGCAGCAGCTCGTCGTTGAAGTCGTAGTGGCCGTTGTGGACGGGCACGGCCTTGTGCGTCTCGGTCACCTGTCCCAGCAGCATGAAGGCGCCGGGCGCCTTCTCCAGGTAGTAGGCGAAGTCCTCGCCGGCGGTGAGCGAGGGCAGGTCGGTCTTGATGAGGTCGTCGCCGACGACGTCGCGCGCCGCCGCCTCGAAGGCGGAGGCCTCCTCCGCCGTGTTGATGGTCGGCGGGTAGGAGCGCTTGTAGTCGAGGATGAGCTCCACCCCGTGGGCGGCGCAGAGCCCGTTCACCGTCTGGTGGAAGAGCTCGTCCATGGCCTTGCGCGTGGCGGGCTTCAGCGTGCGGATGGTCCC
>JACSRI010000009.1 GCA_014879845.1 Opitutaceae bacterium
GCCGTCGCCGCGGCTCCTACCGAAATCGGCAGCGCGGGCAACATGTCCGGCGGTGCGGGCTCGAACCGATTGCGGCCGCTGTTCAGAAAGAGGCGGGGTTGATAGTCGGTCGAGTCGGCGTCGGCGGCGATGCCCGCCTTCGTGATCAGCAGGTCGAGGTCGCCGTCGGCATCGGCGTCGAACGCCACGATCGGACCATCGGGCACGGCGGAAGGCGCGATGAAGACCGGGCTGAGCGCCGAGACATACTCCGCGCCCGAGCGGGTGAGGATCTGGCCGGTCTCTGCGGCCACCCCACCGATGACCAGCTCGTCCGAGCCGTCGCGATCGAGATCGGCCGCCACGGCGAAGGGCCCGGGACGGTTGAGGCGGAACGGCAGCAGGGGCTGGCGGGCCTGCGCGGGCGGGGAGAGCGGGCCACCGCGGTTGGCGACCGCGAGTTGGGTGGGCGCCGTGATGTCCTCAAACAGCGCGGGCGGCGGGGTCGGAGGCTCGCGTTTCGGCGCGGGCCCCTCGGGTTCCACGATCGTGTAGCGTTGACCGGTGGGCAGGTTGTCGAACTCCTGCTCATGCCCGCCCGGCCAGCGCACGGCGAGGCGCGCCACGCGGGTGTGCTCGCCGGTGCCGAAAAACAGCGCGGGCTCGCTCGTCGAGTTGTAGCCGCGGGCGAGCACGAGCGTGCGGGCCTGAATCGAGCCATCGGGCAACTCGAGGCGTGCGGTGGCGCCCACGCCATGGCTGTTGGACGATCGGCCGCGCAAGTCGAGCACCAGCGCCTGGCCCGCGGTGCCGTCGTTGCGGCAGACCGTCGCGGGCGCGTCGTAGTTGGTGAAGACGAGGTCGAGATCGCCGTCGCCATCGAGATCGCCGAAGGCCGCGGCGGTGCTGAAACCAAGGTGGTCGAGTCCCCAGGATGTGGAGACGTCGTCGAAGGCGAGATGGCCGCGGTTTCGGAAGGCGAGGTTGGCCTCGGCCAGGACGGGCGTGTCCTTCATGATCCGGGTGCGCTGCGCGAGGCTCTCGCGGCGCAGCATAGCGCCCGTGATGTCGGTGCTGTGCAGCTCGCGCACCATGCCGTTGGCGATGTAGAGGTCGAGCCAGCCATCGAGATCGAGGTCCTCGAAGCGCACGGACCAGGTCCAATCCGTGGCCGCGAGCCCGGTCAGGTGCGCCGCCTCGAGGACACGCGAGGTCCCCGTGCCCAGGAACAGCGTGTTGACCATGTATTGCGGGGCACCCATGCCGGGGCGCACCTCGTTGTCGGGCAGCCCGACCCGGAGTCTCGCCATCCCGCGGTGGTCCTTCTCGCGCGAGATCGTCGCCATGTCGGCGATGAGCAGATCGAGACGGCCGTCGTTGTTGATGTCGCCGAGGTCGGCACCCATCGAGGAGTGCGGCGTGTGCGGCACGACCCAGCTCAGGACATTGGTGAAAGTGCCGTCGCCGTTGTTGCGCAGCAGTTGGTCGGGATCGCGAAAGTCGTTGTCGACGTAGAGGTCGGGCCAGCCGTCGTCGTTGTAGTCCCACCACGTCGCGGCGTGGCATTGGGTTTCCCCTTTCAGGCCGGCTGCGTCGGTGACGTTCTCGAACGTGCCGTCGCCGTGGTTGCGAAAGAGGTGGTCGCGCTGGCCGTTGGGTCGGCGCTCGACGTCGAGGACGTTGGTCGCGACATAGACGTCGATCCAGCCGTCGCGGTTGTAGTCGCAGAACGCGCCCATCGCGCTGGCATCGACGAGGGCGAGACCGCGTGCGGCCGCCTCCTCGGTGAACACGCCGGCGCCGTCGTTGACGTAAAGGAGGTTGGGCGCGGCGAAGCGGCAGACGTAGAGGTCGAGGTCGCCGTCGTTGTCGATGTCGGCGAAGGCGGCTCCCTGTTTCCACGCATTGCCGCCACCCTCGGTCGCGGAGGGCCCGGCCACGCCTGCCGCGGCCGTGGTGTCCTCGAAACGAAAATGGCCGAGGTTGCGAAAGAGGTGGTTCGGGCCGGTCTTGGTGGAGATGAACACATCGGGCAGGCCGTCGTCGTCGACATCGCCGATGGCGACGCCGTTGCCGATCGCGCCGAGGGAAAACTCGCGGTAGCGGCGGCCCCACATGGCGGGATCATCGTACGGATTCGGCGCGTCGATTCCGGTCTGCTGGACGTTCTGCCGGCGCCGGCCGCGCCGGTCATCGCCTCGGCGACGGCGGGAACTGTGGGAATCGACAAGGCACGCCTTCGCCAATAGCGGAAGTTGGTGCTAGAGCCTGCTATGGACCCTGCCATAGCTTGAAGCCCGACATGAAAGTGGACGTGAACATGGGGGTCGCGGGAAGCAAGCCCGCGGCGCTCGATCTGGAGGAGTTGCTGGCCACGCGCCTGCTGGTGCAGGGCAATTCCGGCTCCGGCAAGTCGCACCTGCTGCGCCGCCTGCTGGAGCAGAGCGCGCCCTGGGTGCAGCAATGCGTCATCGACCCGGAAGGCGATTTCGTCACGCTGGCCGAC
>JACSRI010000216.1 GCA_014879845.1 Opitutaceae bacterium
CGTCGCCGCCGGCGAGATCGTCGGCCTGCTCGGTCCCAATGGCGCCGGCAAGACCACGACCTTCTACATGATCGTCGGCCTGGTGCCGGCGACGGAGGGCGAGGTGATCCTCGGCGGCCGCTCGGTCACGGCACTTCGCATGCACGAGCGCGCGCGGCTGGGGCTCGGCTACCTGCCGCAGGAGGCGAGCACCTTTCGCAAGCTCACCGTCGAGGAGAACGTCCGCGCCGTCGCGGAGACCCTCGACATCCCGCGCAAGGAGCGCGACCAGGTCATCGCCGACCATCTTGAGGAGCTGGGCCTCGCGCATCTCGCGAAGCAGAAGGCGTTCACCCTTTCCGGCGGTGAGCGCCGCCGCCTCGAAATCGCGCGCTCCCTCGTCACGCGGCCGAAATTCCTGCTCATGGACGAGCCATTCGCGGCGATCGACCCGATCTCCGTGGCCGAGGTACAGCGCATCATGCTCGCCCTGCGCGATCGCGGTATCGGGATCATCGTGACAGACCACAACGTCCGCGAGACGCTGCGCATCGTCAACCGCGCCTACCTCATCCACGACGGGACGGTGCTGGCCGAGGGCACGGCGGATTTCCTCATCAACGACGAGAAGAGCCGCAAGTTCTACCTCGGCGAGAATTTCGACATGTGATCCCCACCCCATGCCCACGCTCAACAAGCCCCGCGCGCCCTCCGGCATCACCGTCCGCCACTTCTACGAGACCTACCGCGACAAGCTGAAGTTCGAGGTCATGGCCGGGGCGGCCGGGCTGCATCGCGTGATCAAGGAGGGCTCGATCAACCGCCCGTCGCTCGCCCTCACCGGGTTTTTCCGCTACTTCGCCCATCGCCGCGTGCAGGTGCTCGGCGCCGCCGAGATGACCTACCTCAAGGCCATCCCGGCCGAGCAGCAACGCGCCACCTTCGAGGAACTGGCGCGCCGCCACGTCCCCTGCATCGTGCTCGCGCGCAACTACCAGCCGACGCGCCCCATGCGCGAGGTGGCCGAGGCGCGCCGCCTGCCGATCCTGCGCACGCAGCTGATCACGATGAACTTCATCAACCTCGCGACGCTGTGCATCGACAACGAGTTCGCCCCGGTGACCAGCGAGCACGGCACGATGATGGACATCAAGGGCATGGGCGTGCTCATCCGCGGCGACAGCGGCGTGGGCAAGAGCGAGTGCGCCCTCGCGCTGATCGAGCGCGGCCACTCGCTCGTGGCCGACGACATCACCCGCATCAAGCTCCTGGACGAGCGCGAGCTCATGGCCTCCGGCCTCGAGCTCAACCGGGGGCACATGGAGTGCCGCGGCATCGGCATCATCAACATCGCCGAGATGTTCGGCGTGCGCGCCGTGCGCAAGGAGAAGCGTATCGACATGGTGGTGACGCTGCGCGAGTTCGCCCCCGACGTGGAGGAGGAGCGCACGGGGCTCGAGCAGGGCGAGTTCGAGATCCTCGGGCTGAAGGTGCCGCACATCGAGTTCTACGTGCGCCCGGGCCGCGACATCGCGCGTCTCGTCGAGGTGGCCGCGATGGTGCAGGCGCTCAAGAAGATGGGCCACGACCCGGCGAAGGAGTTCAACGACCGCCTCATCGCCTTCATGGCGGGCCAGGGCGAGGCGCGCTGAGAGGCCGCCGATTCGCCGTGGCGGCCACGTGACAACACGCCGCCGCAGCGCGCACACGCCTCCGGCGGCGGTCGCACCGCGTCTGCCGCGATCGATCGCGGTTCGCTCGAAACGCAGCCCGCCCACGCGCGAACACGCGAAATTTCGGATGAAACTTTTCCGACGCGTGGCCCGCACCATGCTGAAAATCCGGCCGGCTGGAGCGGCGACAAACACGTGTGCGCGCAACCTTCAGAGGGAAAATCGGGACCCCGCGCGCGCCGGTTTTCTGGCAACAAAAAAACCTCCGGAGTTGTGCGCAGCGCCTTGTGAACAAGTTGAGGAAAAGTTGGCCTTGAAATGGTCCGTCGCATGATCGTTACTCACGCCCCTTTCGCTCTTCACCGGCTCTCTCGGTAAGACGTTCTTTGCCGCTCTTTGGCCTCCCCTCGCCGCACCGCACCGGACCCCAGACCATCTACCTCTCCGTCAGGCGTTTCCACGGTTAAACGTAAAACCCGCCCGAAACCCTGTCGCGACCCACTTTTCCCTCCCCTCACCGGCGCACGGCGTGATCGAGTCCACAGCGCGACACGCGTCACATCGTCGTCACTTGTGAATAAGCGAAGGATTTCCCGTCCTCGCATGCCCGCCACAGCCACCACTCCTCAGCTCTGGGATAGCGTCAAAGCCGAGCTCGCCTCGGCCTTGCCGCCCGACATTTTCCAGATGTGGTTCACGCCCGTCACCTGCCTCAAGGTCGAGGGCGACGCCATCACGCTGGGCGTGCCCACGGACTTTGCCGCGATCTGGATCAACGACAACTACCTCGACCTGATCGCGCAGAAGCTGCGCCTCTCCACCGGCCGAGTCTTCAAGGTGTTTCTTGAATCGGCCGGGCGCGCCGAGCCGGCCAAACCCGCGTCCGCCGAGCCGGCGAAAGTCGTGCGTCACGGCGCGCGGCGCAATGGCGCCGTCCGCGCCGAGGAGCGCGCCCAGACCTTCGCGCAGCTCAATCCGCGCAACACCTTCGACACCTTCGTCATCGGCCCGACGAGCCAGCTCGCGCACGCCGCCGCGCTCGCCGTGGCCCAGGCGCCCGCGCAGGCCTACAACCCGCTCTTCCTCTACGGCGAGACCGGCCTCGGCAAGACACACCTCATGCACGCGGTGGGCCACCACATCCTGCGCACCAATCCCGAGGCGCGCATCGCCTACCTCTCGTCGGAAAAGTTCACCAACGAGTTCATCCAGGCGATTCAGGAGAACACGCTCACGCGCTTCCGCCAGCGCTACCGCCACGTCGACGTACTGCTGCTCGACGACGTGCAGTTCCTCGGCGGCAAGGAGCGCATCCAGGAGGAGTTCTTCCACACCTTCAACGACCTCTTCGAGTCGGGGAAGCAGATCTTCCTTTCCAGCGACCGCCCGGCTTCCGAGATCGCCAAGCTCGAGAGCCGCCTCGTCTCGCGCTTCCAGTGGGGACTGATGGCGGACATCCAGCCGCCGCAGTACGAGACGCGCCTCGCCATCCTGCGCTCGAAGGCCGTGTCGATGCGCTTCAACCTTCCCGACGACGTGCTCTCCTTCATCGCGCAGCACATCGTGCGCAATATCCGTCGGCTCGAGGGCGCGCTCATCAAGGTCGCGAGCTACGCGCAGCTGACCGGACGCCCGGTCACAGTCAACGACGCCGAGCGCCTGCTCGCCGACGTGCTCGCCGAGGAGGCCCAGCGCCAGATCACGATCGACACGATCCAGAAGCGCGTGGCCGACCATTTCCAGCTCCGGCACTCCGACATGGTGAGCCGGCGCCGGCCCGCCAACATCGCCAACGCTCGCCAGGTCGCGATGTATCTGAGCCGCCTGCTCACGCGTCATTCGCTGCAGGAGATCGGCGAGGCCTTCGGCGGGCGCGACCACGGCACGGTCATCCACGCCTGCCGCACGGTGGAAAATCTCATGGAGCAGGAGGACTCGGTGCGCTCCAACGTCGAGTACCTCAAGGCCCAGCTTTCTCGCTAGACTGGAACCCAACCCAAGGCTCCCCGCTGCGCCGGCCCTACCCCACTTAGCCGGCGTGGCGGGGAGCGTTTTTCTTCGGGCCACACCAGCCGCGCGCGACGCGCGAGGCCGTCGCGCCGCCCGGACCCGCACGGCACTTGACGCGCCCTCGCCCCGGCGAGACAGTGCGCGCTTCGCTCATCCCTGAAGGACGCCATGAAGCTCGCTCCCGAACAGACCCAAGCCGTCAAATCCTGGATCGCCGCCGGCGCGTCCATCGCCGACGTGCAGAAGCGACTCCTTGACGAGTTCAAGCTCACGCTCACCTACCGCGACACGCGTTTCCTTATCGACGACCTCGGCCTCGACATCCAGGCACCCGCGCCCAAGCCCGCCACGCCGCCGCCTGCTCCCGCGGCGATACCGCCGACCGG
Organism: Opitutaceae bacterium; assembly: GCA_014879845.1. Lineage (GTDB taxonomy): Bacteria > Verrucomicrobiota > Verrucomicrobiia > Opitutales > Opitutaceae > JAEWQP01. Next base: position 4,049 of record JACSRI010000216.1, read on the forward strand.
TGGCGGCGCCTCCCGCCAGCCCGGCCCCGGTGCCGCACAGGACGCCGAACTCATGGACGAGGATGAGACCTTCGACGACACTGCCGAAGATTTCCCCGCCGGGGAGGCCGCTCCCGCCGGGCCAAGTTCGGTCAAGGTCGAGGTGGATCGCGTCATGCGGCCGGGAACGGTCGTGAGCGGTTCGGTCACGTTCAGCGACGGACAATCGGGCAAGTGGGCGCTCGACCAATACGGCCGCCTCATGTTCGAGGGCAGCACGCCCGGCTACCGGCCCGGACAGGGCGACCTCCAGGCGTTCCAGCGCGAACTCAGCGCGGTGCTGCAGCGGCAGGGCTATTGACTGCGCCGCGATCCGCCACACGGGCGGCGGACGCGCCGCAACCGGGCATGGAGGACAGCCTACCCGCCGAGCAACGTGAGAAATTCTTGCTCGGTGAGCACCGGCACGCCGAGCTTCTGCGCTTTCTCGAGCTTCGAGCCGGCCTCGACGCCGGCCACGACATAACTGGTCTTCTTGCTCACGCTGCCGCTCACCTTGCCACCGGCCGCCTCGATCCGCGCAGTGGCGTCCTCGCGCGTCATCGTCTCGAGCGTGCCGGTGAGCACGAAGGCCTTTCCCGCCAGCACCGCGGCCGCGGCATGCGCCGGCGCGGTCGGCTCCACGCCAAGGTCGCGCAGTTCGTCGACGAGGATGCGGTTGGCCGGCTCGTTGAAGAACGCGCGGATGGCGCGCGCGGTCTTCTCGCCCACGCCCTCGATCGCGAGCAGGTCATCCTCGGACGCGGCCACGAGCGCGTTCATGCCGCGGAAATGGCGCGCGAGGTCCTTGGCCGACGAGGCTCCCACGCCGGGGATGCCGAGGCCGTGGACCAGGCGCCAGAGTTCGCCGGTTCGCGAGGTGGCGATCGCGGCGATCAGGTTCTGCGCCGACTTCTCGGCGAATTTCTCCAGTGTCACCAGATTCTCCTGACGCAGCCGGTAAAGGTCGGCGATCGTCTGCACGAGTCGCTTCGAGACCAGTTGGTCGACCACGGCCTCGCCCAGTCCCTCGATGTCCATGCACTGCTTCGAGGCAAAATGCGCGATGCGGCGGCGCACCTGCGCGGGACACGCGAGGTTGGGACACCGCCACGCGACCTCGCCCGGCAGCTTGATCACGGGCGTGCTGCACTCCGGGCAGTTTTCAGGGAAATGGAACGGCTCGCTGTCCGCCGGGCGGCGCGCGGTGTTCACGCCCAGCACGGCGGGGATGATCTCGCCCGCCTTCTCCACGAGCACGAAATCGCCGACGCGGATGTCCTTGCGGGTGATCTCGTCCTCGTTGTGCAGGGTCGCGCGGGAGACGGTCGTGCCGGCGAGGGGCACGGGCTCGAGCTCGGCCACGGGCGTGAGCACGCCGGTGCGGCCGACCTGGATGGTGATCGCGCGCAGGCGCGTCTCGGCGCGCTCGGGGGCGTACTTGTAGGCAATGGCCCAGCGCGGCGCCTTCGAGGTGGCTCCGGCCTCGCGCTGGCGGGCGAAATCGTCGAGCTTCACCACGGCACCGTCCGTCGCGTAGGCGAAGCCCTTCCGCGCCGTATCCAGCTCCTGGATCGCCGCCCAGGCGGCGTCGATGCCCGCGGCGGTCCACAGGCGCTCGACCGTCGGGACTTTCCAGGCCTTGAGCAGCGCGTGGTAGGCGCTCTGCGACGGCGCGACCTCGCCCGAGCAATAGCCCAGACCATAGAGCACGATGTCGAGCAGGCGCTTGGCGACCTCGGCGGGGTCGAGCAGCTTGACCGTGCCGGCGGCGAGATTGCGCGGGTTGGCGAAGGTCTCGAGACCGGCCTCCTCGCGCTGGGCGTTGAGGCGGCGAAACACCTCGAGGGTCATGTAGATCTCACCGCGGATCTCGAGGACGTCGGGATGATCGCGACCGGCGAGAACGAGCGGCAGGTGGCGGATGGTGCGGACGTTGGCGGTGACGTCGTCGCCCTCCACACCGTTGCCGCGCGTGACAGCGCGGAGGAACTTTCCCTTCTCGTAGGTGAGGCTCACCGCGATGCCATCGATCTTCGGTTCCACGACATAAGCGAGCGGCATCTCCAGCGCCGAGGCATCCGCGAGTCCGAGGACCTTGCGCAGCTTCTGGTCGAACGAGCGCAACTCGGCCTCGGAGTAGGTGTTGTCGAGGCTCTGCATCGGCTGCCGGTGCCGGTAGAGCTGAAAACCCTCGGTGCGATCGTCGCCCACGCGCACCGTGGGGGAATCGGCGCCGGCCAGTTCAGGGTGCGCGACCTCGAGGTCGGCGAGTTCGCGCTTGAGCGCGTCGTAGTCCGCGTCGGCGATCTCGCTCCGGCCAGCGCGGTAGTAGAGGTCGTCGTGGCGCGCGATCTCGGCGCGAAGGTGCGCCACGCGCTGCCGGTGGGAGTCGGTGGTCATGAGTGTCGTTCCGTCGCGACGGGGGCGACGACCGCCGCGGTGGTCCCGGCCGGAGACGCCCCGCGGCGGCCGGCGATCGGGCGGTCGAGGAGGCCCCGGTAGGCGGGCCAGAAGGTGTAGAGCAGCACCGCCAGCGCCGCGCCGCCGCTGTCGGCCAGCCAGTCGGCGAGCTCGGTGCTGCGCCCGGGGACGAAGCTCTGGTGAAACTCGTCGGTCACGCCAAAAAGCGCGGCGATGCTCCACGCGAAAAACGCCGCCCGGCCCGGGGAGAGCCGGGCCGACAACGCCCGCACCCACAGAGTCGCGAGCAGGCCGTAGGCGCCAAAGTGGGCGATCTTGTCGAAGCCCGGCACCCCTTCGGGCGCGGGCAGCTTCGGCTGGTCGGAAGCGAGATAGATCGCGAGCATCCATGCGGCCGGCACGGCGAAACGCGCCCACGAGGCGCCGGATTGGGTGGCAGCAGGTGTCGGCTTCACGGGAGCCTCAAACGCAACGGTGGAAGGACCCCCAGGCGACAAAAAAACCGGATCCCGCTCGCGAGCCTGCCGACCTGTGAGGTCCCGGCATCCGTCGCGCCCGCCCGTGAGCCGGGCGCCGCCCCCCGTGGTCATCGGCCGCAAGCCCGCGCAAGACCGGCCCCGCGCCCCGGCCCTCCGTGCGGCATCCCGCGCCCGGCCGTCGACCCGAAAAAGCCCTTGCCATGCTCGGGGCCGGGAGTTTTCGTCAGCGTTTCTTCGGTCAGTCAGTCGGGCTGTAGCGTAGCCTGGTAGCGCGCTTGCATGGGGTGCAAGAGGTCGTGAGTTCGAATCTCACCAGCCCGACCATTTCCCCTCTGACACGAGGGAGGAGCCGAAGTCTTCAGGCGGCCGAACCTTGCCGCATCGGCGCCGAAGACTTTTCCCCTGCCGCCTTGCCATCCCGGATGTCCTTGTCGGGTCCGGCCACAAACCGCATCAGGGTCGCCGCCACCGTCTTCCATTTCCATCCGATCACGGAGCCGCACGAGTCGACGCTGTCCCCCGCCGCCAGCCCGCGCCCCGGCTCCACTTCGGGTCCGAAACTCACCGTGATGCCGAGCACGGGCACGCCGATCTCGCGGGCACACTGCACCTGCCAGCGCACACGCGTCGACTCCGCCGTGTGCGGGCTGACGAGCACCACCACCACACGTGCACCTCGGATGCGGCGACGGCACTCCAGCTGCCAGCCGATCTCATCGGTCCGCCCTTCCCCCATCCCGTCGAACAGGAGAGGGAGCCGATCCGCACTTGCTTTGGCTGTCACGATCTCGGCGTACTTCAAGTCATGCGGAGCGCACGCCAGGAATGCGCGCGGCAGAGCCGGGGAGGAAGGCATAGGTGGAGTATGTCCACTCCATCGCACGGCAGAGCCGCGTAAAACCCGGCGGCCACCCAATTTAGGGTGACCTCCAGCCCAAGGCTCGCCTGCCGACCCCACCATGGGGCACGGACCGACCCTCGTGACGGACTCGCGACACGTGGGTGCCGCCGGCGCCCTGAGCTACCAGTAGAAGAACATCCGCCCGGAATCGAGAAATGCGTCCGTCGGCGGCGCGAGCACGACGCGCCACACGCACGTGTAGTCGGTCCACGGCCCGGTGATCTCGCCATCAAACACCGCGCGCGCCTCGGCCGAACGCCACTTGCGCCGGATCAGTCGCTCGCGCACCTCCGCATGGCCTTCCGGCGTGGAAAAGTGCAGGCACCGCCGCTCGAGCATGCTGCGCACGGCCGGAGCCGACTCGGTCTGCCGCCGCCGCAGATGCCGCCGCAGGACAAACTGCGAGCGCGCCAGCTCGACCGCCGCCTGCATGCAGGCCTGCGCAAAGTTCTCGCCCGCGCCATGGCCGTAGGCGTGCAGGTGGTCATCCGCCATCGCGTGCAGGAGCACGACCGTGTGGCTTGTCACCGGATTCTCGAGACGCCATGCCTCGACCCCGGGCCACGGACTCTCGGCCGGCGCGGCGTCGATCGCGCCGTCCCACCAGCCGATCACGGCAAACCGCTCAGCCGCCTCGCCCCACGCGCGTCGGCGCGCCTGCCGGCCAAACAAGCCGGGAAACGCCGCCATGCCGTTGGACGAGGGGTCCACATCGAAGCCATACCGCCCGCGCTCCTCCGAGTAGAAGGTCGCGTGGTGTGCCCAGCGCTCGAGCGCCTCGGAGATCGCCTTGTAGCGCGCGACCATGGGACGCTCCGCCGTGCCCGAACCGTCGGGATTGCCAAAGAGGACATTGCTCGGCGGCACGGGCCGGAGGCCGTCGGCGAGGTAGGCGTTGGCCTGGAACACGCGATGCCCCATCACCGTGGTCATCGCACACTCGGTCGCGCGGATCGGCCCGCCGTGGCGGCTGAGCACGTTGCGATAGCGGAATGGGGCGAGGTTCATGGGATGCGGTTGGCGTCAGCGCCCAACAGAATAATCTGAGGGCACCAAGCAGGCGGCGCATGGCATGGCCGCATCCAACTTGGGCAGAAGGCTCGCGCCACCCGATTGGGTGACCGGATCAAACGCTTCGGCCAACCGCTCGAACCCGAGAAGCAAGAACGCGCCGGAAACCACCGCGGAGAGAGTATGGATAAGTGAGTTCATCGGGGAGAAGTCTCCGCGCCGTTCCCCAAACTATCGAATCGGCCGCACACCCACTTCGGGCGTGATCCGCACCCCTTTTTTGGGGGTTGCCGGGCTTCACGCGGATTCGAGAGACTCCCACCGCTCGATGCGTTTCTTCACGACCCTCTTAAGCCTGACGCTTCTCGCGACGGCTTCGGTCAGCGCACGCTGGGATGATCCCGAGTCCGGGTTGCCCGTGATTCTCCCGCTTCCCGCGCATGAGAGCTCCGACCCCTATTTCATGGCGGCCGTGGAAGACCAACGGGGGCGTCTCTATTGTTCGGGCGATCATGTTTTCGAATACGACGGAACCGGCTGGTCGGTGATCCCGGTCGGCCGTGGCAACATCGTCCGGGCGCTCGCGCTGGATGAGGCCGACCGCATCTGGTGCGGCGGCATCAACGAACTGGGCTATATCGAGCAGGATGCCGCCGGCGGGCGCAACTTCACCAGCCTTCGATCGCACCTGCCTACGGGATTCGACTCCTTCGAGGTGTGGGACATCTATCGAAAGGCAGGGCGCACCCTGTTTATAGAATCCAAGTCACTGCTCATCTGGGACGGAGTCCGCTTCGAGGTCAGACCCATGCCAGCGGCCCCCCGGCTCTTCTCCTTCGAGTTTGAAGGAGATATCTATGTTTCCCAAGGAGGGACCGGCCTGTGGCGTTGGGACGGATCGGTCCTGTCTCGTATCGACCTCGGTGACGGACAAGACTCGATCCAGGCCGCGTGGCGTGACTCGAGCCACCACGTGGTCTTTCTGGCCGCGAATTGCCTGCTCCGTATCCGCAATGGCCGCGTCGAGCGGTTTGCGCATGACCTACTCGCCAGAATCCGCCCCCACCTCATCTCGCAGGCCGCCCAACTGCCCGACGGCAAGATCGCGGTGCTGACCGTGACCGCGGGGATATTTGTCTGCAGCAGCGACGGTGAGCTCATCCGTCAGATCGCCCGCGAGGACGGACTCCCTTCCCTGCACAACGCGAAGATTTCGCCGTCGGCGCAAGCCCAGGCGTGGATAGCGCACGCCACGGGTGTACTGAGGATCGATACGCGCAACCGGCAGTCCCTCTTCACGAGGGCCAACAAACTGGGCGGCGAAGGCAGACGCGCGGTGAATGGGACCGACGGAGGTGTCTTCGTGCTGACGACCGAGGGAATCGGACGCCTGACAACTGAACCGCTCCGAGCCGCATCAATCGACCAGCTGCCATCCCTCAAGGGACTCTACCATGATCTCGCCAGCCTATCGGATGGCACGGTCATCGCCGCAGGCCTGAGGACGTTCCTCAAGATCACGGCGACGGAAGCTCAACCGGCGATGGAGACGTCCGAAAACATCTATGGGGTCGTCGAACTGGCTTCCTCCGGCCCGCAGCTTGCCGTCGCGAAAGGATCGTCGATCACAACCGTGGACCTTTCGACCGCGCCACCACGCGTTGAGTCGATCGGTGATTTCCCCACATTCGCGTGGGACCTGGCGGCGGATGCAACTGGGGCCATCTGGGCAACATTTCGCCGTGACGGTGTCTACGCGATCGATCGAACCGCGCGGCAGGATGCGGCCAAGCGACTGTTCGCACCCGGGCGAGATCTTCCGGACGGATTCGACGATCCGAGGCTCTTTGTCCTCGGGGGCGGCACGTACGCCTATACCACAGGCACGATCGTCGCGTTGCCAGGAACGCCCGGCAGCTCGACTCGCGTGGTGCTACCGGGCCTCGGAATCTTTGCAGCCGAACGAAAGAGCGATGACGCGGTCTGGTGCGTGGCCTCGATGCGGGGTCGCGAGCCACGACTCGTCCGCCTCACAAGAGACCGGAACGGAGAGGTTATCATCACCGTCTCGGATCAGGTCATTCGAAACGCTGGACGAGTCACCAGTGTCAGCCGCACCCAGGAACACATCCTCTGGGTTGGTGGATTCGACGGCTTCGTTCGCATTGACACTCGCGAAATCGGGGACGAGCCGGCACCCCGGGCCCCGATCATCCAGGCGGTGAGCTGGCGTGCGGGCGAAGAGGTCACACGATTGCCTCTAGCGGGTAACCCAACCGTCGATTTTGCGCGCACCGGCACGATCGAATTCCAGCTGTGCGACACCGTCGATCCGTTCGCACCCAGTCAGCTGATCGAGACACGCCTCGCCGGCACGGACCGGGACTGGCGGCTCACCGGCAAGTCGCGCTCGCTCGCCGGCCTCGACGAGGGCTCCTATACACTGGAGGCGCGCGTGGTCGGCTTCCTCGGCAACCCCGGACCGGTGGTGAGCTACACGTTCACGATCAGGCCACCGTGGTTCCGCACGCCGTTGGCCTACTTCAGCTACGTGCTCGTGTTCGGCGCCTCGCTCTATGGCGCCGCGCAGTGGCGCACACGACGCATCCGCCGGCAGAACGCCCAGCTGGAGCAACTGGTCAACACCCGCACCGAGGAACTCGCCCAGGCTGTCTCCGCGCGCTCGGCCTTCCTCGCCAACATGGGCCACGAGATTCGCAATCCGCTCAACGGTGTGGTGGGTCTCGTCGATACCCTTCGCGCCCGTGCGCTCGCGCCCGAGCAGAAGGGCATCGTCGATCGCATCGGCACCTGCGCCGACCAGCTGATCTCGGTGATCGACGACGTGCTCGAGTACGCCCGCATCGACGCCGGCCGCATCGCGCTGCGCAACCGCGCCTTCAGCGTGCGCGAACCCGTTGAGGGCGCCATCGACATCCTGCGCGCAGCCAAGCCCGAGGCGGTGATCGACCTGCAGGGCGGGGACAACGACCTCGACGCACGCGTGATCGGCGACCCCGACCGCATCCGCCACATCCTGGTCAACTATGTCTCCAACGCGCTCAAGTTCGGCGGCGGCACGCCCGTGCAGGTCGCCGTGCGACGCGACGGCCCGCTGCTCGTCCTCGCCGTGACCGACCACGGTCCCGGCATCGCACCCGAGGAGCAGGCGCGGCTCTTCGTGCGTTTCAGCCGCGGCAGCGCCGCCTACCGTCATGGCATCCCGGGTACAGGCCTCGGCCTCGCCGCCTGCAAGGCCTACGCCGAGGCGATGGGCGGCGATGTCTCGGTCGAGAGCGAACCCGGCCACGGTGCCACCTTCTTCCTGCGCCTGCCCTTCCGCCCCGCAGACGAAGGCGCCGAGGACGCCACCAGTCCGTCGCGCCCCGACCTCATGGTCGGCAAGCGCGCCCTCGTCGTCGACGACCAGGACTTCAATCGCTTCGTGCTCACCGACCTGCTCGGGCGCATGGGTGCCACCACCGACCAGGCCTCCAGCATCGACGAGGCTCGCGCGGCCTTCAGCGCGCGCACGCCCGACATCGTCTTTGTCGACTTCGACCTCGCCGGCGCGACCGGCGCCGACCTCGCCACCTGGATACGCCGCGAGGCGCCCTCCGGCCGCGACGTGCCGGTGGTCGCCACCACGGCCTTCGAGGTCGATGAGGTCCGCCGCAAGTGCGAGGAGGCGGGCATGGACGGATTCCTCGCCAAGCCCGTCACCGCGCATCGCCTCGCCGAGGTGGTCGCGCGCATCGAGACCATCCGCTCCGGCGGGCCGGCGCCGGCCGCGCCCACCGCGCATGAACCGCCGACGCCCTCGAGCTTCCTCGACATTCTCGTCGGCGGCGATCCCGACAAGCGCCGCGAGATCGAGCGCTCCACCTGGCGCGAGGTCCTCACCGAGGCGCTCGCCGCCCATCGCGCCCTGCGAAAGCACGACGCCGCGCTCACCGCACGCCATGCCCACCGACTGGTCTCCGCCGCGCTCATCCTGAGCGAGCGCGAACTCGTCGCCGCCGCCCGCGAGCTTAACGCCGTGGCCAAGGCCGGCGACCTCGCCAGCGCGCGCCTCGCCGCCGATCGCCTGCGCGAGCGCCTCCGCCAGGCGCGAGCGACCCGCAGCCGCTGAACCGTCAGCGCTTCTCGGGCGGCGCACCCTGCGGCCGTGCCGCACCGAGTCGTGTGAAACCTTTCTCCGCCGCGTAGACCACGAGGTCGACCGTGCTGTGGATGTCGAGCTTGCGCATGAGTTGCTTGCGGTGCCACTGCACGGTGGTGGCCGTGATCCCGAGCCGTTCGGCCGCCTGCTCGTTGGTCAGGCCCTGGCCGAGCATGGTGAGCATCTCGCACTCGCGATCGGTCAGGAGCTTGGGAAACGCCCGCGGGTCGTTGCGCAGCGCGACACGCGTGCGATGCACGAGGTCTGAGAAGTAGTATTTGCCCGCGCACACCGACTTGATCGCCGCGGCGAGGGTCTCGACGGACTGGTCGGTCTTGTCAATGAACCCGTGCATGCTCGAGTTCATAATGCGGTGCACCATGAACTCGTCGCAGTGCCCGGACATGCCCAGGACGCGCGGCGGCTCCTTCAGGGTCGCCGCCTCCTCGGCCAGGCTGAATCCGTCGCGATCGGGCAGGTCGATGTCGAGGATGAGCAGGTCGAAGGGCGAGCTCCGCATGGCCTCGGCACCCGCACCACCCGTGCCCACCGCCACGACTTTCTCGTGACGGAAATGCGCTTCACACATCTTGGCGAGGAGGTCGCGGAACATCCGCTGGTCTTCGACAATTAGGGTGCGCATGCCAAAGCCATAGCCAACCGCGTGCGACCTGCCACAACTCTTTTGGCCAATTCACCAGTTTTGCGTGCCTCCGCACACCGCTCCATGCATGCTCCCACGCGTCCGTCGCGCTCATGT
>JACSRI010000008.1 GCA_014879845.1 Opitutaceae bacterium
CATCCGCCGCATCGGCCAGATCAAGGAGCCGTCGGGCAAGGTGATCGGCAACCGCACGAAGGTGAAGGTCGTCAAAAACAAGGTCGCCCCGCCGTTCACCGAATGCGAATTCGACATCATGTACAACGAGGGCATCTCGAAGACGGGCTCGATCCTCGACCTCGGCCTCGAGCAAAAAGTCCTCGAGAAGAAGGGCGCCTGGATCGCCTTTGAGGGCCAGCTCATCGGCCAGGGCCGCGAGGCCGCCAAGCAGTACATCGCCGAGCATCCCGACGTCGCGGAAAAGATCTCCGCTGCCGTGATGGGCAAGGTGCAGGTCGCCGGCGGCACCGCCCTCGCCGAGGGCGTGGGCAACGGCGATTCGGCCGAATAACCGCGGCGACAGCCGCGATATCCCGATGCGCGCCGCGTGCGACGGACACGCCGACGCGCTGTATCCGGGGAATGGGTTCGATCCGGAAGTCGGATCTGAACCCCGGTGACGCGGAGACACAAAGCGAGGCAGGCTACGGCCACATAGCGCTAAAAAGGCTCAGGATTCAGGACTACGCGTCTTGCGCCTCTCGTGCCTTAGGTGGTCATCGCCTTCGCCCTTACTCTTTGTTCTCTGTGCACGCTGTGGTTCGCTCTTCGTCCGTCCTGTTCGCGACCTGACGCATGCCCTCCGCCGCCGATGTCGTCGATCATCTCGAGTCGCTGCGCAACGAGCGCAACATCGCGGGCATGGCGCGCTTCGGCATCCGACCGGCCAGGCCGCTGGGAATCTCGATCGCGATCCTGCGCCCGCTTGCGAAAAAACTCGGCCGCGACCACGCGCTCTCCGAGGCGCTCTGGGCCAGTGGCTGGCACGAGGCGCGTATCCTCGCCGCCTTCGTCGAGGAGCCGGCGCGCGTCACGCGACGGCTCATGGATGCGCGCGCCGCGGCCTTCGACTCCTGGGATATCTGCGACCAGTGGTGCCTGAGTGTGTTCTGGCGCACGCCGCACGCATGGACGAAGGCACGCCAGTGGGCCGGCCGCCGCGCGGAGTTTGTGAAGCGCGCGGGCTTCTCGCTGCTCGCCGTGCTCGCGGTGCACGATCACGCAGCGCAGGAACGGGCCTTCCTCGAGGCACTCGCGCTGGTCGAGCGCGAGGCGTCGGATGAACGCAACTACGTGAAGAAGGCGGTGAACTGGGCCCTGCGCCAGATCGGCAAGCGCGACCCGCGCCTGCGCCGGGCCGCCATCGCCACCGCGACGCGTATCGCGAAACAGGATTCGCGCGCCGCCCGCTGGGTCGCCGCCGACGCCCTGCGCGAATTGCAGAGAAACGACGCGATTTAGGATCGCGAGGATCGCTCTGGAGTGCGGCACCTCGGTGCCGTGTTCCCGCAGCGAGCCTCGGCTCGCTGCCGATTCGGCCTTGGCCGGGCCGAGGACAAGGCGGCCTCACGCCGCCGCACTCCGGAGGCCGGAACACCCCGGCCGCCCTACCCACCGATGTACGACATCTCGATCTTCTCGGGATGCTCGCCGCGCGCGAGCAACTCCGCGCGCTCGTCCGAGTACCGATCGGCGCGCGCGCGCCACACGCGGCACACGAGCGCATAGAGCGCCTCGTCGTCGATGCCCGCGCGCAGCACCGCCCGCAGGTCGGTGCCGTGCTGGGCGAAGAGGCAGGTGAAGAGCTTGCCGTCCGCGGAGAGCCGGGCGCGGTGACAGGCGCTGCAGAACGGTTCTGTCACCGAGGAAATGATACCGATCTCCGTCGTCGTTCCGACGTAGCGGTAACGCGCGGCGACTTCGCCGTGGTAGTTGGGATCGATCGGCTCGACCGGCTGGTCGGCGTGAATGCGCGCGACGATATCCTGCGCCGCCACGACCTGGTCCATGCGCCAACCGTTGCAGTTGCCCACGTCCATGTACTCGATGAAACGCAGCGTGATCCCGCGCGCCCGGAAGTACCGCGCCATCGGCAGGATCTCGGACTCGTTGACCCCGCGCTGCACGACCATGTTGATCTTCACGCCGAGACCGGCGGCCCGGGCGGCGTCGATGCCGTCGAGCACACGGCGCGCGCCGAAATCACGGCCGTTCATGCGGCCGAAGAGGGCATCGTCGAGCGCATCGAGGCTCACATTGACGCGGTGGAGCCCGGCCGCGGCAAGTTCCGGCGCGAGTCGCGCCAGCATCCAGCCGTTGGTCGTGAGCGAAAGATCGGCCGCCTCAGGCAGCGCCGCGAGACGCGCGAGCAGCGCGGGCAGTCCGGCGCGCATGAGCGGCTCGCCGCCGGTGATGCGCAGCTTGTTCACGCCGGCCCGCGTGAAGGCCCGCGCCAAGCGCACGATCTCGTCGTCGCACAAGACGGCACTCTCGGGAAGGAAAGCGTGGTCGGGGCCGAAGACCTCCTTCGGCATGCAGTAGGGACAACGAAAATTGCAGCGGTCGGTCACCGAGATGCGCAGGTCGCGCAGCGGGCGCC
>JACSRI010000138.1 GCA_014879845.1 Opitutaceae bacterium
CAGGCGGTGCACGAGCACGTCGATCACGTTGGTCTGCGGGTCGAAGCTGTAGTCGAAGACGTGCTCGAGAATCATCGTCTTGGTGACGGGCCGGCCGGCGTTGCGCAGGAGGAAGGCGAGCAGGGTGAACTCGCGCGGCTGCAGCTCCACCTTGGCGCCCGCGACGTGGACCTCGCGCGAGACGAGGTCGAGCTCGACATCGCCGGCGGCGAGGCGCGTGGCCTCGGGCGCGCGCGAGGCGCGGCGGATGAGCGCCTGCACGCGGGCGAGCAGCTCGGAAAACGCGAAGGGCTTGGTGAGGTAGTCGTCGCCGCCGGCCTGCAGGCCGGCCACGCGATCGTCTACCGTCCCGCGGGCGCTGAGAAAGAGCACGGGCAGCACGCTGCCCTTGGCGCGCAGGCGCTTGACGAGGCTGAGGCCATCGAGGCGCGGCAGCATGATATCGACGATGGCGGCGTCGAAGGGCGTGGTCTCGGCCAACACGAGCGCCTCCTCGCCATCGCGGGCGTGGTCGACGGCAAAGCCATGCTGCTTGAGGCCGCCGGTCACGAAGGTGCCGATCTTGATGTCGTCTTCGACTACGAGGATGCGCACGTCGTGGGAGTTAGCATCCAAGGCCTCGCTGCGTAAAGCCGGTCCTGCGGGCATGATGATGGTGATCGGTGAAAAGGAAAATCCCGCGCGCCCTACCCATGAGCGCGCGGGACGTTTCCACTGCTGCTAGCTACCTGATGTCTGCTGAACCTGTCTGAACCGCAGACGAACTGATGAACCCAAGTGAACCAAAGAGGTTACCGAAAATGTGTCCGCCCGGCCTCAGCGACCCGTCTCGTCGACGACGAGGAAGCGGACCGTCCCGCGGCTCCAGACCTTGAGGAGCGTCTTCGGATTTTCCGTGCGCTCGGTCAGGCGGACGGCGTCCTCGGCGCTGCGGACGACCTTGCGGTTGATCTCGAGGATCACGTCGCCCGACTCCAGGCCGGCCTCGGCGGAGGCGGAAGACGGATCGACCTGCGTGACGAGCGCGCCCTCGATGCGGGCCGGGATCTCGTACTCCCGGCGGTTGGCCGAGGTGAGGTCGGAGACGCCCACACCGTCGAGCACGCCGTCGTCACCAGTGTCGCTCCGACCGGAGGCGAGCTTCTCCTCGCCGGGCTGCGCGGCGACGGTGAGCGTGAAGGTCTTCTCCTGGCCGTCGCGCAGGACGCGCACCTCGACCTCGGAGCCGGGGCGCATGGCGGCCACGGCGAAGCGCAGCCTCTGGCTGTCCGGGATCTCCCGGCCGCCGAGCGCCACGATCACGTCGCCGCTCTCCAGGCCGGCCTTGGCGGCCGGGCCGTCCTCGGGCACCTCGCGGACGAGCACGCCCTTGGTGCCCGCCTTCACGCCGAACTGCTCGGCGAGCGCGGGATTGAGTTCCTGGATACCGACGCCGAGGTAACCGCGGGTCACCTTGCCGTCGACCACGAGCGCATCCATGATCGAGCGCGCGAGGTCGGAGGGGATGGCGAAGCCGATGCCCTGGAAACCGCCGCTGCGGCTGAGGATGGCGGTATTGATGCCGATGAGCCGGCCCTGCAGGTCGACGAGCGCACCGCCGGAGTTGCCGGGGTTGATCGCGGCGTCGGTCTGGATGAAGTCCTCGTAGTCGAGCCCGATGCCGGCGGCGCGGCCGGTCGCGCTGACGATGCCGGTCGTCACCGTCTGGCCGATACCGAAGGGATTGCCGATGGCGAGGACCTGGTCGCCGACCTGCACGTCCTCGCTCGAGGCGAAGGTGACGGCCGGGAGGTCCTTGGCGTCGATCTTGATCACGGCGATGTCGGTCTTGGCATCCTTGCCCACGACCTTGGCGGAGAACTCGCGGCCGTCGGAGAGATTGACCGTGACGGTGTCGGCCTCGTCGATGACGTGGTTGTTCGTAAGGATGTAGCCGTCGGCGCTGACGATCACGCCGGAGCCGAGACCCTGCTGCGGCGGCGTGCGGTAGGCGCGGCGGTTGCCGCGCTGGTCGGGGACCATCGGGCCAAAGAAGTGGCGGAAGATCGGATCGTCGTAGGGCGAGGCCACCGGCCCCTGGACCTCCTTGCCCTCAGCGCGGACCATGACCTTGACCACGCTGGGCGACACACGCTTGACGACCGGCGCGAGCGACATGCCGTTGCCCTCGAGGCGGGGGAGCGGCGTGGCGTCGACCTTGACCGTGACCGACGCCTTGGCATCCGCGGCCTTGGAATCGGCGAACGCGAGGTAGCTGCCGGCACCGAGCATCGCCGCCGCGGCGAGCGTGAGCACGAGGCGCCGGCCGGAGAATGCTTTATTGTGGGAGGACATGGTGATGACGAATTCTGGTTTCAAAGGTGTGTCGTGGTTGGCGATGGCGGGAAGATAGCGCACGCGGCTGACAGGATCCTTTCGCAGGCCTTACAGTCGTGTAAGTTTGCGCCCGGGCCGCCGGCTCGCCACGGTGCGCGGCTCGATTCATCCACCACGCTGCCATGCGCTCCGCTCGATTCCAGACGCTCGTCGCCCAGCAACCGGACAACGAACTGTTCCGCTTCAGCCTCGCCCAGGCGTTGCTCGACGAGGGACGGCCCGCCGACGCGATCCCGCACCTCGAAGTCTGCGCGGCGAAGAAGGCGGATTGGATGGTCGCTCGCATCCTCCTGGGCAAGGCCCTGCTCGCGCTCGGCCGGCGCGACCAAGCCCGAACCCGGCTCGAGGAGGCGCTGCGCCTCGCCATCGAACAGCACCACGAGGATCCCGAGGCCGAGTTGCGCGCGCTGCTCGCCGACCTGTCCGCCTGACGCGCCGACTACCGGGCCGGCGGCACCGTCTCGCCCCCCGGCCGCGACGCCAGCACGCGCACGATGAGGCGTACGTCGGACCGCCCCGGCACGTCGGCGACCACGGCGACGATGCCGCCGCACATGCGCAAGGGCGGACGCGGCTCGGTCACGAGCATCGAACACTCGAGCGCGGGCTCGCCGTTGATCGAAAACGTGAAGGGCACGACAAAACACCGTCCGATGCCTGCAAACCCCAGGGGCGCCTCCGCGGACGGCACGACCTCGCCCGAGCGAAAGCGGAAATCCGTCTCTAGCCGCCCGAAGCGCGTCAGCACCGACCAAATGGACGGCTTCTCCACGACGGCGAACAACACCTCGCGCAGCCCGGGCGTGCCCGCGATGACGCGGGCAAACTCCCCGAGCGCGGGCACGGTCGCGGCGATCGCGCGCTCGTCCGCATCGGTCAATCCCGCCGCGGCGACAAAACGCTCGCGCGCCGCCGCGTCGGGCGGCGACGGCGGGCGGGGATGCACGGTGAACCACTCGTCCGCCCGCAGCGCGCCCTCGCGGCGTGCCATGCCCGTGCGCAGCATGAAGCTCGCGGCCCGATCGAACCGTTCGTCGAGAAACGCGGCGTTGATCGTCACGGTGGCCGCGCGGGCCGGAGTCTCGCCCGGCGCCACGCCATCCCGGCCACGCGGCGCGGTCGCGACCGCGGTCGCCGCTCCGACCAACGGCCCGAGCGAGAGGATCGCATAGGTCTCCCGCCGGCCAGGGAAGCGGATCGCGCGACCATCCATGCCGTAGAGGACGGTCGTACGCGGCGGGGCGGCGGCGCGTTCGATGGCAGGCCGTGGCCCGCGCAGGCGGACCAGCCACTGGGTGTGACGGACGCGTTCGTCGAGCACGACCAGCAGCACGACCGTGTCGTCGGCGTGCGCTCCGGCCGGGTCGCGGGCGAGCGTGATCCCGGCCAACGGCACGTCCTCACGCGCGGCCGCCGCGGCGAGGTCGGGCAAAGGCGCATAGGCATGCACCGGCGGCCAGTCCTCCGCCCGCGCGGAGGCGCATGCGAGGAACCAACCGGCGATGACGACGGGCACCCACCCGGGCCACCGCCTCCCTGCCCGGCGGACCGCGTGCCCCCGGCTCTGGTGCGTCGACGACACGGCCGCATCCATGGCACACGATTGTGACTGCCGCGAGGCGCAATCGGGTGTGACAACGCCCGGCCGATCGCTACAACCGCGCGCCATATGCAGGTGGTTCTGACGTCGCACGGCTCGACGGGCGACATCTTCCCGATGATCGCTCTCGGCGTGGCCCTCCGCGATGCAGGGCACACCGTGCGCTTCGCCACCAGCCCGCCCTTTCGCGCCGAGGTCGAGACGGCCGGGTTGACCTACGTCGACCTGCCACCGCGCTGGTCGCGCGACGAACTCGCGCACTGGATGGGCCGGCTCCAGCTCTACTCGAATCCGCTCTTCCAGCTGCGCGAACTCTACCGCGCCGCGCTGCCGCACATCACCGTGCTCATCGACGAGATGGACGCCGTCCTGGCCGACGCGGACGTCCTCGTCTCCTCCTACCTCTTTCCGATGAACCGCGCGCTGGCCGACCGGCATGGCGTGAAGTTCGCCACCTTCGCCTTCGCCCACAACACGGTGCCCTCGCGCCATTACCCGCCCGACGGATTCCCCCGCCTGCGCGGGTGCCCGCCCTGGTTCCAGCAAACGTGGAACCGCTGGTGCTGGCGGCTGGGCAACGTGGCGGTCGACACCGTCATCAACCTCACGATCCGCCGCCAGCTGCGCGACCGCGGCTTGCCGCTCGTGCGGGACTTCTTTTCCAAGCCCGCCGAGCTCGTGCTCGTGGGCGTATCGCCCGGCCTGATGCGGCCGAAGTTTCGCATCAATCCGCGGTTCCGGTTCACCGGCTATTGTCGCTGGCAGGCCGGACACAGCGAGGCCGCGGAGCGCGAGATTCGGGAGTTCACCGGCGGCGCGCGCGTGCCCGTGCTCACCTTCGGGAGCATGGTCTACGGCGACGCCTCCTATTGGATGCAGCGCCTGGCCGCACACTGGCCGCGCGATCGGAAGCTGATCATCCAGCGCGGCTGGGCCGGGTTTGAGTCGCCGCCGCGCTGCCCGCACATCCGCGTGATCGGCGCGATGTCGCACGACCAGCTCTTCGAGCACGCGAGCGTGGTCATTCACCACGGCGGCGCGGGCACGACTGCCTCCGTGCTCCACTCCGGGCGCCCCCATATCATCGTGCCGCACATCGCCGACCAGAATTTCTTCGCCCACGAGGTCGGGCGACTGGGATGCGGCATCCGCATCGCGAAAAAGACCTGGCCGGAGAACCTCGCCGCCGCCGTCACGCGCGTCGAGCAGGAGCCGGCATTTCAGCTGCGCGCATCCCGTGCACAACACGTCCTGCATACTGAGGACGGACCCAAGACGGCGGTGGACGAGATCGAACGTTTTGTCCATGATGGGGTGACGGTCGACGACGTCATCTAGGCGCGCGGCGGCCGGTCTCGAGACCTGACCGAGTAGTTTGACTCAAGAATCGATGCGTAAATCCGATGTAAACCCTGGGACCCGCCGCTCGCCATGCGGTGAATTGCCCATACATACGGTTCCCACTCGTTCCACCCAATACCCCACCCCGAGCACCAGGAAATCATGAACGCTGAGCTTGCACCCTCGGCGAACGCCCCCACGCCCGGGGACGAACGCATTCGTGTCCTGATCGTTGAAGACGACCCCGTCGTCCGCCGCCTGCTGCGTCTGCGCCTCCACAAGGCCGGCCTCGCCGTGCTCTCCGTGGCCTCAGGCGAGGAAGCCGTCGCGTTGACCCGCGAGGACCCGCAACCGATCCACCTCGTCATCACCGACGGCGTGATGCCGGGCATGGACGGCTTCGACGTCGCCCGCTATTTCGCGCGCACCGAACCACCCATCCGGGTCGTGCTCGTGTCGGGCTACCTCAACCACTTCGTCTCGCGCACGGACATGCCGGCGAACATCACGGCGTTTTTCGGCAAGCCGTTTTCCACAAACGAACTCGTGGCGAAGATCCTCGATCTCGTCGGCATGACGGCGAGCTGAACTTCGGGAATTTTCCGAGCAGACCGGGCGCCGCGGCCGAGCCGCCGGCGCCCTTTTTGCGTACACCGCGCGCCCGGTGCGGAGAAATTTCACCAGCTCCGCGGCTGCGCCTAAGAAACGGGCGGATCGCGCGTGGAGTGAGTTGGACGGACCCCAAAGACAACCCCGAACACGAGGACCCCGCACATGGATCGCAACTTCTTCCTCCCGATCGCCGTGGCCGCCGGCGTGCATAGTCTGCTGTTCATCTCAGGCACGCCGAACGACACATCGACGAAGCCCGCCACCCCGACGAGCGCTCCCAACTATCGCGAGCTGATCCTTCCGCCGATCGATCCCGACCTCATCGAGCCCGAACCCGGCGGGGACAAGACTTCGAAGGAGCCGCCACCGCCCCAGACGCCCGAAGTGATCTCGGTCGACGTCGATCCAAGCGTCTTCACGCGCACGATCGAATGGCGTGATCTCCTTCCCCGCCCGGGCGCGCCGGATGCCGATCGCATTTCGTCGGACTGGCCAGAAGCCGCGGGACCCGGCACTGGTCCGGTCGCCACGATCTTCGATCCCATCAGCCTCGACAACAACCCCATGGCCCGTTTCCAGCCCGCGCCGCTCTACCCGCAGGATCTCAAGCCCACGGGCCTGGACGGCAGCGCGACGGTCATGTTCTCCGTCGACGTCAACGGCGACGTCTTCAACGCCGCGGTCACGCGCGCCAGCCACACCCGTTTCGGCGAGGAGGCACTCCGTGCGGTCAAGCGCTGGCGCTTCGAACCAGGCATCAAGAACAACAAGCGCGTCGCCTTTCGCATGGTGCAGACCTTCTCCTTCGCTCTCTCCGAGTGAACACGATGACTCTGGGTTTGGACGGTATTGGGTTGGGGAATTCCGGACGGACGGATCGGTGAAGGTTTGATCCGCTCCGGAGGACAGGCGGCATGGGTTGCCCGCTTTGGGTTGCGGGCCCCGTGCCGCCTTCGTCTTTTCCAGCATTTTCACAGCGCCCGCGGCGAAAGGCCCTCGTCACCCGGCGGGCCTCTCCGATAGACACAGCAGCCTCTTCACCCATGAAACTCCGAACCGTCCTGCTGACGCTGTCCGTTGTCCTGACCCATCCCTTCCTCGCGCTCGCCGAGGACTCGAGCAAGGCCGCCACGCGCGCGCCCGTCGAGGAGCAACCGGCCGCCGATCAGGCCGCGCCTGACTTCACCCAGATCCCCGACATCGACTGGATCCACGGCCCGACGCGCGCCACGCTCGGCGACCAGGCCGCGATCGCGATCCCGGAGGGTTACGTCTTCACCGGCAAGGCCGGCACGCAGCGCATGATCCAGCTCTTCGGCAACATCGTCGCCGACGATGAGATGGGCTTCCTCGCGGCCAAGGGAAAGTCATGGTTCGTCGTCTTCAAGTATGATGATTCCGGTTACGTGAAGGACGACGAGAAGGACGCGATCGACGCGGACGCCCTGCTCAAGAGCTACCAGGCGGGCGCCGCGCAGGACAACAAGCGCCGCAAGGAACAGGGCCTCGACACCCTCGACATCGTCGGCTGGGAGACACCGCCCGCCTACAACCCGGCCACGCACAACCTCGAGTGGGCCACGCGGCTGCGCAGCGGCGACGGGTCGATCTCGATCAATCACAACATCCGGCTCCTCGGCCGCGAGGGCGTGATGAAGGTGATCGTGGTGGGCGACCCCACCGAACTGGCCGAGGCCTCCAGCGCGACGCGCCAGATGCTCGTGGCCGGCTATGAATTCAACAAGGGCAAGACCTACGCCGAGTTCAAGAAGGGCGACAAGATCGCGGAGTACGGGCTCATGGGCCTGATGGCCGCCGGAGCCGGCGCGGTCGCGGTGAAGTCCGGCCTGCTCGCCAAGTTCTGGAAGGTGCTGATCGTCCCGATCGTCGCCGTCGGCGCGTGGCTGAAGAAGCTCTTCAAGCGCAACGACACCTCGACGCCCGCTTGATGCGGTCGACATCGTCTTTGCCTTCGGCGCCGCCGCGCGGTCTCCTCGCGCCTGCGTGAGCGACGAAGTCGCACTCATCCTCGTCCTCGTCGGACTCCACCTGATGGAGTCCTGCACGATCGTGCCCCACGGCACCGTCGTCTTCCGCACGACGTGGTGGGTCCGCCACACCGCGACCCGCGCCGGCGCCCTCCTGCGCGTGAGCCGCGGGCGCTTCGTCTTCCTCAATCCGCTCGACCCGCGCGCCCGTGTCACGGTCACGGGCCTGCCGCACATCCAGCTCACCGCGGACGGTGTGCTGGATGCGGCTCCCGAGGAGGACAACGCGCTGCGGCGCCGTCCCTTCGTCCCGTGGAGCGCGATCGGTCCGACCCGGGCCGCGGGCTCGAGTGTCGCCTGCGAGGGCCTCGGGGTGCTCGACTGCGGTTCCCCCGCGGCCGCCCGTGTCTGGGCGCGCGTGCTCAACACGCTGCGCCTGGCGACTCCCGCCCGCCGGGCCGCGCTCGCGGACCGCTGGTTGCGAATCCGTTTTTCCCCGACGATCGCAGGCCGGCGGCAGGAGCGCGTCGACCACGCCTGCCGGGCGCTCGAAGTCGTGGCCTCTGCGGCTTTTCTGGTCCTCGCGGCCGGCGCGGTGCTGGTGACGCGGCGTGTCTCCACCCCGATCCTTCTCGGGTTTCTCGGAACGGGCGTGTTCTCGGGCCTGGCCCTCGCGATCCTCTACTGGCGTGCCCACGCACGACTGGAACCGCGAGACTGGACCACGCGCCTCGGCCGCGCCCTGATGATCGCAGCCTGCTTCCCCATCGCCTTTCGCGCGCGGGCCTCGCTCGGGCGCGACGCTCTCGCGCTCGTGCACCCGGCAGCCGTCGCCGCGGCCCTGCTCCCGCAAGGCCGCGCCCGCGGCTTCCTCGCTGCGACGCTGCGACGCTGGACCCACCTTGCCGCCCCGCCCGACGTCGGATCGCGCGACGAAGCGACGCTCCGCCCCGCGGCGGCGGCGATTTCCACTCAGGTCGAGGCGATCGCCCGCGCCTCCGGGATCGATCCCGCGGCGTTGGTGGACTCGCCGCGTCTCGGGGACTCGTCCATCCGCAGCTGGTGTCCGCGCTGCCTGGCGACCTACGTGCATGCATCGGGCGTGTGCGCGGAGTGCCCGGGCGTGCCGCTGCAGCCCGCGCGGCGCTGACACCCGGGCAGGCAGCCCGGGATCCTCCAGCAGCGCAGCCCGGCGCACGCAGCCGTTAGGCCGGCACATACCCACGATCAAGCAGGCTTCTGGAGGACCCGCGCCCTTAAGCCAGTCCCCGGATACCCGTCGATTCCTGTGACGGGAAGGAGACCGGAGCCAACAGGCCCCGGCCGTCCCTCCCGAATCCTACTCGACCCATGACTCCCAACCATGCTGCGCGCACGGTCGCGCTTCGCACTAAACTGACGCTGGCCTTCCTGAGCCTCGCTGCGATCACACTCGCGATCAGCGTCGTCGGTTTCCTCAATTCCCGCGCAAGCTCGCGGTCCCTGCACGAGGTCGGCGTCGTCCGCATGACGGCCACCGACAGCCTGCTGCGCCTGCGCACCGAGGCCGATGTCGTGCGCGGATCGATGCGCACGCTCGCCATACCCGGGTTGCCCGCCGACGTGCGCGCGCGCCAATACGACAATCTGGCGGCCTCCGGCGAGCGCGTCGCCGCGGCGCGACGTGCCTACGAGCAGTTGCCGCATTCCGACGACGAGAAGCAGACCTGGGCCGAGTTTGCGACGTTGTGGACCGACTGGACCCGGATCAACGAGGCGGCGCTCGTGCTCGCGCGCGAGTTTGACTCCCTCGGCATCGCCGATCCCGCCGAGACGGCGCGCGCGTTTGAAGGGTTCACCAAGGACCACTACGCCGTCGCGCAGAAGCTCGCCGGCCGGCTCTACGCCGCGTCGCCGGAGTTCGCCGGAGGTGATGACCCTGCGACCTGCCGCCTCGGGCGCTGGCTTCCGAACTTCACCACGGGCAACGCCGAACTCGCCCAGCACATCGAGTCGCTCGCGGCGCCGCACCGGCATTTCCACGCCATGGTCGGCAGCATCAAGCAGCAGGTCGCGACCGACCCCGACGCGGCTCGGGCCACGTACGTCAGCGATCTTCCCGCGGCGATCGACGCCGTGATCGGCCGGTTCGACGGGATACTCGAGACGATCGAACACGCCCGCACGCTCGGCCACCGTATCCAGGAACAACTCACCGGCCCGGCCACCGTCGCCCAGCGCGCCGCCATCGCCAAGCTCGACGCGCTCGTCGCGCTCAACCAGGAACTCGCCGGCACCGCGATGGCCGACGCCCGTCGCACCGCGGCGTTTGCCAATGCCGCCGCCATCACCGCCATGCTCGCCGGAGTCGCACTCGCGGCCATCCTCGGCGTCACGGTCACCCGGTCGATCACCCGCCCGATCAAGGAGGCCGTGCAGCAGCTCTCCGCCGGGGCGGAGAGCACGGCCGCCTCCGCCACCCAGGTCTCCAGCGCCAGTCAGTCCCTCGCGGAAGGCGCGAGCGAGCAGGCCGCCTCACTCGAGGAGACGAGTTCCTCACTCGAGGAACTTGCCTCCATGACGAAGAACAATGCCGACAACGCCGCCCGCGCCAACTCCCTCGCCCGCGAGGCGCGCACCGCCGCCGAGCAGGGCGTGCAGGAAATGGGCGCGATGTCGGACGCCATGCGCGCGATCAACACCTCGAGCGCCGAGATCGCGAAGATCATCAAGACGATCGATGAGATCGCCTTCCAGACCAACATCCTCGCGCTCAACGCCGCGGTCGAGGCCGCGCGCGCCGGCGAAGCGGGCATGGGCTTCGCCGTCGTGGCCGAGGAAGTGCGCAACCTCGCCCAACGCAGCGCCACGGCCGCACGCGAGACCGGGGCGAAGATCCAGGGTGCGATCGAAAACACCGCGCGCGGTGTCGCCATCAACGACAGCGTCGCCCGCGCGCTCGGTCAGATCGTCGCGAAGGTCCGTGAGGTCGACTCGCTGGTGAGCGAGGTGGCCGGCGCGTCCAACGAGCAGAGTCGCGGCATCGGCCAGGTCAATGTGGCCGTCGCGGAGATGGACAAGGTCACACAGTCCAACGCCGCCAACGCCGAGGAAAGCGCGAGCGCCTCCGAGGAGCTCAACGCCCAGGCCGAAATGCTCCGCGCCACGGTCGGCACCCTTGCAAGCCTGGTCGACGGTTCCCGCGGTGTCCGTCCCGGCCCGACACCGGTCATGCCCGCGACCGCACCGCGCCGGGACAGTGCGGCGTCGCGGCCGCCCCGCGCGACTCGGCCGCGCGTCGACGGCGAGCCGCTCGCAGCCGGCCTCCGCTGAGGGCACGCGCCCATCGCGGATTGCGGATTCACTTCGCTTGCGCAGGCCGGCGTCGCCCGCATGCTTCCGAGCTCATGGACCGCCGTGCGCCCAGCACTCCCTCGTGGCCGATCGAACTCATCGCCTGCCCGCTGGCGGCGCACGACGCCGCCGGCGCGATCCGCGAACTCGGAGCCCGGCTCGCCGTCGCCCCGGGCGTGCTCGATGGCGCGGCGCTGATCGAGGCGATCGAGACGCGCGAGCGGCAGGCGACGACCTACCTCGGCGGCGGCATCGCCATGCCCCATGCCCGCACCACCGCGGTCGACCGGTTGGTCGTCGCCGTCGGGCTCTCGCCCAACGGCCTGGCCTGGAGTTCACCCCGGGAACTCGCGCGGCTGGTCTTCCTCGTCGGCGTGCCGCGCGAGGAAGTGCGCGGTTACCTTGAGATGGTCCGGCGCATCACCCAGGCGGTGCGTCGGATCGACTGGATCGAACAGGCGGTGGCCTGCCGCGACGCCGCGGAACTCGCGCAACACCTGCGCGACACCATCGAGCTTTGAAATCCACCCTGCAGGGGCTGCCGGGTGACGCGGTGCGCGAGTTGCGCCGCCTGCGTTTTCTCCTGCGCCTGGTCACGCGTTTCTGGGCGCGCCCGCAGCAGGCGATGTTGTGGTGGTCCGTCCTCGTCGGCTTTTTCGGCGCAGCCGCGGCGCTCGCCTTTCAGGCCGCCACGCACGGGCTGCAGTGGTTGCTCACCGGCGGCCACATCGGAGGATACGTGGCGGTCTTCCAGGCGCTGCCGGGCTGGCAGCGCGTGCTCGTGCCGACGATCGGCGGCCTGTGCGCCGGGCTGATGATCATGCTGACCTCACGCGTGATCCGCCAGAAGACGCAGGACTACATGGAGGCGGTCGCGCTGGGCGACGGCGAGGTGCGCGCCCGCTCCAGCCTGATGCGCTCGGCCGCCGCGCTGTTTTCCATCGCCTCGGGCGCCTCGATCGGGCGTGAGGGTCCGCTCGTGCAACTCGCCGCCGTGGCCGCGTCGCTCACCGGCCGGATCTTTCGCATGCCGCCCGCGCGCCTGCGCCTGCTCGTCGCGTGCGGCGCGGCCTCGGGCATCGCCGCGGCCTACAACGCGCCGATCGCGGGCGCGCTCTTCGTCGCCGAAATCGTGCTCGGCTCGATCGCGATGGAGAGCCTCGGTCCGCTCATCATCGCCAGCGCCGTCGGCGCGCTCGTCGTGCGGCTCGCGACGGGCGATGCGCCGCTGTATGCGTTTGCCGGATTCGAGCTGGCCCACGCCTGGGAGCTGCTGCTCTTCGCGCTGCTCGGCGTGTGCTGCGCCGTCGTCGCCCGGTTCTTCCTGCTCGCCCTGCGCGCCGGACGACTCGCCTTCGCCCGGCTGCCGGGAGCGGCCTGGATGCACCTCACGCTCGGCGGTCTCGCCGTCGGCCTGCTCGCGCTGCGCTTCCCCGAGGTGGCGGGCAACGGCCACGCGGTCATCAGCGACCTGCTCGGCGGAAACCTGGAGCCGCGCGAGGTGCCCCTGCTCCTCGCGGTCAAGGTCGCGGCCGTCGCCCTCGTCTTCGGCTCGGGGGCCGTCGGCGGCGTGTTCACGCCCTCGCTCTTCACGGGCGCGGCGACGGGATTCCTCTTCGGTGCCGGCCTGGTGGCCCTGTTTCCCGAGGCGGGCATACAACCCTCCGGATACACCATCGTCGGCATGGGCGCGCTCCTCGCCGCGGCGAGCCAGGCGCCGGTGACCTCGATCCTCATGATCTTCGAGATGTCGCTGCAGTACGAGATCATGCTTCCGCTCATGGTCGCCGTGGTCACCGCCCATGTCACCTCGCGCGCCCTGCGCAGCGAGACCCTCTACGCCGCGATCCTTGCGGCCGGTCCGCGCAGCGTCTTCGACAAGCCCCTCGCCCAGGTCACGGCGGGCGACATGATGCGGCCCCACCCGACCCGCGTGCAGCCGGCGGCCAAGTTTCGCGAGGTGGCGCGCGAGTTCATCCGGCGGCCCACGCGCGAGCTGTTCATCACCACGGCGGACGGCCACTACGACGGCGCCATCCTGCTCTCCGACGTGCGTCCCTACCTGCGCGACCCCGAGCTGGCCGAGATCGTCGTGGCGCGCGACATCGCCCGCGAGGACCTGCCCATCCTTGCGCGCGGCACCGGCCTGACCGAGGCGATGGGCGTGTTCTCGCGATGCACGCACGACCAACTCCCGGTCACCGACGGCCCGGACGGGCGCTTGATCGGCTCGATCGCGCGGGCCGACGTCTTCCTCGCTGTATCCGAACTCGCACGCCGCGAGCACCTGCGCTCGGGCGAGCGGTCCTGATGCCGCCGCGTCATTTCGGGCCCTGTATTGGTCTCCACATTTGCTCATGAATGGAGGGCCGGGCTCCCGCCCGATCGCGGTCGTCGAGCGGCTCACGCTCTGTCTCTTATACACATCTCCGAGCCCACGAG
>JACSRI010000240.1 GCA_014879845.1 Opitutaceae bacterium
CCGACGATCGCGTCGCCGCCGCTGCGCCCCCGCGAGATCAGCGCGAACGCCGCGCCGACGAGCACGATCACACTCCCGAGCACGAGCGAGACCATCTCCAGGCGCACCCCCACCTCGGCGCGTCCCTCGTCGATCACGGCGCCACCCAGCACGCCAAAGAGCGCCTGGTTGAAGAGGCCGAACGCGAAGGTCAGTGCGATGACGAGCCCGGGACTGACTGGAAACCGGCCGCGCTCCCCCAGCGGGATGCGACTGGCGAGCGCGCAGCCCGAGCAGCAGAAGTAGTCGACGCCCGGCTCGGCCCGGTAGACCGAGAACGGAAGACGGCAAAAACTGCAGGTGACTTTCTGCATGCGAGAGGGCCCAGCGCCGGGGCTCAGGCAAGATGCCGCAAGATGACTTCCTGGATACGCTCGAGGAAGAGGAAGGCCTCGAAGCCGAGCTTCTCGTCGCGCGTGATCGCATCGACGTCGATCTTCTCGGTCGAGAGGACCTCGTCCGCGAGGTTCTTGAGCGCGGTCTGTCGCAGCTTCAGGCGGATGGCCGCGGCGGCGCGCAGCACCGGATCGGCATTTTCCTCGTTGAGTTCGATCTTGCCCGAGTCGAGGAACTCGCGGCCGAACAGGCCGACCAGCGTGCGGCAGTCGCTCACCTGCGTGTGGATGAGCCCGTCGCGCCACACATTCTCGAGTTCGCGGTCGGCCTGCGCCATGTCGGCGGCGAAGGCCGTCTCGGTCTCGAGGCGGCCGAGCACCGGCTTGATGAAGTCGAGCAGTGGCGCGACGACCCCGACGTTGAGCGTGACCTCAATGCTGCGCATCTTTTTCGAGGATGGCGGAGAGGTGCCACTCCTGCAGCGTGTAGACATAGGCCTCGGCCTTCTCGCGCGCCCCGCGCCACACCACGGAGCGGCCCGTCTCGTGGGCCTCGATCATGTGGCGGTGCGCCGTCGCCTCGTCGAAGCCGAACACGCGGCGGAAGACGAGCACGACGTAGGAGGCAAGGTTGACCGGGTCGCTCAGGACAACGACGTTCCACTGGCCCTCGAGCGCGAGGACGGTCTCGGTTTGCTTCTCGAGAACGGTCTCGGTGCCGGAGGCGGGATCGCTCATGCGCGCGGCTGCCCGGCGGCGGCCTTCTGCACCGCCTCGGTGAGGCGCGCCTCGGCTTCCGCGACCGGGACCTTCGTGAACTGCTTTTCCGTGCGCCACTTCAGCTCGACCATGCCCTCGGCCAGGCCGCGGCTGCTCACCGTGACGCGCAGCGGGATGCCGATGAGGTCGGCGTCCTTGAACTTCACGCCCGGGCGCTCGGCGCGGTCGTCGACGAGCACGTCGGCGCCGGCGGCCTCGGCGGCCTTCGCGAGTTTCTGCGCGATCTCCATCGCGGGCGCGAGTTGCGGATCGAGCACGCAGATGAGCACGTGATACGGCGCCACCGACCACGGCCAGACGATGCCGTCGGCATCGTGGCACTGCTCGATCACGGCCTGCAGCGTGCGGCTGATACCGATGCCGTAGCAGCCCATGATCATCGGGTGCTTCTGCTTCTTGTCGTCCATGTACATCGCGCCGAAGGCGTCGGAATACTTGGTGCCGAGCTTGAAGACGTGGCCCACCTCGATGCCGCGCGCGATCTTGAGCGGCTGGCCGGAACGCGGGCAGGGCTCGCCCTCGCGCACGCGGCGGAAGTCGCCGAACCGCGTCACCGCGAGGTCGCGGGCAACGTTCACGTTGCGGAGATGGTAGCCGTCCTTGTTCGCGCCGGTCGTGCCGTTGCCGATGAGGCGCACGGCGTGGTCGACGAAGATGCCGGCGAGCGCCTTCGGGTTCTTGATCGTGCCCTTGACGACGCCGAGGCTGCCCGGGCGCGCGCCCATGACGGGCTCGATCTCCTCGGGCGTGGCGGGGCGGAAGAGCTGAAAGCCGAGGGAGCCAAGCTTGGCCTCCTCCAGTTCGTCGCAGCCGCGCAACACGATGGCGAAGGGCTTGTCGTCGCCGATGAAGATGAGCGTCTTGAACTGCTGGTCGGCCGGTACGCTGAAGGGCGCCTGCTCGAGCGCGGCGATCGTGACCACACCGGGCGTGGCGAACTCCTCGACCGCGCCGCAGGGCGCCGCATCGGCGAGATCCTTCGGCACGAGGCCGCTCGTGGCCTTTTCGCGATTGGCGGCGTAGCCGCTCTGCTCGCAGTAGACGACATCGTCATCGCCGATCTCGGCGGGCACCATGAACTCGTGCGAGAAGCTGCCGCCCATCACGCCGGTGTCGGCCTCGACCGCGATGTAGCGCACGCCGACGCGCGAGAAGAAGCGCCGGTAGGCGGCCTCCATCTTGTGGTAGCTCTCGTTCGCAGCCTCGTCGGTCGTGTCGAAGCTGTATCCGTCCTTCATGACGAACTCGCGCGCGCGCATCAGCCCGTAGCGCGGGCGGATCTCGTTGCGGAACTTCGTCTGGATTTGGAAGAAATTGCGCGGCAGGTCGCGGTAGCTGGTGAGCTCGGCGGCGACGAGCGGCGTGATGACCTCCTCGTGTGTCGGTCCGAGCACGTACTGGATCTCGCCACCCTGCTTCACCGAGGCGGAGGCGCTGCCGGCGGAGAACATGACCTCGCGCACGGCGTTCCAGCGCGGGCCCTTCTGCCAGAACTCCACCGGGTGGATATGCGGCATGAGCACCTCGATGCCACCGCCGGCCTCCATCTCTTCGCGGCAGATCTGCTTCACCTTCTCGAGCACGCGCAGGCCGAGCGGCAGGAACGTGTAGATGCCGCCGCCGAGCTTGCGCACGAGCCCGGCGCGCAGCAGGAGTTGGTGGGAGGCGATCTCGGCCTCGGCCGGGCTTTCCTTGAGAGTGGGAATGTACGTGGTCGACCAGAGTTTCATCCGCGAATGGAAAGGTTCGGGTGTGCCAGCGGCCCCGGGCGCCCGCAAGGCGGATTTCCCGGCGAGGCGGCGCGGCGGCGGCTTGCCTCGCCGGGGCCGGGCGCCCATGAAGGCGTTTTCCGATGGAGAACCGCCCGTCCGAACCGGCGCCTGCCGCGCGCGAGAAGAAACCCTGGCCGATGAAATGGATCGTGCTGGCGATCGTCGTCTACATCGCCGGCTACACCTTCATCAACGTCGCCTACCGCAAACCGCCCGGCGCCGCCCACGAGCCCGCGGTCGAGGCGCGGGAGCGCGCGCTGCGCACGGTGCAGACGACGATGAACGGCTGGTCGCGCGTGA
Source organism: Opitutaceae bacterium (assembly GCA_014879845.1). Taxonomy (GTDB): domain Bacteria; phylum Verrucomicrobiota; class Verrucomicrobiia; order Opitutales; family Opitutaceae; genus JAEWQP01. Next base: position 3,227 of record JACSRI010000240.1, read on the forward strand.
CCTGCCAGCTCGCCGCCGGAAGCCCGATGGCCGAGGCCGAGCCCGCCGAGGTCGCGACGGCGCCGTTGCCGCAGCCGCTGGATCGGCATCTCCCACCGGACCTGCCGATGATCATGCCGGGCGAGCCCGCGCTGCATCCGGGCGCGATCACCGTGACGGCCCCGGCGCGGGTCGCGGCCGCGGATGGGCTGCGCGTGCGTCTTGAATTTCCGGGCGGCGCGACCGTTCCGGCCTTCGGCGAGACACTCGCCTACTTCAAGGGCAACCACCTCTACCTCTTCCTTCAGGACAAACGCCATGTCGCACCCGACTCCCAGCCGGTCCCCGCAGCCTCGCCGCTGGTCCTCGTGCTGCCGCCGGCGACGTTGACTGCAGGCACCTGGCAAGCCTCGGTCTTCACGGCGTCGCAGACGTTCGAGTGGACTTTCACGGTCGAGTAAAGGTCCCCAGGTTGGGATGCCTCGCCGAGGCATCCGCGTGGGGCCCCGCATGTCGAAAGATCCATCGCAGAGGCGTTGGCGAGGGGTCCCTTTCGCAAACCATCTCCCTCACTTTTCCATAGCCGCGCCGGCGAAACGCCGCTACTCAGACCCCGCATCGCCTCCTCGAACACACCCATGAGCCAACCCGGGCAGGTTCCCGCTCCGATCAAGCCCACCGACCTCCGCGGCATCCTCAACTATGTGCCGCGCTTCCAGGGCCAGATCTTCATCATCGCGCTCGATGGCGTGATCGTCGCCGACGAGAATCTCTCGAACCTGCTCCTCGACATCGCGGTGCTGCGCAGCCTGCACATCAAGGTCGTGCTGGTGCACGGCGTCGGCCACCAGCTCAAGGAACTGTCGGTCATCCGCAACATCCCCATCTCCGACGTCGAGGGCACCGGCCCGGTCGATGCCGCCACGCTCGATCTCGCCATCCGCGCGTCCTCGCGCGTGTCGCACCAGATCCTCGAGGGCCTCACCCAGAGCGGCCAGAAGTGCGCGATCACCAACTCCGTGCGCGCAGCCCCCGTGGGCATCGTCAAGGGCGTCGACCTCCAGTTCGCCGGCAAGGTCGACCGCCTCGACACTGAGTTCATCCAGCATCTGATCGAGTCGCAGGCCGTGCCGATCATCCAGCCGATCGGCTTCGACCGCGACGGCCACACGCTGCGCATCAACAGCGACCTGCTCGCCACCGAGCTCGCGATCGAGCTGCGCGCGACCAAGGTCATCTACCTCGGTCCCAATCCCGCGCTCGAGGTGCGCGGCGAAGTCCGCCGCCAGATCTCCGTCGACGAGCTCGACCGGATCCTCGCGGAGCCCGGCGACGCGATCGACGCGCGCTTCCGCAGCAAGGCCGTGCACGCCGTGAAGGCGATCCAGGCGGGCGTGCCGCGCGTGCACTTCGTCGACGGCCGCGTGCACGACGCGCTGCTCAACGAGATCTTCTCGAACGAAGGCGTCGGGACACTCGTCTACGGCAACGACTACCAGCAGATCCGCAAGGCCACGCGCCGCGACTCCCGCCGCATCTACAACCTCACGCGCAACGCCGTGAAGCGCGAGGAACTCGTTCACCGCACGCTCCAGGCGGTGGAGAAGAACATCGAGAACTTCTTCGTCTTCGAGATCGACGAGAACCTCATCGCCTGCGTGGCGCTCGCGCTCTACCCGGACCGGCCCGACGTGGCCGAGCTCGGCTCGCTCTACGTGCTGCCCTTCTACCACCGCCGCGGCATCGGCAAGAAGATGGTCGAGTATGCCTGTCTCGAGGCGAAGAAGCGCGGTATCAGACAGGTGATCGCGTTGAGCACGCAGAGTTACGCGTTCTTCACGTCGGTGTGCGGCTTCGGCGAGGTCGGCAAGGAGGTCCTGCCCGAGGCCCGCCGCCAGGCCTACGAGCAGAGCGGCCGCAACTCGCGCGTTTTGCTCAAGGACCTGTAGGCCGCCCGTCGGCGCAGGCCCACTGCAGCGGCGAGGACGATCCAAGCCCGGCCCGATCACACGGTCAGGCACGCCCCGCGCGGCACGGCACTTGACCGGCCGGCCCGTTCGCGGAACGCTCGCACCCAATACACCGGACGATGCCTTCCAAGAGCGCCCCCACGACCTACATCATCGGACACCGCAACCCCGACGCCGACGCCATCTGCTCGGCCATCGCCTACGCCGGATTCAAGGCCGCCTCCGGCCAGGAGGGTTACGTCGCCGCGCGCTGCGGCAACACCAACGAGCGCATCGACACGATCCTCACCCGGTTCCGCCAGCCGCTGCCCCTCTTCCTCTCCGACGTCACCCCGCGCGTGCGCGACATCATGCGCACCGAGGTCTTCAAGGCCCAGCACAACGCCACCTGCGCCGAGTGTCTCGAGCTCATCGATACACACGACGTGCGCAGCCTCCCGGTGGTCGACGAGATGGAGCGCGTGCTCGGTTTCATCTCGGTCTTCCAGCTCGGCGGCTACTTCATCCCCACGGCCAAGGACCCGCGCGCCATGCGCCACGTCTTCACGAGCCTCAACTCCATGGTCCGCGCCCTCAAGGCCCGCGTGCTCAACATGCACGATGGCGGCCGCTTCGAGGACCTCTACGTCAAGATCGGCGCGATGGACATCCGCTCGTTCGGGAAGAACTCCGACGCCGAGGGCTTTCCCGCCTCGCAGACGATCATCGTGGTCGGCGACCGCTGGGACATCCAGCAGCGCTCGATCCAGATCGGCGTGCGCGTGCTCGTGATCACCGGCGGCCTGCCCGTCGACCCTGAGGTCGAGGAACTCGCGCGCGAGAAGGGCGTGAGCCTCGTGGTGAGCCCATACGATTCGGCCACGACGGCCTGGATCATCCGCACCGCCTCGCGCATCGACCGGATGATCGACAAGAACTTCCACGCCTTCGCCGCCGACGAGCGGCTCGCCGAGGTGCGCCGCAAGGTCGCGGTGAGCAACTCGCCGGCCTTTCCCGTGCTCGACGACACCGGCCGGCTCGCGGGCATCTTTTCGAAGACGAACCTCCTGCAGCCCGTGCAGACGCGGCTGATTCTCGTCGACCACAACGAGATGAGCCAGGCCGTGCCCGGCGCCGCCGAGGTCAACATCGTCGAGATCCTCGACCACCACCGTCTCGGCGCAGTCAATACGCAGCAGCCGATCCTCTTCCTCAACGAGCCCGTGGGCTCGACCTGCACGATCGTCGCCGACCAGTACCGGCGCGCCGGACTCACCCCCGCGCCCGAGATGGCCGGGGTGATGATGGGCGGCATCATCTCCGACACGCTCAACCTCAACAGCCCGACCTCCACGGAAAAGGACGCGGTCATCCTGCGCTGGCTGGAGGAGGTCGCCGGCGTGAAGTCGCGTGAGCTCGCGGAACAGATCTTCAGCAGCGGCTCGGTCATCCTCTCGTCGACGCCCGACCAGGTGATCCGCGCCGACTACAAGATCTACCAGGAGGACGGCGTGCGTTTCTCCGTATCGCAGGTCGAGGAGCTCGGCTTCACGAACTTCCGCACGCACCAGGAGAAGATCGCCGAGGCGCTGGCCCGTCTGCGTGCGAGCGAGGGCCTCTATTTCGCCGGGTTGCTCGTGACCGACATCAACACGCAGAACTCGCTCTTCCTTATCAAGGGCGAGCGCGAGTTCGTGGCGCGCGTGACATTCCAGGCGATCGAGCCGGGCGAGCTTTTCGACATGCCCGGCGTGGTCAGCCGCAAGAAGCAGTTGCTGCCGTTCCTGACCTCGATCCTGCGCTCACTGCACGCCGACGGCACGCTGGCCTCGGGGTGAGACGGAGCCCGCCGGTTCTGCCGGTCTCTCGGGCGGTACGGTGCCCGGGACGGGGCACGGGATGGTCAGCCCCCGCCTAAGGCTCACGCAGGTCACTGGAGACGAGGGAGATACCCGTTGCCGCAGGTCGGCGGCAGGCACGGTCGGTGACGGCACGCGATGTTCAAGCCGGGGACTCCTGCGGCCGATATTCACTCTACTCCCTGATGAAGAATATCCTCTGCGCCGACCGCCGCCGACCGCCCGGCCACCGCCGCGCGGGCACAAGGCGACCGGCCCACACCCGGCCGACGCGATGACCGACCCGCGCGCGCCTTCGACGCAGATGCCCCGCCGACGCCGTCTTTGGTTCGGCCTGATCGGCTGCCTCCAACTCGTGGTCGGCCTGCTCGCCGCCGCCGGTCACCTGCTGGGCAACCGTGACATGGTCGAGGTGATCCCCGGCAGCGTGCCGATCGCCTACAACGCCGCAGTCGCGTGCACGGCCATCGGCGCCGCGCTCATTCTCCTCGCGATCGGATGGACCCGCACGGCCCGCGGCATCGGCGCCGCGATGTCGCTGTTTGCACTTATCTCGTTCTGGGATTCCTCCGCGCCGCGCACACTCGGCCTGGACAACCTGCTCTACGTCTCGCCCCTGCCGGCCCAGGACGCGCTCCAGATCGACGCCGAGGGCGAAAACCGACCTTTCGAAAGCGCCAACCGGATGTATCCCAGCACCGCGTTGTCGCTCGTGCTCGCGGGCCTCGCCGTGGTGCAGCTCGCCGACCTGCGCAACCGCCGCGGCTGGCTCACCGTGAACGGAGCCGCGCTCACGCTGCTCTCGATCGTCGCCTTCCTCGTCCACACGACGGGCCTCGAAATCGCCTCCTTCGCCGGACACCCCATCGGGGCCGCGGTCGCGACCGGGCCGGGCTTTCTGCTGCTGGGCGCGACGCTCATCGCGTATGGACGCGACCGCGACGAACACCGCGACTTTGCCGCCGAGCTGTTCATCGGCGCCGTGGTGCTCCTCGCGCTCTGCGGGCGCATCGCCGTCCTGCTCGACGATGAACTCGCCACCGCCAACACCTGGGTCGAGCACTCCCTGCGCATCCAGTCGCTCATCGACCGTGTCGGCTCGTCCGTCGGCCACCTCGACGCCTCCGTCCAGCGCATGGTGCTGGCCGGCGACATCGCGGGCCGCGAGGAGGCGACGGCGCGTTCGCAGACACTGCGACGCGATACCGCCGCGCTCGCCTCCCTGGTCGGTTCCGATCCCGAAGCCGGTGCACTCTTCGCCGCCCTCGATCCGCTGCTCGCGCGCAAGCTCGAGTTCGCCGGGCTGCTCCTGCAGGGCGGACCCGGCGGCGGAGGGGCCGCGGCGCACGACATCCTCGCACGTTCGCTCGATCTCAGCCGCACGATCCAGACCCATAGCGACGCGCTCGCGCAGGTCGCGCAGGAGGAGCTCGGTCTCCGCCGATCCCGCCTCGCGGACATCCGCGTACGATCGCGCTGGATGCTCTCGGTCGTGGTCGTGCTCGCCGTCGCGCTCGTCATCGTCGGCTTCATCTCGCTCACGCGCACCCGCCGCGACCTGATCGAGGCGAACAACGAGCTGGAGCGCCGCGTGCGCGAGCGCACCGAGGCCCTGACCGGCGCCAACGGCAAGCTCCAGGCCGCGCAGGCCCGCCTGCAGGTCGCCCTCGACGGCGGCGGAGTCGGCACCTGGACCTGGCGCATCGGCAGCGAGGAGTTCGACTGGGACGATCCGATGAGCCGCCTGCTCGGGCTGCGCGCCGACGACACCGGCCCGCGCAACCTCGCCTTGTTCCTATCGATCGTCCAGCCCGTCGACCACGCGCGCATCGACGGCGCGATGCGCGCCGCGGTCGGGCAGGGCCGCGACTGGGACCTCGAGTACCGCATCCGCCGCCGCCGCGACGGCGCCACCCGCTGGATCTCCTCGAAGGGCCGCGTCGAGCACGACGACGTCGGGCGGCCCGTGCGCATCGTCGGCGCCTGCGTCGACGTGACCGACCGCATGGAGGCCGCCGAGGCCCTGCGTCGCAGCGAGGAGAGCTTCCGCTTCCTAGCCGACGCCATGCCGCAGATCACCTGGACGGCCCGACCCGACGGCACGCCCGACTACTTCAACCAGCGCTGGTTCGACTACACCGGCCTCACCTTTGCGCGCACGCGCGACGAGGGCTGGCGCCACGTCGTGCACCACGAGGACCTCCACGCCCTCAACGACCGCTGGGCCATCGCCTGCGACACCGGCCACGCCTTCGAGGCCGAGGCGCGATTCATCCGCGCCTCCGATCGCTCCCCGCGCTGGCACCTCCTGCGCGCCTTCCCGCAGCGCGACTACAACGAGCGAATCATCCGCTGGGTCGGCACGTCCACGGACATCCACGACCAGAAGGAAGCCCGCGCCCTGCTCGAGAAACTCGTCGAGAAACGCACGCGCGAACTCAGCGTCGCCCAGGAGGCGCTCACCTCCGTCAACCGCCTGCAGCAGGCGATCCTCGACGGCACGCACCTCGGCATCATCAGCACCGACCCGCAGGGCCGCATCGTCGCGTTCAACGCCGGGGCCGAACGCATGCTCGGCTACCGCCGCGAGGACCTCGAGGGCCACTACACGCCGCTCATCATCTTTGAGCCCGGCGAGGTCGAGCGGCGCGCCGGCGAACTCGGCCGGCTCCTCGGCCGACCGATCGAGCCGGGCTTCGACGTCCTCGTGGCTCGCGCCCGGGTGGGCGACATCGACGAGCGCGAGTGGACCTGCGTGCGCCGCGACGGCTCGCAGCTCCCGGCCCAGATCAGCATCACCGCGCTCCACACGAGCGAGGGCACCATCTCCGGGTACCTTGCCATCGTCGTCGACATCACCGACCGCAAGCGCACCGAGGCCGCGATCCGCGAGAGCGAGGAGCGTTTCCGCCTCTCCTTCGGCCAGGCGCCGATCGGCATCGCCCTGGTCAGCACCGAGGGGCGCTGGCTCCAGGTCAACCGCGCCCTGTGCCGAATGCTCGGGTACGAGGAGGCGGACCTCCTCACCACGACCTTCCGCCAGATCACGCATCCTGACGATCTCGAGGTCGACCACGACCTCATCGAGATGATGCTCTCCGGCGGCATCCACGAGTACCAGATGGAGAAGCGCTACCTGCACAAGACCGGGCGCATCGTCCATGGCTCGCTCAGCGTGTCGCTCGTGCGTGATCGCGAGGGCCAGCCCGTCTATTTCGTCTCCCACATCGAGGACATCACCATGCGCAAGCAGGCCGAGGCCGAGCTGCGCGCCGCCATGCAGGCCGCGGAGGCCGCGACGAAGGCCAAGAGCGAGTTCCTCGCCGTGATGAGCCACGAGATCCGCACGCCCATCAACGGCGTGATCGGCATGAACAACCTCCTGCTCGAGACCGGCTTGGACGCGCGCCAGCGCCACATCGCCGAGCTCATCAGCACGAGCGCCGACGCCCTGCTCACGGTCATCAACGACATCCTCGACTTTTCCAAGATCGAGGCGCGCAAGCTCGAGTTCGAGATCCTCGACTTCGATCTCCACGAGGTGATCGAGGACACGCTCGAGATCCAGGCCACGCGCGCCCACTCGCGCGGCCTCGAGCTGGTCGGCGCCCTTGCGCCGGGCACGCCCGCGCTCCTGCGCGGCGACCCGGGCCGACTGCGCCAGGTGCTGAGCAACCTCGTCAGCAACGCGATCAAGTTCACCGAAAACGGCGAGGTCGCCGTGCGCGGCATGCTCCTCGACGAGACCGACACGACGGTCCACCTCCAGTTCGAGGTGCGCGACACCGGCATCGGCATCCCGCCCGAGGCCCAGGGCCGGCTCTTCGCCGCGTTCAGCCAGGCCGACGCCTCCACCACGCGGCGCTTCGGCGGCACCGGCCTCGGCCTCGCCATCTCACGCCTCCTCGTGGAGATGATGCACGGCTCGATCACGCTCGAGAGCACAGCCGGCCAGGGCACGACGTTCTTCTTCGACATTCACCTGGAGAAACAGGGTGTGGCCGCACCGGTGCGGCCCGAGTGTCTCGCACCCTTCGAGGGCGCCCGCGTGCTCATCGTCGACGACAATACCACGTCCCGCGCGCTCCTGGCGGAGCAGGTATCGGTCTGGCAGATGCTCGCGCGCACCGCGACGGACGCCGACTCCGCCTTCGCGCACCTGCGCGAAGGAGCCGCCTCCGGCGTGCCCTTCGACCTCGCACTCATCGACGCGTCATTGCCCGCACCCGGCGGACTCGCCCTCGCCCGCGCCATCAACGACGATCCCGCGCTCGCCGCCACGCGCCTCGTGTTGCTCCTGCCCGTCGGCCTCGCCGTCGCCGACCAGGAGGCGCGCGCCGCCGGCATCGTCGCCACGACGTCGAAACCGGTGCGCCTCACGCGCCTCGCCGGCGCCGTCGCCTCGGCCCTGTCCGGCGAAAGCAGCGCCCGCGGCGGAGTCGTGCCCAAACCGTCGGCCGCCGACGCCGAGCCGCCCGTCGCCCTCGGCGCGCGCATCCTCATCGCCGAGGACAATCCGGTCAACCAGGAGGTCGCCGCCTCGCAGCTCCGCCGCCTCGGCCTCAATGCCGACGTCGTGGGCAACGGCCTCGAGGCCGTCGAGGCCCTCCAGCGCATCCGCTACGACATCGTGCTGATGGATTGCATGATGCCCGAGCTCGACGGCTACGAGGCCACGCGGCGTATCCGCGATCTCGAGGCACGGCACACGCCGGGCTTCGGCGGACGGCGCGTCCACATCATCGCGATGACCGCCAACGCCATGGCTGGCGACCGCGAGAAGTGCCTCGCCGCCGGCATGGACGACTACCTCAGCAAGCCTCTCCGCACGCAAATGCTGCGCCGGACCCTTGCCCGCTGGCGGCCGACCGGGTCGCCGGATTTCGACCACGCCGCGAGCGTCGTATCCGATCCGAACCCACCGCACCCGGCCGCGCCCGAGCCGGCGCTCCAGGACCGCGAGGCTCCCGTCGACGTCGAGCGCCTCTTCGAGATCTACCCGGACGACCGTGGCAAAGTGCTGCAACTTGTCATCAAGTTCAGCGAGCAGTCGACCAGCCTGCTCCAGCAACTCGAGGCCGCGGTCGCCGCGGCCGACGCTCCCGCCGTCCGCAAGGTCTCCCACAAATGGTGCGGCTCGAGCTCCGGCTGTGGCGTCGTCGTGATGGTGCCGATACTGCGCCGCATCGAAGAGGCGGCCAAGCAGGGCGATCTCTCGCACGCGGCGGAAGACCTCGCGACCGCGCGCGCCGCCTGGGCCCGGGCACGCGAGTTTCTCGCCGACTTCAGCCGTCGCCTGACCAGCCCCGTGTAGCGCCGCGGCCCTGCAGACGGGGCGGGGATCCACGACCGGGCCGCCGGCTCGGGCAGAGGCGAAGCATCCGTGCACGCCGTGCAGGCACCGGCGATCATCGATGAATTCCATTCATCGCATCGATCAAAACAAACCGTGATGCCGTTTCGGTCGCTGGCACCACCCGTGCTAAACCCGACGCACCGCAACCAGCCGGCCGACGAGCGACTCCAACCAGTTCGGGGCCGGCGCCATCTGCGGACTTATCACCAGGAACCACATGAAGCTAACGACCACGATGAAACTGACGGGTGCGGCGGCTGCCAGTACCCTCGCCCTCGCCTCCGCCCAGGCGGAGATCGAACTGAGCCCGAACCTGAAGATCTCGGGATTCGCCGACATGTCCGCCTACATCGCCGACACCAGTCCCGGCGACTCGGAGAACGGCATGAACCTCGACCAAGTCGAGATCGACCTCGCCGCCTCCTTCGAGAAGGTCACCGGCAATATCGACCTCGAGTGGCGCAACGGCGGCGACGTCACCGTCGAGCAGGCCTACGTCAGCTACAAGTTCGACGAGCAGAGCTCCTTCACCGCCGGCCGTTTCCTCAGCTACATGGGCTACGAAGGCGACGAGCCCTACAAGCTCTTCCAGTACTCCTATGCCTACGACTTCGGCCTCCCGTATGCGGGCTACAACGACGGCGTGAAGTACGACTACGCCGCCGACAAGTTCAGCTTCGGCGCCGCGCTCGTCTCCGCCAACTACGGCCGCGACTCGCGCGTGTCCGACGAGTTCGGCATCGAGACGAAGGCGACCTTCACGCCCGCCGAGGGCTGGACGATCTTCGCCGGCTACTCCTACGACAGTAAGGAGAACACGGACAACATCTCCTACTACAACCTCTGGGTGCAGTACCAGAAGGAGAAGCTCACGCTCGCCGCCGAACTCGGCAAGCTCGAGGACGAGGACGCCGCCAGCGGCCTCCCCAGCCACCTGTTCTGGCTCGTCATGGCCAACTACGCCCTGAGCGACTCCGCCGCGATCACCGGCCGTATCAGCGCGCAGGACGTCGACGACGACGGCGGCTCGAACCTGAAGTACACGATCAGCCCGAGCTACAAGCTCTCGAGCAACCTGCTCGCGGTCTTCGAGTTCTCCTACACTGACTACAGCGATGTGTTCTTCGGTGAAGGCGAGGAACTCAGCAGCAGCACGATGATCGCGGCTGAGCTCCTCTTCACGTTCTGATCCGAGGCGAGTCCCTCCCTCACATCACCCGTCCGCCGCGCGCCGCGCGGACGGG
>JACSRI010000148.1 GCA_014879845.1 Opitutaceae bacterium
AGATGTGTATAAGAGACAGAGGAGGGTGAGTGCACCTTCGTAATCGAAGGCCTCGGCCCGGGTGCGCAGCGCGTCGGCCAGCCCGGGGTCGAGCGCGGCGACGAGGGCGGTCAATTCCACGGCGCGGTCGACATCGGCCGAGTCGAGCGCCTGGCGCAGCGCGGTGACGAGGTGCAGGGAGAGCGGGCGCCCGGTCTCGGCCGGTGGGGTCGGCTCCGCGGGCGACGTGTCGGCCGGCGCCTCGTAGTCGAAGCACAGGCCGAGCATGCGCCCGAGCTTGTCGAGCAGGACATCCTCGAGGAAGGGCTTGCCAATGAAGTCGTCGGCACCGGCGGCGAGCATCTGCTCGCGGTTTTCCGCGAACACGCTCGCGGAGAGGCTGATGATCTTCACGGCGCGCCCGCGCGGCCGGGCGCGGATGCGCAGGGTGGCCTCATTGCCGTCCATCACGGGCATGCGCACATCCATGAGGATGGCGTGGGGCTGCCAGCGGTCGAACTGCTCGATCGCCTGTACGCCGTCGGCGGCCTCGCGCACCTCGAAGCCGGTGGCGATGAGCATCTCGCTGAGAAGGCGGCGGTTGTCCTCGATGTCGTCGACGACGAGCACCCGGACGGAGGGCTGGCCGGCCGCCAGCCGGGTCGCGTGTCGACCGTCGGCTGGCGCGCGCGCGAGGGCCGGGCTCTCGGCGGCGGCGAGCGGGACATGGACCGCGAACGTGCTGCCGCGGCCGGGCTGGCTGTCCACCGTGATGTCGCCACCCATGAGCCGCGCGAGTTCGCGGCTGATGGCCAGGCCCAGGCCGGTGCCGCCCGCGGCGCGACCGGCGGCGGCCTGCTCGAACTGCTTGAAGAGCCGGGGCATGTCCTCCGCTGCGATGCCGGGCCCTGTATCCTCGACGCGGGCACGCAGGAGCCAGTGCTCGCCGGGCCGGGCCTCCAGGGCGAGTCGCACGGCGACGCATCCGCTGGCGGTGAACTTGACGGCGTTGGCCGCGAGGTTGACCAGGATCTGGCGCAGCCGGCCCTCGTCGCCGCTGACGGCCTCGGGCAGGTCGTCCGGCGTGGTGACCGAGAAGGCCAGCCCCTTGGCGCGGGCGCGGTCGGCGAACATCAGCTCGAGGTCGCGCGCGGTCTGCCGCAGGTCGAAGGGCGCGCGCTGCAGCACGATGCGATGCGCCTCGATCTTGGACATCTCGAGGATGTCGTTGATGAGCGCGAGCAGGTGCTCGCTGTTGCGCTCGATGATGCCGAGGTGCTCGCGTTGCGTCGGGGTGAGCGAGCCGTCGCGCCGCATCAGCTGCGAGAAGCCGATGATCGCGTTCATCGGCGTGCGGATCTCGTGCGACATGTTCGCGAGGAACGTCGACTTGGCGCGGCTCGCGGCCTCCGCCTCAGCCTTGGCCTGGCGCAGCTCGATGGCCTGCTTGCGTTCGGTCACGTCGATGCAGGAACCCTCGATGTGACGCTCGCCGCTGATGGGGTCCTGCGAGAGATGGGCGTTGGTCAGCACCCACATCAGGCTGCCGTCCTTGCGCCGGACCTGCACCTCGACGTTCTCGATGCGACCGCGTGCGGCGAGTTCGGCCCGCAGCGTCTCGCGTTGCACCGGGTCGGCGTAGATCTGCGAAGAGATGTCCCGCACGTGGGCGAACATTTCGTCGGCCGAAGCGTAGCCGTACATGTGCGCGAGGGCGGCGTTGATGGCGAAGGCCCGGCCGTCGGAGCCGATGCGGAAGAGCCCGACGACGGAGTTCTCAAACATGCCGCGGAATTTTGCCTCGCTCTGCTGGAGCGCGAGCGAGGCCTGGATGCGCTCGGTCTGGTCGCGGGCAAAACCGAGGATGCGCACGACGCGGCCGCCCTGCTCGGGGATGATCGGTACGAGCACGGTGGAGAACGCGCGCATGCCGGTCGGTGTGGGCAGCGCCTGTTCCACGACGATCGCGTCGCGCGCCTCGACGCACTGCCGGTAGGCCTGCGTGACGAGCCGGGCCGCCTCGGGTGGGAAGAGGTCGTCGGGCGTCTTGGTCCCGGCGTGAAAGTCCGCCGTCTTCAGCCCGATGATCGCGCCGGCGTCGTTGATGCGCTCGAAGAGGAAACGCCCGTCGCACTCGGCGCGCACCACGAAGATGATCTCCGTCGCGTGTTCGAAGATCTCGCGCAATTGTTCGGAGTATTCGCGCGAGAGCGCCTCGATGCGTTTGCGCTCGCTCAGGTCGAAGAGCATGCACACCTGGCCGCCGTGCGGGTTAGTTGGGTCGATCGGCGCGACCCGACTGTGGCAGCTGACAGGGTGTCCGTCCCGATGGAGAAATTCGATCTCACCCTCCCAGGCGCCTGCCGCAAGTATGTCGGTGAGCACTTCGCGACCGATGCGATCGAACGTCGCATCGTCTGGGTAGAGCATCCGCGTATCGTGCCCGACAAGTTGATCCTGCGTGTAGCCGAGCAGATCGGCGAGGCGCCCGTTGATCTCGATGATCCTGCGGTCGCGGATCAGCACGATACCGATCGGGGCGGCATGAAACACCGCGCGCATGCGCGCGTCGCCTTGGCGCTCGGCCGTGGCTGCCTGATGGGCGGCCTGCAACCCCGCGAGCTCGGCCTCGGCACGCCGTTGCTGCTCGCGTGCGAGTGTCTGGACCGCCGCGCGCTGCTGCTCGGAAAAATCGAGGAGCCGGCGCTTGAGAAAGTGCACGACGGCCGCGGTCGCGCCCGCGCCGGTGATGGCGGCGACGCCTTGGCGGAGCCAGAGTGAAGGGTCGAGCATCATGCTGCGTGCCGACGGCACCGGTGATGCCAGCGGCAACAGGCCGGAGCTCCACGCCAGCCCGGCCAGCGTCACGGCGGCGATGGCGAGCGCGAACACCGCGAGCATGGCCCGGCCACCGGCCAGGATGTCGACCAGCACGATCAGAAACGACAGCCACACCGACGTGCCCGGACCGAATCCGTTGAAGGCGAGGCCGGCCAAGGTGAGTCCGCCCATGTGGGCGAGGAGCAGCGCTCCGTGGGAGCGCCGGGGAATCGCCCGTGTCACCGGCGCGAGCGCGAGCACGATCGTCGATGCGACGACGATCAGCGGGATCGGATGGCCGAAGACGAATCGCCATCCCGCGCGCGCCGTGCTGATCGCGAGGATCGCCACGCTGCCGGCGACGACCAGCGCCAGGCAGACGCGCACGAGCGAATCGCGGATCTCGGCGGGCAACGGCGCCCGTCCAAAACTCTGGCCGTCGGTGCGGGGTGTCGCGGACATGGCCATGCCGATGCGGTCATGCTCGCGTGCGCGCGGGGCCGCGACGACTGCAAAATGCAGCCTGAGCCGACGCGAGGGCTCGCCATCGAAAAAGAAAGCCCGCGCACGACGTGCGCGGGCTTTGAACCCCAATACCCTCTGTCTGAGATCAGAAATCGAGTGTCGCGGCCGCGGGGTGTGCGCGACCGGGGGCGACGGCCGTCGTGCGTGTCGTTTTCGCGACCGGCGCCGGGCGAGCGGCGGGGCGCCCTGCGATCGGCGCTTTGGTGAGAACCGGGGAGACCACCGGCGGCAGGGCGGCAGCGAGCGACGAGTCGCCCTGGACCAGGCCGACCAGTTCGTTGACGGCGCTCTTGAGCGAGATCGAGTGTGCGTTGAGTTCCTGGGCGGCGCCCGCGGTCTCCTCGGCGCTGGCGGCGTTGGACTGCGTCACGCGGTCCATCTGGCTCACGGCGATGTTCACCTGGGCGATGCCGTCGGCCTGTTCCTTCGACGCCGTCGCGATCTGGCTGACCGACGTGGATACGCGGCGGGCGATCTCGGTGTTGCGCTCGAGCGCGGCGACCACGTGGGCGTTGAGCTGGCTGGCCTCGATGATGCGGGCATTCGAGCTCTCGATCATCTCGGCGGTCTCGCGCGCCGCCTTGGCGCTGCGCTGCGCGAGGCTGCGGACCTCCTCGGCCACGACGGCGAAACCGGCTCCGGCCTCGCCGGCGCGCGCGGCCTCGACCGCGGCGTTGAGCGCGAGGATGTTCGTCTGAAACGCGATCTCGTCGATCGTCTTGATGATCTTCGCCGTCTCCTTCGAGGCGGCGACGCTCGCGGTGATGGCGGCGTTCATCTGGTCCGTGCGGGCGGACATCTCCTGGAAATTCGTGATCGCTTCCTCGGACATCACGCGATTGGTCGCGCCGGCGTCCTCGGCGTTGCGTTTGGTCATGCTCGACATCTCCTCGAGCGAGGCACTGGTCTCCTCGAGCGACGCGGCCTGCTCGCTCGAGCCGGCGGCCAGAGCCTGGCTCGCGGCCGAAACCTGGGCGGCGGCGACATCGAGATGCTCGGACTGCGCGCGCAGGCCGTCGGCGATCCGGCGGATCGGCGCGGCGATGCCGTGGGAGAGCCACCCGACGACGACCAGCACCAGGCCGATGGCGGCGGCTGAGACGGCGAGGAGACGATTGCGCGTGGCGCGGGCGCCGGCGAGCATCTCGTCCTCGCGCAGCGTGAGCACCACCGACCAGGGCGTGCCGGAGTCGCCGAGCGCGATGGGCGCCACGGCGCGGTAGGTGTTGGTCCCGAGCGTCCTCGAGTAGGACTCGGTGAGGAAGGTTTCCCCAGCGGTGATCGATCGGAGGAAGGGCTCGGCCCAGGGGTCGGACTCGACCAAGGGCTTGCCGAGGCGCTCGGTCTTGGGATGCACCACGTAGTTGGTGGCGTTGGACACCACGCCGATGTAGCCGGGAAGGTCGGTCTGGAGCTCGAGCACGTGCCTCGAGAGATCATCCATGGCGATGTCCGCGCCGACCACGCCGAGGAGCCGGCCTTCGTGCAGCATGGGCACGATGAGGCTCGTCATGAGGACCTGCTTGCCGCCGACCTCGTCGAAGTAGGGCTCCAGGACCGTCTCGGCCTTTCGGGCGCGCGGGATCGTGTAGTAGTCGGCGGTGTCGGCCGTCTCGCCCGGCTCCCAGGCGATGGAGACCAGGTCGCTGCCGGAGCGATGCCAGTCGAGATCGAGTCGTCCGGAGGGCTCGCGACCCTCACGGCCGGCGAACTCGGCGTCGCGTCCGTCAAAGGCGCCGGGTTCGCCGATGGCCCACAGGCCGAGCACGCCGGGGTTCTGCCGAAGCGTGTGCTTGAGCATCGCGTCGGCGGTCGTGCGGTCGGCGTGGCCGCTGATGACCGTGGCTTCGATCGCCTTGGCCAGCCCGCGCACGATGCTGAACGCGTGGTTGAGATCGCTGGCGGCCTCGTTGGCCGTGCGGTCGGCGAGCGAGGTGGCGACACGGCGGGCGTTGTCGCGACCGTCGTGGAACGCTGTATACGTGGCCCAGCCGCCCACGGCGGAGAGGCTGAGGAAGACGAGCGTGCCGATCGTCACGAGCAGTCGGGAGCGGAGGCTGCGGCGGGAGAAGAGGATCATGGGGGAGGATTGGGTTGGATCAGGGATCTTGCGGGATGAAAGCGCGGGCGGGGGGCGCGGCGCCTCAGGCGGTCAGGCCGGGACGGAGCTGCTGCGCACGCAGCGCCTCCTCGCGGCGCTTGAGGGCGAGATCAAGTGCCGCGCCGAGCTCGTCGGCGGTGAACGGCTTGAGCAGCACGAGCGGCGCGCCGAGGTTGGAGGCGAAGCGCAGGCAAAGGGCCGCGTCCACGCGACTGCCGCCCGACATCGCGATGATGGGCGTGATCGAGTCGATCGCGCGGATCTCGCGCAGCGTCTCGATGCCGTCCTTCTCGGGCATGAGCATGTCGAGCAGGATCACCTCGGGCTCGACCGCGCCGAGCATCCTCAGGCACTCGTTGCCGTTGGTCGCCTCGGCGGTGTCGTGGCCGAGGAACTGGACCAGCGTGCGTGTGACGCGGCGCACGGCGGGATCGTCGTCGACGATCAGGACGCGGTTCTTGCGGGTGCCGGAGGAGGGCGTGGTGGATGGGCTCGCGGACGAGGACATGGAGCCAACGATCGGTTGTTCGGCCTCCGGTCCACAGCCTGCATTTCCCCAGACACCCCCGAAAATCCGGAAGGGGCGTGTCGGGAAAACACCCGACACGCGCGCCCAGCCTGTGCGCGACGAGACGCCGATCTACCGCTTCACCAGGCCCAGCCGCGCGGCGTGATGCGCGAGCTCGACCTTGCTCGTGCAGCCGAGCTTGCGCGTGAGGCGCGCGCGATAGGTCTCGATCGATTTCACGCTCAGGGAGAGGCGTGTCGCGATCTCCTTGTAGGTGATGCCCTCGCCGATGCCGCGCAGCACCTCGAGCTCGCGCGCGGACAGGCCGTGGGCCACCGCGTCTTTCGGCCCCGCGGGCGGATCCTCGCGCAGCGCCTGGGCCACCGCCGCGGCCGCCTCGGGAGAAAGGTAGGTCTTGCCCGCCATCACGGCGCGAATGGCGCGCGGCAGCTCCTCGATCGCGTCCTCCTTGCGCACGAAGCCCTCGGCGCCGGCTCGCGCGACCTCGCGTGCCGCGCCGGGATCGGTCGTGCCCGTGATCACGAGCACGCGCGTGCCCGGCCAAGTGTGGCGGATGCGCGCGATGGCCTCCAGGCCGCTCTCGCCCGGCAGGTTCAGGTCGAGCACCACGACATCCGGGCGCGTTGTCTCGATCAACCGATATGCCTCGACCAGCGCACCCGCGTCGCCCACCACCTCGAAGTCGGGCTCGAAGCGCAGCCGCAGGCGCAGGCCGTCGCGCAGCAGCTGGTGATCATCGACGAGGATGAGACGCACGGGCATCGGCAGGCAGGCTGCCCCGGGGTCGGGCCGGCATCAATCCAACAACAGCCTGTCGAGGGCGTGGTGCCCGACGCCCGCCCAGGCCTTGAGGCGCTGGATCTCCCCGGCCGCCTGTGCGCGTACCGCCACATCGGGTGGCGTGGCGCGCCGCACACCGGCGAGCAGCAGGTTGCGCGGCGTGTGTTCGGAGGATACGAATTCGACCACCTTCGTGGTGTAGCCGGCGCGCTCGAGGTGCAGCGCGCGCAGGCCGTCGGTCAGCCATTCGCTGAAACGCTCGGCCATGATGCCGTGCGCGAGGATCGGCGCCAGCGGCTCGGGTCGGCCGAGCTGCGGACGCAACTCCTGGTGGCAGCATGGCGAGAGCAGGACGAGCCGCGCGCCCGCGCGCACGCCGCGGGACAGGGCATCGTCGGTCGCAGTGTTGCAGGCGTGCAGCGCGATGAGCACGTCGACCGGCGGCAGGGCCGCATCGGCGATCGTGCCGACCGTGAAGGACAACCCGTCGGCGCCGATCGCGCGTGCGACGGCGCTCGTCTTCTCGACGAGATCGGCCCGCGCCTCCACGCCGAGGACGGTCGCGCGCAGCCCGAGGTGCTTGGTGAGCAGGTGCCACACGCCGAAGGTGAGGTAGCCCTTGCCGCAACCCATATCGGCCACGGTCACCGCGTCGCCGGCGCGCCAGCCGCAGTCGGCCGCGAGATGGGAGACGATCTCGAGGTAGCGTTCGAGCTGGCGATGTTTGTCCGCCATCGAGGCGCGCACCGCGCCGTCCGGCGTGCACAGGCCGAGCTGGACCAGCCACGGCAGCGCGGCGGCGTCGAGGAACCGGCTCTTCGCGCGATCGTGCTGGCGCGACGGCGCGGCCGTCTGTGTGGGGCGGTGGGCGGCGAGTTTGAGGCTGCCGTCTTTGGCGGCGTGCAGTTGCCAGGTCTTCGCCGTCGTCTCGAGCACGGCGCTGCGAAACACCGCGGGCAGCTGGGCGCCGAGCCAGCCGGCGACCGCGTCGAGCCCGAGATTCTGCGTCGTGTCGCGGCGCGGCTCGCGCAGCGTGAGCGAGAGCGCGGGTGCGCCACGCACCTGCACGAGCCGGCCGATGACGCGCTCGCACGGCGTCGCGCCGGCCAAGGGCTGCGAGAGCAGCAGGCGCACAAACGTGCCGTCGCGCAGGGCGGCGGCGACATGGGCGAGAAAAGACTCGAGCGGTGCGGCAGGATTCACGTGGGTGCGATCAGGCCCGATGACCGGCCGGTTCCCAAGGTTAATCAGGCCATGTGCTCCGGCCCGGCGCCGCGCCGGCCGAGCACCTCGAGGGCGCGGAAGGTCGCGCCGTTGCGCGTCTCCACGCCGAGTTTCTCAAACGTGTTTTGCAGGTGTTTCTTCACCGTGTGCACGGTCATCTCGAGGATCGTGGCGATGTCGGCGTTGGACTTGCCCTGGGCCACCCAGAGCAGCACCTCGGCCTCGCGCGGGGTGAGCCCGAGGTCGCGCTCGAGCGGCGCGGCCGAGCTGAAGTCGGGATGGAAGGCGGCGCCGCCCGAGGCGGCGCGCACGGCCTGCGAGCGGGCGAGGCGCACCTCCAGCGCGCTGAGCAGGTCGGTCACGGTCGCCGGCTTGGTCAGGTAATCGTCGGCGCCGAGGCTCATGCCCTCGCGGATGTCGCGCTTTTCCCCGCGCGCCGTCAGGAAGATGAAGGGTGTCTGCACGAGGTGTGGATCCTGGCGGAGCTGGCGCAGCACCTCGTAGCCGTCGATCCCGGGCATCATGATGTCGCACAGGATGATGTCCGGCGTCGCCTCGCGCGCGCGGGCCAGGCCGGTCGCGCCGTCGCGGCAGACGATCACCCGGTAGTTCTCCATCTCGAGGATGGTGGAGATGTTGCGACGCATGTCGTCGTCGTCCTCGATGAGCAGCACGGTCTTCATCGTCATGAGCCCTCGGGTACGCCGGGCATGGCCCCGGCAGTGAACATGCGCAGGCGCACCGTGGCGATCGTGCCGCCCCCCGGGGCCGAGCCGAGCACGACCGTGCCGCCGTGCAACTCGGCGCAGCGGCGCACGATGGTGAGCCCGAGGCCCGTGCCCGGGCGCTGGCCGACATTGCCGCCGCGAAAGAACGCGGTGAAGAGCCTCGGATGATCCTCCGGGGGGATGCCGATGCCGCGGTCGCGGACCTCGATCAGGAGGTCGGCACCCGCGCGATGAAGCCCGAAGTCGATCGGGCTGCCGGGCGGTGAATACTTCACGGCATTGGCGAGGAGGTTGGCCGCGATGTGGCGCAGCAGTTCCTCGTCGCCGGAGGCGCCGCCCAGCCCGTCGCCGAGGTCCAGCCGGATGGGGCAGGCCTGGCGTGTCGCCGAGGCGGCCTCCTCCACGAGGGACGCGGCGAGCCGCGGCAGGTCGAGGGCGACCGGCTCGAAGGGCACGCGCCCGGCCTCGAAGCGCCCGAGCAGCAGCACCTCGTCGAGGAGCGAGCCGAGCCGGCGGGTGGAGCGGAGGATGGCGTCGAGTTGTTCCTGGCGCTTGTCCGGTGACATGCGGTCGAGGTAGCGCATGAGGATCTCGGCCGAGGAGGAGATCACGCCCAGCGGCGTGCGGAACTCGTGCGAGACCATCGAGACGATCGTCGACTTGATCGCGCCGATCTCGCGCTCGTGCGCGAGCGCCTCGAGCATGGCGGCCTCCACGCGCTTGCGCTCGGAGATGTCGGTGATCGTGCCGATGACCAGCCGGCCGTGGCGCGAGGGCAGCGCGCGCAGGCGGACCTCGCAGGGCACGGTCGTGCCGTCGGCGCGCCGGTGGATCCACTCGAAGACCGGGGCGCCGCCGGCCAGGGCGCTCGCGATGTGGCGGCGTGCGAGCTCGTCCGTGGCGAGGCCGTCGGCCTGCGCGGACGGGCTCATGTCGACCGGACCGAGCCCGAGCAGGTGCGCGCGGTCGATGCCGAAGAGACGCAGGGCATGGTCGTTGCCGGCGGTGAAGCGCCCGGAATCAGCGTCGAGCACGACGATTGCCTCGGGCGCGTGATCGAGCATCGTGAGCAGCCGCGCCTCGCTCTGCTGGAGCTCGAGCGTGCGGTCGGAGATGCGGCGCTCGAGGTCGGCGTTGAGCTCGCGCAGGGCGGCGTCGCGGGTGCCGATGGCCGCGGCCATGCGGTTGAAGGCGCGCGCCATCCGGCCGAGTTCATCGGTGTCCGGCACCTCGATCGGCGTGGCCGTGCCCGACTCGCCGAGGCGGTCGGCCGCGGCGGTGAGCTGCTCGAGCGGGCGTGCGACGGAGCGGCGCAGCGTCGCGGAGTGGAGCACGAGGAACACCACGATCGCGACGAGCCCGGCGCCGAGCACCCAGGGCGCGTGGCGCAGCGCCTGCCCGGTGAGGACCTGCCGGGGCTGGGTGACGATGAAGTACCAGCCCGACCACTCGATGCGGCTCCCGGCGTAGTAGACGCGCAGCGTGCTGTCGTATCCGGAGAAATGTTTCGTGGTGTGGCCGCGCACTGCCTGCTCGAGGCTGGCGAGCGAGGGCACGTCGCGCATGAAGAGCTGGCCGTCGGCCGCCACGATGGCGTTGCGCAGGTGCGGGTGCGCGATGACGCGGCCGTCCTCGCGCACGAGCATCGGCGTGAGTCCGGCGATGTCCTCGCGCGCGCGGGCCTCGATGAGGTTGGCGAAGGGCTCGTCGTGGCACCAGGTCGCGACGTGCCGGCCGTCGATGTCGACGGGCAGGCAGAGCGCGACGAGGTAGTCGCCGTAGGTCGGCTCGATCATCGGCCCGGCCCAGCGCATGAGGCGCTGCGGGTTGTTGGCCTGGGTGGAGACGATGTCGGACTCGTTGAGGTTCTGTTCGCGGTCCGCGGGCGTGTCGTAGATCCAGTCCGGGATGGTCGTGTCGAAGCCGAAGTTGATCTGCTCCGGCGAGGTCGCGTAGAGGCTCTTGAACGTGTCGCCCCAGGCGGGCAGAAACTCCTGCGCCGTGTCGTAGATGACGAGGATGCGGCGCTTCAGCTCCGGGGTGAGCTCGGTGTGCTTGTTGACCCAGCCGTTGGCCTCGCGTCGGCCGTCGCCATGCTCGGGTCGGTTGCGCACGGCGCCGTCGGGATAGCGCATGAAGATCCGGTCGAACCGGTCGAGAAATCCCTCCGGGTCGGGCGCGCGGTAGCGCTCGACGAAGCGCCGGGCCGCGAGCTGCAGGTTTTCGCGGATCTGGTCGAGGCGCGCTTCCTCGCTGCGGGCGCGCTCGGCGGCGTAGTGCTCGAGATGGATCAGGCCGCGCTCCTCCATCGCACGCAGGATGAGCTGGTAGGTCACGAGCGTGATCGCCGCGATCGCCAGCGCGCCGCCGATGCCCGCGCGCAGCAGCGTGGTGCGGATGAGCGAGCGTGGGGGGCGCGACATGCGGGCATCCTTGGCGCGGAGAAGCGATCGAGGCGAGGCGGGAGAGGCGATCTTCCACCGAAGTGGAAGATCGCGTGAGGTCCGTGGGCATGGAGTTACCCCGGGGTGGAATGGTTGGTTCGGCGCTACCGCGCTACGCTCGTGGCCTCAAACAACCACCTCACCCACATGAACACAGTTGCTGTCCTTCCCCCGTCCGCGGCGCCGCGCGCGCCTCGTTCCCCCCGCCTCCTGGCCCGTCAGGTTTCGAACCTGTCGGACTCGCAGCCGCGCATCCGCCCGCTGGTTTCGCCGGGACACGTCGATCTCCCGAACCGGCCCTCCCGCCCCTGCGCCATTTCCCGGCGGGGCATCGACCACGGCTGGGTCGCGCTGATCGCCTGCGCCCTGGCGCTGGTGCTGCTCGGCGCGCCGCGACTTCGGGCGGCTGAGCCGATGGATGCGTGGACGCCGATCTCCGTGCCCGATACCGTGATCAAGTCGCCCACCGACATGATCCACGTCGACGGCGCGTTCTGGGCCACCGGCACGACTGGGCGCGTGCAGTACTCCACGGACCGCTCCACCTGGCACGTCGTGCAGACCCCGGCCGCCGGCACGCTGCGCTCGATCATCCACGCCCAGGGCCGCTTCGTCGCGGTGGGCGACAAGCTCACCATCGCCTCGTCGCCGGACGGGACCGGCAACTGGACGGTGCACACCACCGATCCGGCCTCGACGCGCAACTACCACCAGGTGATCTACGCCGACGGCAAGTTCGTCGCCGTGGGCGGCCGCGGCCAGGCGGCGTATTCGACGGACGGAGTCAACTGGACGCCTGTGACCATGGCGAACGTGAATATGTACTGCACCGGCGTGGCCTGGGGCAACGGACTGTTCGTGGCCTCCGGCGAACTCGACGGCTACTACTGCATCGCGACCTCGCCCGACGGCGTCACCTGGACGCGGCGCTATGTCGCCGCCGGGTACGGTTACAAGGCGATCTGCTTCTTCAACGGCCTGTTCATCGCGGGCAACGTCTCCGAGCTGGCGACCTCGCCCGACGGCACGACGTGGACGCGGCTGACGGTGCCCTTCCAATACACCAACATGGCCATCCAGGGCATCAAGGTCCTCAACGGCCGCGCCTTCGCCTTCGGCAACACCGGCCTGCTCATGTCCTCGGTCGATGGTACCGAATGGACCACGCACACCACCGGGACGACGCTCAACGTTGTGGCACTCGACTACGACAACGACCGGCTGCTCGCGTTCCGCTCCGGCGCGTCGGCCTCATCCGGGAGCCCGGCCGCCTCCGAGCCCTGGGCGCCGGTTGGCGGCGGCTCGGGCGGCGGCGATGGTGGCAGTGGCGGTGGCACCGGTGACGCGCCCTGCCTCGCCAACATCTCCACGCGCGCCTGGATCGGCGCCGGCGACTCGCTGCTGATCTCGGGTTTTGTCATCCACGGCGATGCCCCCAAGCAGGTGTTGATCCGCGCGGTCGGGCCCACGCTCACGTCCTTCGGCGTCGCCGGTGCGCTCGCCGACCCGCAGGTGCGCCTGGTCGATCACGCCGGCGCCGAACTCGGCTTCAACAACGACTGGGGCACGCTGCCCGACCAGGCCGGACTGACCGCGGCGACCTCCGCGGTGCATGCGTTCGGCCTCGCGGCCGGCAGCAAGGACGCGGCGATCCTGACGACGCTGCAGCCGGGCCTCTACACCACGCAAGTGTCGGGCGTCGGTTCCGGCACGGGCATCGCGCTGGTGGAGGTCTACGATGTGACCGGCGGCGCCGAGGCGCGTTTCGTCAACATCTCCAGCCGCGGTTTCGTCGGCACGGGCGCGAGCGTGGCCATCCCGGGTTTTGTCGTGACCGGTTCCTCTCCGCGCAAGCTGCTCGTGCGCGGCGTGGGCCCGACCCTCGGTGGTTTCGGTGTCGCCAACACGCTGGTCGATCCGCGCATCACCCTGCTCGATGCGAACCAGGTCACCCTCGCGCAGAACGACAACTGGGGCAGCGCGGCCGACCAGGCCGGCCTCGTCGCGGCGACGAGCGCCGTCAGCGCCTTCGCGCTCGCGGCCGGAAGCGCCGACGCCGCCATGGTCGTGACCGTGCCGCCCGGCGTCTACACCGTGCTCGTCTCCGGCGCCAACGACGGCACGGGTAACGCGCTGGTTGAGATCTACGAAGTGCCCTGACGCGAGACCGCACCCGGTATCGCCAGCCTTCGCCGCACGGCCGATCTCGCGCCGTGCGGCGTTCGTGTATCCAGGGGGCGGAGCCGCAGCCTCCGCGCTAGGCCCGCGGCAGCGCCGCCTTCACCCGGGCCGGTGTCATGGGCATACGCAGCAGGCGCGCGCCGGTGGCGTCGTGGATGGCGTTGGCGATGAGGCCGCCCATGAGGATGATGGCGGGCTCGCCGCCGCCCTGGGGCGGGAGGTCGTTGTGGTCGAGGAGCACGCCCTCGATCTTCGGCACCTGGGAGAAGCGTGGGATGGCGTAGCGGTTGAAGTTCGTATCCAGGATCTCGCCACCCTTGAAGTGCATCTCCTCCGAGAGGGCGTAGCCCAGGCCCATCATGACGCAGCCCTCGAGCTGGATGAGCGTGCCCTGCGGGTTGATGACCACGCCCATGTCCTGAGCGACGAGGACACGCTTCACCTTCACGGCGCCGGTGGCCTTGTCCACCTCGACCTCGGCGATGGCGGCGACATACGTGCCGGCGTCGGCGCCGCAGGCCACGCCGAGACCTCGGCGGCTCGGGGCGGGCGCGGGCTTCCAGCCCCAGGCGTCGGCCGCGGCCCGGAGCGTGCGCAGCATGCGCGCGTCGGTCATGTTCTTCAGGCGAAACTCGATCGGGTCCATCCCCGCCGCCGCGGCCATGATGTCGATCTGCGACTCGCGGGCGAAGGTGTTGGTATTGTTTGCGGGCGCGCGCCACGCGCCGGTGGCGAAGGGATGCGAGCCGGCCGGGCCGGTCCAGCCCGACGGCCGCGCGACGGTGCGGTGATGCGGCACGCTGTAGAATTGCGCGGAGCCGCGCTCGCCGGCGGCGATGACCTCGTAGTCCCAGAACGTCATCGCACCCGCGTCATCGATGCCGGAGGCGATCTTGATCTTCGCGGCGGGTCGGAACGTATCCAGGAAAAACTCCTCCTCGCGCGAACGCATCACCTGCACGGGCACGCCGGCGGCCCGGGCGAGGCGCGCGGCCTCGGCGCACTGGCCGTTGCTCGTCTTGCCACCGAAGCCGCCGCCGACGAAGGGCGTGATGACGCGCACCTTCTCGGGCGGAAAGCCCACAGTGCGCGCGAGCATGTCGCGCACGCCGAAGGGATTTTGTGTCGAGGCCCAGACGGTGAGCTTGTCGCCCTCGATCTGCGCGAGCGCGGCGTGTGTCTCCATGCAGACGTGCGCGACGTAACCGTCGAGGAAGGTGGTCTCGATCACGCGCTTGGTCGCGGCGCGGCCGGCGGCGAGATCGCCGCCGGAGTCGACGACCTTCGCGTCCTTGATCGTGGCGTCGAGGTGATCGTGGATCGTGTCCTCCGTGAGGGTCGACGCGGGCGGGAGTTCCCACTGCGCCTTGACCAAGGCGAGCGCCTCCTCGGCGCCGTCGGGTGTGGCGTGGAGCACGGCGACGAGGCCGTCCTGCTCGATCACGCGCACGCCGGCCGCCGCCTTCGCGCGGGTCGTGTCGGCGCTCGTGAGCTTGGCACCGTGCACAGGCGGGCGCAGGACCTTGGCGTAGAGCATGCCGGGCAGGCGCACGTCGCCCGTGTAGTGGGCGCGGCCCGTCACCTTGTCGCGGGCGTCGCGGCGCAGCTGCGGCTTGCCGACGATCTTGAACGCAGCGACGTCCTTGAGCGTGGGCTTCACTTCGAGATGGCGCTCGATGCGCTGGCCTTTGGTGAGCGCACCGTAGGCGACGCGGCGCGATTCGTCGCCGCGCACGAGCACGGCGCCGTCGCGCGTGATGAGCTGGTCGGCGGGCACGCCGAGGGCCTCGGCGGCGAGGAGCACGAGCACGGCCTTGGCCTCGGCGGCGGCCGCGCGGAACGGCGGGCCGAAAAAGCGCGTGGTCATCGAGCCCCACGTGCCCGCATCCCAGGGGCACAGGTCGGTGTCGCCGGCGACCATGCGCACGGTGTCGTAGGGCGCGTCGAGCTCCTCGGCCAGCATCTGCGCGAGCGAGGTGTTGATGCCCTGGCCCATCTCGATCTTGCCGGTGTAGCCGGTGATCTTTCCGTCCTCGGCGATGTGGAGGAAGGCGTTGAAGTCCTTCGGCAGCTCGTTGCGCGGGCGGCGCGGGCCCACGGTCGCGGCCTCCTCGGCGTCGGCGCGCAGCAGCGAGGTGTTGAGCGTCACGCCGATGAGCAGGCCGCCGCTGAGCATCTGGAGGAACCGCCGGCGCTCGGGTGAGGCCGGGCGGTCGGCCAGCATGGCGGCGCCGGCGGGCGTGGAGCGGAGGATCTCGAGCGAGAGTTTTTCGTAGTCGTTCATCGTGGTGTCCTCCGGTCAGCGCGCGGGTGCGGTGGGTTTTCCCGCGAGCGTGTCGCGGGCCTGTTCGATGGCGTCGAGGATGCGCGGGTGCGCACCGCAGCGGCAGAGGTTGCGCTCCATGCCCTGCACGATCTGCTCGCGTGTGGCGGCTGGGTTGCGGCGCAGCACGCCGTGGGCGGTGAGGATCATGCCCGGCGTGCAGAAGCCGCACTGCAGCGCATCGTGGTCGATGAAGGCCTTCTGCAGCGGGTGCAGCTCGCCGTCCTTTTCGAATCCCTCGATCGTGGTCACCTCCTTGCCGCGCACGCTGCCGGCGCGGAGCATGCAGGAGCGCTGGGGGACGTTGTCGACGAGCACGGTGCAGGTGCCGCACAGGCCCTTGCCGCAGGAGTATTTCGTGCCGGTGAGGGCGAGGTCGGTGCGCAGCACCCAGAGGAGCTTGCGGTCGCCGTCGACCTCGACGGAGACGGGCTGGCCGTTGAGCGTGAACGAGAGTTTTTCAGGCATGATCGTGGGCCTCGTGGCGAGGGCTGGGGGACAGGGGATGCGTGGCTGAAGACGCGCGCGGGATGCAGGCGTTTCATGTGCTCAGAAATCGCGCGGTCGCAAGACGCCGTCGCGTTCGAATGCGCGAACAGTCCGAACTCCGGCCCGGCGCATCATCGTATTGCGGTCGGGCCGCGCCGACCGCATCGTGTCTGCCGCGAAAGTTGCCATGCCCAACCCGGAACCTTCCAACCCGTCGATCGGCGCCGTCGAGAGCCTCGGCGCGTTTCTCACGCTCGTGGATCAGGTGTGGATGTCCTGGTCGGAAAAACGCGGCGGCGTGGCCGACATCTGGTTCCGCGGACATGCCAACGCGGCCTGGCCGCTCCTGCCCGGCGCCTACCGTACGCCTTACCGGCAGGTGAGCGAGCACCGCTACCGGCACGACTTCTTCCTGCGTGCGCAGCCCTTCCTCGGCGAGGCGACGACCACACCGTCGACCGACTGGGACTGGTATTTCCTCATGCAGCACTACGGCATGCCGACGCGCCTGCTCGACTGGACGGAGAGTGCGCTCGTCGCGCTCTATTTCGCCGTGCAGCCGATCGAGGGCGACGCGCCCGGTAGCGTGTGGGTGCTCTATCCGCGCGCGGTCAACGACCGGCTGGCGGAGATCGGGAACTTCATCCCGATCTACAACCACCGCCTCGTCGCGAGCTACATGCCCGCGCTCTGGGACGAGCGCACCGACCTCATCCCCGCGGCGCCGGTCGCGGTCGATCCGCCGGTCAACTCCAAGCGCCTGGCCGCGCAGAAAGGCAAGTTCACCGTGCACGGGCGCGACACGCGCGCGATCGACAGCTACGGCGAACTCAACGGCTACCTGCGCCGCATCGACGTGCCGGCCGCGGTCAAGGGTCGCCTGCGCCGCCAGTTGATGTCGGCGGGCGTGGCGGAGAGCGCGTTGTTTCCCGGCCTGGCGGGCCTGGGCCGCGAGATCCGCGACCTCCACGCGCACGGGCTGGACCGCTGAGGCCGGGCGAGCGTGTGTCAGGCCGGCTGGATACGCCGGGCGCGCACGGGGCGCAACCGGCGCGCGAGCACGGCGGGCAGCTGCCCGAGCAGCGACAGGAGCAGGAAGGTGAGGTATAAGGGCATTCGGTGGATGGACCGCCTGCAGTCATCGGCCGATCCGGCATCCACCGTAGTGCGCACCCACGGTCAGAAGCCGGCCTGCATGCGCCGAACAGACGCGACGCAGACGCCGTTCAGCGCGGAAACACCGTCGCCGTGATGCGAAAGCGCCGCGTCGGCGCCGCATCCTGGCTCATCAGGCGCGGGCTGGACGCTGGATCATAGATCCACTCGCCGCCGTGGTGATAGAGCACGACCCAGGCGTGTCCCGGTTCACCCGGCTCGTAGCCCTCGGGCACGCCGAGGCGGATGCCGACCATCGGGTATCCGGCGCGCAACAACTCCCGGGCGAGCCACAGGCTCTTGTCCGCGCAGTCGCCCCAGCCGCGCGCTTCCAGGGCGGCGGGATCATTCCAGCATTCCGGACTCACGCGGTAGTCAAAGGCCGAGGCGCGACGTGCGGCGGCGTGGGCCGCGTCGAGCGTCGCGGGCGCGCGGCGACGTGGGCCGCGCACCTCGGCGGCCCAGCGGCCGAGTTGCTCCTGGAGCCATGTCAACTCGGGCAGGCAGAGCACACGCGCGTCGCCGAGCACACCGCGCGTGGACGGGTCGAAGGTCGAGGTCGGGGCGACGGCCGCAGATGCGTCGTCGAGGGCGATGGCGTACGGCGAGGGCACAGGCGCGTCTGTGCGTGCGGAGGACGCAGACGCATCCTCGGTCGTGGATCCCAGTGCCATCGCCGCGGCGGCGCGCGACGGCGACGATGCGACCTCCGCGGCGGCCGGCTCGGGCGGGAGCGAGAATCGCCCCTGGTGCACGAGCACCACGAGCACGACGGCGGCGACGGCCGCGGCGAAGAGACCGAGGAAAGCGAGGTCGCGCAGGAAGGATTTCATGCCGGGTCGCGACAGCCATCGACACGGCGCCGCGTGGGCTTGATCGGGGCGGATGTGATCGCGTGTAGATTGAGGCATCGCCCTCACCTCCGCTGGAGATGTCGCGCCCCGCGCGTGCTAATCGCCTGTCAACGCCGCGGAGATTGCTCAATCCATAGAATGGCGCGGGAGCTGACACCGCCGCGGCCCGCGCCCCATCGTCGCGGTTCACCCCGCGTTCCTTCGATCCCGATGCGCCCACCCCTCCGTCTCGTCCTGGCCCTGAGTCTCCTCGCCGCGGCTGCGCCTGCGTCGCCGCTTTTTGCCTACGACCACTTCAAGGTCGCCGTCTACTGCCGCGCCTACGAGGTGCGCGAGATGGCCGATCCGGCGTGGCTGGAGTCGCGCTGGCGCGAACTCTCGGCCCAAGTCCACGTCGACAAGATCTACCTCGAGACGCACCGCGACCTGGTCATCGTCGACGACAAGACCCTCGAGGCGGCCAAGGCCTTTTTCGCCGCGCGCGGCGTGGCGACGGCCGGCGGCATCACCTACACCATCGACGAGAGCAACCGCTTCGAGACCTTCTCGTATGCGAATCCCGAGCACCGCCGAAAGGTGCGGGAGATCGCCGAGCACACCGCGCGGCATTTCGACGAGGTGATCCTCGACGACTTCTTCTTCACCAGCGCCAAGAGCGAGCACGACATCACGGCCAAAGGCGTGCGCGGCTGGACCGAGTTTCGCCTCGAGCTGATGGCCCGCGCCGCGCAGGAGCTCGTCGTCGGCCCGGCGCGTGCGGTCAATCCGAAGGTCAGGGTCGTGATCAAGTATCCCAATTGGTACGAGCACTTCCAGGCCCTCGGCTTCAACCTCGAGAAGGAGCCGGCCATCTTCGACGGAATCTACACCGGCACCGAGACCCGCGACGCCGTGCTCAGCGCGCAGCACCTGCAGCCCTACCACGGCTACTCGATCATGCGCTACTTCTCCGCCATCGCGCCGGGCCGCAACGGCGGCGGCTGGGTCGATCCTTTCGGGTCGCGCTCCTACGACCGCTACGCCGAACAGCTCTGGGTCACGCTCTTCGCCAAGGCTGCGCCGGAGATCACGCTGTTTGACATCCTCAACCTGCACACCCCACTCAACCCCGCGTTGCGCGGCGCGTGGCAGGACCAGCCGAGCAGTTTCGACTACGAAAAGTTGCTCCAGCCGGTGAAGCTCGCCGACGGCTCGATCCTGCAGCCCGTGACGACCGCGCGTGCGGCCGGCGTGGCCTTCGAGGCGGTCGACCGCACGATCGGCGCGATCGGCCGGCCGCTCGCGCTCAAGAGTTACCGACCCTGGCACGCCACCGGCGAGGACTTCCTCCAGAGCTACCTCGGCACCGCGGGCATCCCGATGGAGATCGTGCCGGCGTTTCCCGAAAACGAGCCGATCGTCCTGCTCACGCAGCAGGCCGCGCATGACCCGGAGATCCTCGCGAAGATCGAGCGCCACGTGCGTGCGGGCAACAAGGTCGTCATCACCTCCGGCCTCGTGCGCGCGCTGCAGGATCGCGGCCTGCACCAGATCGCCGAGATCGAGCACACCGGGCGCGTCGCCTCCGTGAAGTCTTTCCAGGCCGGCTGGGGCCCGCTCAGCACGGGCGACAAAGCGATCCTCATCCCGCAGATCGGCTACCGCACCAACGACTCCTGGGAACTCGTCTCCGCCATCGATGGCGACAACGGCTGGCCGCTCCTGCACGACGCCGACTACGGCAAGGGCCACCTCTACGTGCTCACCATCCCGGAAAACTTCGCCGACCTCTACGCCCTCCCGCAACCCGTGCTCGATGCCATCCGCAAGGTCGTCACCGCGCACCTGCCCGTGCGGCTCGAGGCGCCGGGCAAGGTCAGCCTCTTCGTCTACGACAACGACACCTTCATCGTGCAGAACTTCCGCGACGAGCCCGTCGACGTGCGGGTGGCTCTCGCTCTCGACCGAACCGCGATCGAGGACGTCCTGTCCGGCGAGGTCGTTGCCACGACCGAACGAAAGGTCGCTCGTCGCTGGAACAAGCCGCCGGTGGTCGAGGCGCAGGTCGCGGGCTTTGCTGTCGCGCCGCATTCCTTCCGTACCTTCCGCGTGAAAGGGAAATGACGCGGAATTTACCGCTGGCCTTTGGGGCCTAAACCCCATGCGGTTTCGTCCGAAAAACAGACTCTCGTGAGTTCGGCAACCGCTCCGGCGATCGTCCAGGACGACCCGCCCCCATACAAGACACCCAGTTTCACGCTCTCGTGGTCGGACGACCCCGAGGCGAAGCTGCAGTACGCCCTGAAAGGGGACACCGCGTATGTCGTCCACATCCAGCGGGGTGCGTCGATCTCGGGTGCGCAGATCCTGCAGGCCTTTCAGCCCATCGCCGGCGAGCGCCGCATCAAGGTGATCGGCGTCGACTTCATGACCATCGGCTTCTGGGAAAAGATGCTCGAGCGAAAGCTCGTGCACGACTGGGGCATGGAAAATCCGAAGATGCTGCTGTGAGGCGGCGGGGCGTGGGCGTATTGGAAACGTAGGGCCAGAGTCCTCGCTCGACCTGATGATTCCGTCTGAACAAAGCGGTCGGGTCGAACCACGGATAGCACAGATCGCGCGGACACAGAGGATCGGATCACAAGACTCGGGGTGAAGATCGTCACCCGTTCGATGAGCCCGCCTCCCGATGCATCATCTTCCCCATCTGTCCGATCCGTGGTTCCAACTGCCTTTCCCAGGTTCAGGCCTGTCCCTCGAGGCTTGAGCCGCGTTGCCGCGCTGCTTCTCTCGCGCGCGTGCCCGACCAGACCCGCGAAGTCCGTCCGTTTGCCAAGCCGCGCCACGTGCTCACCCGCGACGCGCGCGTGTTGCGTGTACCCGATGACTGGGCACTGCTGCCACCCGGCGACCCCGCGCTCAGCCGCCGCATCAAGGCCGACGGCCCGACCTGGACGGTGGTCGAGCCGGTGGGCAACAAGCGTTTCTCCCGCGGCATCTGGGCGCCGGCCGCGCGCATCGAGGCGCTCCGCGCCGAACTCGCGACCGAGCGCGCCGACCCCGCGTATCAGCGCAAGCTCGACGCCGGCCGCCGCCGCCGCGCCGCCGAGCAGGCCGACTACGTCGAGGATTTCGGCGCCGCAGTGCGGGCGTTTCTCGCCTTCGCCCCGGCCCATGCCGCGACGGCTGCGGCACTCGCCTCGCGCATCGTCGCGCACGCCACGCCGGTGGGCAGCGGCACGGTCGCCCGCACCGAGCGCATCCCGATCGAGGAGCGCGCGGAGGCGGCGACGATCGCCTGGCTGCGCCACCAGACCACGGCCTACGACCACATGCACATCGCCCGCATCAAGGGGCGCCGCCGCGAGGTGCGCCGGATGCTCGCGCAGGAGTCGCAGCGCCTGCTCGCGCGCTACCGCCGCGGCGAGGCGATCGATGCCGCGCGCTGTCCGCTGCAGCGCGCGCTGGCCTCGCCGCCAATGTCATCCAATAGTTGACAATGGCTTGGGGGCGGCGGCCGCGGATCAGAGCCGGGGAGGCTTTGCGCGCGAGGACCTCAGATCAGCTCGCGATAGACCTCCGGCAGCGGGCGCGGGATCACCACCGCGTTGACCAGCATGCCGGCGTCGGCGATGAGGTCGCGGCCGGCCTGCACCGCGGCCTGCACGTTGGCGACATCGCCGGTCATCGTGACGAAGGCCTTGCCGCCGAGCGCCATGGCGAGGCGTATCTCCATCAGCACGACATTCGCGGCCTTGGCCGCGGCATCGGCCGCCTCGAGCAGCGTGCCCACGCTGAAGGCCTCGAGGATGCCGAGTGCGCCGTTGACCTCGGGTGGACTGGCGCGGCCGAGCGCGGCGATGACGTCGGCGTGCACGCTGGTGATGACAAACTGGTCGATGAGACAGCCGTTGGCCGCCTCGGCGCCGGCGGCGACGGCGCTCTGCACGGCCGAGGGATTGCCCGCGACCATGACCATGAACTTGCCCGAGCATATCGAGCGCGAGAGCACGAGGCGCACGTTGCCGGCCTTGAGCATGGTGTCGGCGACGAGAAAGCCCGCCGCGACGCTGGATAGTTCGATGAGTCCGAGGGATGATTCGGTCATGGGGTCCTCGTGAGCACGAGTTGTGAGGGTGTGAGTTCGGCCACGGTCGCGGCGAAGGGCGCGTGGATGATCGAGCCCAGCGCCTTGTCCGGGATGGCGGTGAGGGGC
The DNA here is from genome assembly GCA_014879845.1 of Opitutaceae bacterium. GTDB lineage: Bacteria > Verrucomicrobiota > Verrucomicrobiia > Opitutales > Opitutaceae > JAEWQP01. Next base: position 22,328 of record JACSRI010000148.1, read on the forward strand.
TGGCCCGCGGCGACGCGCGCGCCGACCTGCACGAGGGGCTGTCCGGGCGCGCCGGCGCCCTGGCGCAGCGGCAGCACGACGCGCTGCGGTTCGAGCACGGTGGCCGACCACGGCGCGGGCACGTCGTACTGCAGCACGTGCATGCGGCGCGCGAGCGTCTTGATCGGCACGCGGCGGCCGTCGCGCAGTGGATGGACTTTCACCTCGCTCGGGCCGGTCCACTTCACGTTGGCCGCGCGCATCTCGGCCTTGGAGGCGTCGCACGCCTCCTTGGGATACAACTCCTCCGGGCAGGCGAAGAGCGTGCACAGGCCGCATGAGCAGCAAAGGGCGGCGAACTGGTTGAAATACGCCGCGCCGGTCGCGGTGAAGGCGAGCGTGCGCATGACCTGGTGCGGTTCCACGGCGTATCCAAGAAGGTAACGCGGGCAGTACTCCGTGCAGTAGCGGCATTGGTCGCACGCGCTTTTCCCGATCTTCGCCTGCACGGCGGGTTTCTTCAGCTTGCGCTCCATCAGGTGATGGCCGCGCGGCAGCACGACCACGCCGGTCGTGGTCTTGGTGACCGGGCGATCGAGGTCTTCCGTCACTTCGCCCATCATCAGGCCACCGAGGCTGTAGACGGGATCGTCGGTCGCGAATCCGCCGGCGGCGCGCTCGACGCATTCGCGCAGCGAGGTGCCGATCGGCACGGTGAATGTGACAGGCGTGCGCACGGCGCCGGCGATCGTGAGTGTCTTGTGCGTGACGGGGCGGTCCTGCTCCGCGGCCTCGGCGATGTTCACGAGCGTCTCGACGTTGTTCACGACGGCGCCGACGTGGATCGGGATGCCGCCCGGCGGGATGAGCCGGCCGGTCACGGAGTAGACGAGATCGTACTCGTCGCCGGCGGGATAGTAGTCGCCCAGGAGATGCACGCGCACGGTCGTGCCGGCGCACGCGGCCTGCACGACCTCGACCGCGTGTTTCTTCTTCGCCTTGATGCCGATCACGCCGTGGGCGGCGCCGACCGCCTCCATGGCGAGCTGCATGCCGCGCACGAGCCGGGCGGCCTGCGTCTCCATGATCACGGCGTCCTTGTGCAGGAGCGGCTCGCACTCAGCGCCATTGGCGATGACGTACTCGGCCCGTGCGGTGAGTTTGACGTGGGCGGGGAACCCTCCGCCGCCGGCGCCGACCACGCCGGCCAGCCTGACCTTGTCCGCGAGGTTCATTGGGGTGAGGGAGGTTGTGCCAAGTGGCGTTGCGCCACGCGACGCGAAAGAAATCGGCCGGTCAGCTCGGACTCGGGCGGAGCGGCATCGCATGGACCGGCCGATTTTGCGCGGCGTGTGTCGGGTTTTGCCGGAGCGCGGCGCATGTAGGCATGAAGAAACAGACCCCGTCCGCGTCCGCCGCCTCTCGCAGGGGGCAGCGGGCACGGCGCCTCTCCATGCAAGTTCTCCAAAACCCTGTGCCTATGACCCACACCCTGCAGAACCCGTCAACGGGACTTTCCGATTCGAGACGGAAGCCCCTTGTTCTCCCTCTCGTGCTCGTCGCTGCGCTCACGGCTGGCAGCAGTGCCGTGCTGGCCCAGACGCCGGCTCCCGCTCCATCCACGACTCCTGCCGCGACCGAGACCGCCAAGACCCCCGCGCCCCAGCCCGACGAAGCCATCGAGCTCGAGGAGTTTGTCGTCTCCGGCATCCGCGAGTCGCTCACCAAGGCGCTCGATGTGAAGCGCGAGAACTACCAGTCCGTCGACTCCATCGTCGCCGAGGACATCGGCAAATTCCCTGACAACAACGTCGTCGAGGCGCTCCAGCGCGTCAGCGGCGTGCAGGTGACCAACCGCTTCCGTGGCGAGGTCGCCGCGGTCACGATCCGCGGTCTGCCCGACGTCACCACCACGGTCAACGGCCGCAATGTCTTCACCGCCGCCGGCCGCGCCGTGGCGCTGCAGGACATCCCGGCCGCGCTGCTCAACCGCGTCGACGTCTACAAGACCCGCTCCTCCGACCTCATCGAGTCGGGCATCGCCGGCGTCATCGACGTGCGCACGCAGCGTCCGTTCGACTTCAAGGACCGCAAGGTCGTGCTCTCCGCCCGCGCCATCTACCAGGAGCAAGCCGACACGATCGGGCCGAATGTCAGCGCCCTCGTGAGCGACACCTGGGAGCTGGAAAACGGCGGCAAGTTCGGCGCCCTCTTCAGCCTCTCCTACGCCAACACCGAGTACCGCGACCAGAGCGTGACCGCGGGTGCGCAGTTGCCGTTCGTCACCGCGACGCCTCCGGCTCCGTGGACGCCCTATGAGCGCATCTTCGCCACGAAGGGCGGCGTTGCCGAGAACCCGATCTGGACGCCGGGTCTCGACGACGGTCTGCCGACCGCACCCGGCTCGACACTGCCGATGACCATCGGCGAGTCGACGGTGCAGGTGCCCTACGTCCTCTCGCGCGACGCCATCTTCGCCAGCGACTTCACCGGCGACCGCACGCGTCCCGCCGCCAACCTCGCGCTGCAGTGGGCACCGAACGAGAAGTCCACCTACACCTTCGAGGCGTTCTACAACGGCTACCGCGACGACACGTTCAACGACCTGCACTTCGCCTTCGTCGACTGGTGGGGCGCCCTCAGCGCCAATCCGTCCGCCGACATCGATCTCTGGGAGGGCACGAACATCGTGAAGGCCCGCCGCAACGTCGGCTTTCCCTACGGTTTCATGAGCGGTGACTACACCGAGGCCAAGACCGACAGCTACGTCTACGCCCTCGGCGGCGAATGGGAGATCAGCGACAAGTTCAAGCTCTCCGCCGACCTCTCGATGCAGGACAGCGAGTTCGAGAGCCAGTTCTTCGCCGTGCGCACCGACCGCGTGCACCGCATGATCAGCGTCGACTTCAATTCCGGCGACGGCCTGCCCGCCTTCAGCTACGGAGACGATGCCGCGACGGCCGACGTCGACGAGAGCGACCTCACCAACCCGGCGCTCTGGAATGTCGCGCAGATGTGGGACAACGGCAACTACGACAAGGGCGACGCCCAGTCGCTCAAGATCGACGGCGACTACGAGCTCGACTGGGGCATCTTCAAGTCCCTCGGCTTCGGCGGCCTCTACGACGTGCGCGGCGCGCAGTCGGGCAACCGCACCCAGTGGTCGCAGGACCGCGGCCTGGGTCGCACGCTCGCGACCTTCGATGCCGCCGCCACCTACATCAACGAGGACTTCTGGGACGGACTCTCCGACGTGCCGAGCTCGTGGGCGGTCTTCAACGGCCACTACATCCCGGCACATCGGGATGAGATCCGCTCACTCTACAACACGAGGTACGCCACCGATCCGAACTACGTGCCGCTGCTCCTGAGCGACGCCCTCGTGATGCGTGAGACCTTCGACGTCGAGGAGACGACCACCGCGCTCTACCTCATGACCAACTTCGAGACGCGCCTTGAGGGCGCAGGCAAGATCGACGGCCAGATCGGCGTGCGCTACGTCGACGTGTCGAGCGACACGGTCTTCACCGACCAGACCACGCAGGCGGAGACCACGGGCTCGGCCAGCAACAGCAAGCTCCTGCCCAGCCTCACCGTCCGCTACAACATCACCGACGACTTCCGTGTGCGCCTGAGCTACTGCGAGACCCTGCGCATGCCGGGCTTCAATGACCTGAATCCGACGATCACCTACGTCGAGGACGTGACGGACATCGGCTACGGCACGGCCAGCGGCGGCAACGCCGACCTCCAGCCGACGGAGTCGAGGAACTACGACCTCTCGCTCGAGTACTACTTCGGCAAGTCCAGCGCGGTCTATGGATCGCTCTTCAAGCGCGACATCGACGGCCTCGTGGTGCCGTTCCGTCGCCGCGTCACGGCGCAGACCACGGCCCACCCCGAGGGCTACGACTACATCCTCTCGCAGCCCTACAACGCCTCGGACGGCGAGCTGACCGGCTACGAGGTGGGTGCGATCTACTTCCCGGAGAACCTGCCCGACCTCCTCGATGGCTTCGGCGTACAGGCCAGCTACACCTCGCTCGACTCCGAGCAGAACATTCCGCTCACCGATAACGCTGGCAACGTCACCGGCCAGAAGCGGGGTCCGTTCTTCGCCGTGTCGGACACGTCCTACAACGTCACGCTCGCCTACGAGAAGAAGCACTGGGGCGCCCGCCTCGGCTACGTCTGGCGCTCGGACTTCCTCAACAACAACGAGGCCGCGCTCTTCGCCAATCCGATCGGCGTCTACCGCCGTCCGGAGTCCAGTCTCGACCTGCAGGTCAGCTGGCAGGCCATGGAGAACCTCGTGTTCACCTTCGATGCGACCAACCTGACCGACGAGCTCGTGGCCCAGAGCCACTACGGCAACCAGTCGGGCAACGCCAAGACCAACAACTTCGGCAACGTGCTCATCGGCCGCACGTTCTCGGTCGGCGCGCGTTACTCGTTCTGATCTGGGGGTTGATTCATAGCTTCGGTTGACCCGGGCGGCCCCGCACAGGGCCGCCCTCTTTCCGTACGCGGCGCAGGCATCCAGCCACTTCCTCAGAAAACAGGCTGGAAGCCTGCGCTACCTCGTTCGGTCTTCGCCGTTGACTTCCGGATACGCGCTCGCGATCACGCGGGCATGCCACGCGCCGTCGCCCTGCTTCGTGGAATCAATGTCGGCGGCCACCGTGTCGCCATGGCCGACCTGCGGCGCCACTGCGAGGCGCTGCGGCTCAAGAACGTCGCGACCTTCATCGCCAGCGGCAACGTGATCTTCGACGCCGCGGCCGGCGCCGATCTCGCGGCGCTGGAGCGCCGGATGGAAAAGCACCTCGCCGAGGCGCTGGGCTTTGCGGCGCCGACCTTCATCCGCACCGTCGACGAGATCGCCATAGTCGCCGCCGCGGAGCCATTCTCCGATGCGGCGCCGACCGATTCGCTTTACGTCTCGTTTCTCCGCGCCGCGCCGGATGCCGCCGCGCAGAGGGCGGTGCTCGCTCTCGAGTCGCGGGTCGACATGTTCTGCTTCCGCGGTCGCGAGCTCTACTGGCGGTGCCGCGGCAAGATCAGCGAGGTGAGCATCGCCTGGCCGAAACTGGAGAAGCTCGCGAAGACCGCGAAACTCATCGACGGCACCTCGCGCAACATCACGAGCGTGCGCAAGCTGCTCGCCGCGATGGGCGGCGAGAAGGAGCGGCCGTGATCGCGGCTTCAGGGTAGGGCGGGTTCTCCGAACCCGCCGCGGTCGCGGATACGGATTCGCGGCGCGCTCGGTTCCGAGGCCGCACATGCGGCCGACAAGACCGGTCGCGCAGCGAGCCGGACCAAGCGCGCCCTACCTGCGGGTCTTCCGCTCACGGCAGCTCATACACCTCGACCAGCGCCTCGCCCGTGCCGCCACCGAAACCGGCGACATGCGCAGTGTAGCTGCCGGCCGGCAATGTCACCACCACGGCGGCGTCGAGCGAGCCGGCCGGCAGGCTGAAGGCGTAGGTCGCGGCGAACGCCTCGGCCGCGCCCGGCTCCGCGCTCCACTCGTCGTTGGTCGCGACGATGCGATCCTGGTTCGCGATCGTCGTATGCACCTCGAGGCGCGGGTCGGGCATCACGCCGGTGACCTGGTAGCGCGTGAGCGTCGGACCGATGCCGCGGATGAGCACGCGCTTGGGTGTGTTGCCGTCGATGACGAAACCGGCGATGAGCGTCTCGGAGCCGGAGCCGGCGTAGTTGCGCGCCGACACGTTGACGAAGCGCGGCTGGACCGCGTCGGTCGCGTCGTAGCACTCGACGAGCACCACTCCGCTCTGCACGGGCTCGGCGCTGGCGACGTGCACGGTGCGGCTGCCGCCCACGGTCGTGGCCAGGGCCGCGTCCTTGCTCGTGCGGTCGGTGAAGCGGAAGGCGGAGAGCTGGGCGAAGAGCGCCTCGAGCGCCGGGGCCTGGCCGCTGTCGCCCCAGTTGTCGTTGCTGCCGACGATCGTATCCACGTTGTTGATCGTCGCGTGCACGGCCAGGGCGGGATCGGGCATGGTGCCGGACACCTGGAAGCGGATCAACTCGGGGCCGGCCGCGCGGATGAGCACGTCCTTGCCCTCGCCGTTGACGACAAAACCCAGGATGAGCGGGTTGCCGCCGCGGCTGGCGACGGAGCGGATGGAAACGTTGCTGATCCTCCCGGGCGCCGGCTCGGCCACGACGATGCGGGCGATGCGGCTGGTCGTGGTGCCGCCCGAGTCGGTCACGGTCACGGTGTAGTCGGCCGCGTCGCCCGTCGTGAGCGCGGCGAACGCGAGGGAGCTGGCCGTCGCGCCTTCGACGGCGACGGCACCCTTGAACCACTGGTAGCCGAGCACGCCGGTGCCGGTGGCGGCGACGGTGAGCGTGGCGGCGGATCCGGCCGGCTGGGTCAGGCTGGCGGGATGTGCCGTGATTCGCGGCGGCACGTTGACCACGACGGCGGCGGCGGTGCTGGTGGCGGAGCCGGCGCTGTTGGTCGCGACGACGGTGTAGGTGCCGGCGTCGCCCGCGGTGGCCTTCGCGATCGTGAACGAGCGGTCGGTGGCGCCGTCGATGGCAGTGCCGTCCTTGAGCCACTGATACGTCGGTGCGGGCTCGCCGCTCGCGAGCGACGTGAGCGCGAGCGTGTCGCCGGCCGTGATCGTGGTGGACGCCGTCGGTTGGGTCACGAATGCCGGCGCCGTGTTGACGGCGACCTTGCTGCCCCAGATCTGCGTGCCGGTGGCCCCGTCGAGCGCAGTGAACGCCAGCAGCCAGCGGCCGCGCGATTCGTCCCACTGACGCACGAAGACGCCGCGGTAGGTCACGCCGCCGAGGACGAGCGTGGCGTCGTAGTCGCCCGTGAGCTGCCAGGTGCCGGTCGACGAGCCGGAAACCGTGCCGTCGGCCGCGAGCGTGATGGTCGAGGAATACTTCACCGTGGTGGTGATGTCCTTGCCGTGGTTGATCAGCTTGTAGTCGCTCACGATGCGGCCGACGTCGGTCGGCGCGATCGTCTCGCCGGCGTAACGGTGCGGTGCGACGACGAGCCAGTCGTCGGCGTTGACGAACATCGGGTGCACGCGCACCTGGTGAAACTCGCCCTGGCCGACGAAGCGCGTGTGGAAGATGAGGAAATACTTGTCCGTCGTCGCGTCGTAGTAGGCGGAGTTGTGCCCGGGCGACACATAGCCGGGCCGGGCCGTGCCGGTCTCGCCGGCGACGGTCTGGAACTGGCAGTTGCCCATGAGCTTCACCCCGTAGGGCGCGATGGTGGACCACTGGCTGTTGGGGATGGCCGTCGTCGCCATGTTGTTGCCGGCCGCATCCAGGTAGGGGCCGTCTGGATTCGTGGAGCGGAACACGCGCATGTTGTAGCCGCCGTTGGCTGCGAGTCCGCCGAACGAGACGAACAGGTAGTAGTAACCCGACTCCGGGCTGGTGATGATGTAGCCGCCCTCGATCTGGGCGTGGTTGCCGCCAATCAGCCGGGTGCCCCAGCCCTGGCCGGGAAGGGGCCGGCCGAAGGTCGGCGAGCCCACGGTCTGGTCGAGCCGCAGGATGAAGATGCCACCCGAGTAGGACCCGTAGAGCATCCACAGTTGCCCGTCCTTGTCGTAGAAAACATCCGGGTCGATCGTGTTGGGGTGGATGCTGGGATTGAAACCGGAGATTCCGGTGCCGCCTCTCAGGATCTCGCCGACATCGGTATACGGCCCCTCGATACCATCGGCCACCGCGAGACCCATGTAGCTGCGGTAGCCCTGAAAGTCGGTCCAGACGTTGTAGTAGTAGTAGAATCTCCCGTCGCCCAGTTGAATGACGTCGGCCGCCCAGAGGGTGGTCGCATTCGTCCACGCGATCATCTCGGAAAGCTCGCTCTGAAACGTGTTGAAGTGAGCGGGCGTGCCCGAAGTCACGCTGGTCGCGACCTGCGTCCAGCGCATCAAGTCCTCCGTCCAGGCCGACGCGCCGTGCGACCCGTAGACATACCAGCGCGCGCCCGCCTTGATCACGGCCGGGTCGTGGACCGTCACATCGGCGAACGTCGGATTCGGCGGATCGTCCGCGCGCAGCACGGGCGCGCCGGCGACGAGCAGAGAGGGTAGGACGAGGCGGTGGAGGTAACGGGCGGGAAACATGGCGCCGTGAATTCGGAATTTAGTGGAGGGCCCGGCTCCTGCCGGGCCGTGGAGGCGAAACGTGCGCGCGGCGCTGCGGGAGCAGCGCCTTCCGCCGCGAAAGAGGAGCGTGGAATGGGAGCGTCACATGCAACTCACTCGACGCCCGACGGACGTCCGAAAACCGGCATGTTGCCGGCGGCGTCCCACCGCAGCGGCTTCACGTAGGTGTGGCGGTTGGGATCCCAGAGCGGATCGCCGACGATCTCGGTGTAGGTGCGCGCGTGGTAGACCAGCAGGTCCGTGGTGCCGTCCTCGGCCACGGTGAAGCTGTTGTGGCCGGGACCGTAGATCTTGTGCTCGTAGTCGGTCTGGAACACCGGCTCGGACGATTTCGTCCAGCTCTTCGGGTCGAGCAGGTCGGCGTCCTCGCGCGCGTGGAGCAGGCCCATGCAGTAGTTCTCGTCCGTCGCGCTCGCCGAGTAGCTGAGGAAGATGCGGCCGTGGCGGATGAGGATCGACGGGCCCTCGTTGACCCAGAAGCCGCGGATCTCCCAGTCGAACTCGGGCCTGGAGAGCCGCACGGGCGTGCTGGCGAGCGTCGTGGGCGAACCCATACGCGCGATCATGAGGTTGGAGTTGCCCTGAATCTCCGGCTCCTTCTGCGCCCACACGTAGTAGGTCGCGCCGCGGTGGGTGAAGGCGGTGGCGTCGAGGCAGAACGCGTCGATCCCGCTGTCGACCTGCACGGGTGCGGACCATGGCCCCTCGAGCGGATTGAGCGACGTGGTCGTGATCGCCCACATGCGGTGCTGGAAGAGGTCGTACTTGATCTCGCGCGACGGTGCGGCGGCGAAGTAAATCACCCACGTGTCGAACACGCGGTGGAGCTCCGGTGCCCAGATGAGTTCGCAGTTCGGCCCGGATGCGGGCTTGTGCCAGACGTCGACGGTCGGGGCGGTCGGCAACTCGGCGATGGAGCGGGCGCGACGCAGCTCGATGCGGTCGTAGGCGGGCACCGAGGCGGTGAAGTAATACCAGCCGTCGGCGAACCGGCGGATGCACGGGTCGGCGCGCTGGAGGATGATGGGCTGGAGGACGTTGGCCATGGCAGGAGTCAGGAGGCCGGGGACGGCAATGGCATGATGGAGGGCGCGGCTCCCGCCGCGCCACGTGGGCCGAGTGACATTCGCGGCGCGGCCGGAGCCGCGCCCTCCTGGGAAGCAGAAGTGTCGGCGGGCATCATCACTCGTGCACCACGCTGGCGAGCGGCTTGAGGCCGGGGATGGCGCCGGCCTTCAGGCGCGCATAGTAGCCGTCGTTGATCTTGTAGAGGAACATCACGCCGCCCATGAGCACGTGAAAGGCACCCGGGATGAGCGTGAGCATGAGATGGATACCGTGCTGGGTCTCCGGAGTCTGCACCTGGTTGGCCTCGTAGGCGAAATACACGAGCAGGCCGTTCACGATCGCGCTGGCCAGGGCCATGCCGGCCTTCTGGCAGAAGGAGATGCCGCCAAAGGACAGACCGGAGGTGCGCTGGCCGGTCTTGGCCTCGCCGTAGTCCACGGCCTCGGGGATGATCGACCAGAAGACCGGGGCGTGGAGGTCGACCACGAAACTGAGCGTGAAGTAGAGCACGAAGGCGGCCGCGACATCGCCCGGCTGCACCATGAAGTAGAAGAGCGCGCTGAGCACACCCACGCCGATCTGCGTCCAGCGAAAGAGCTGCACCTTGCAGATGAACTTCGTCAGCCAGGTCGAGGCCACCATCGCGAGGATGGCGGCGACCACGCCCGTGCCCATGAAGGCGGACTGCATGGCGGCGTCGCCGCCGAGATAATACGTGGCGTAGTAGATCGCGACCGAGCCGCGCACGACATACCCGACGGTGCCGATCACGCAGACGGCGCAGAGCAGCAGCCACTGGTCGTTGCGCAGGAGCGGCCCGAGCTGGGCGAGAAACGGCCGCGGGTCGGGCCGGTGTTTCACCCGCTCGGTCGTGGTGGCGAAGCAGAAGAGGAAGAGCACGGTCGAGATCGCGCCCATCACGCCCATCGCGACCTGGTAGCCACGAGCCTTGTCCTCGCCCCACCAGCCGGCGACGATCGGCACGGCCGTGCTCACGGCCAGCGCGGCGATTTTTGCGAAGAAGAGCCGGTAGCCGTTGGCCGAGAGTCGCTCCTTCGGGTCGTCGGTCAGCACCCCGATGATCGAGATGTAGGGAATCGTCACCGCGGTGAAGACGAGCGTGACGAGGATGTAGGTGGCGTAGGCGTAGGCCAGCTTGAGGTTGTAGGCGAGGTCCGGGGTGCTGTAGGCGAGAAACACCGACACGCCGAAGGGCACGGCCATCCAGAGGAAGTAGGGGCGGTAGCGGCCCCAGCGCGTGTTCACCTTATCGGTGATCAGGCCCATCATCGGATCGGTCACGGCGTCGATGACGCGGCCGACGAAGAGCAGCGCGATGATGTGCTCGGGGCGCAGGCCGAAGATGTCGGTGTAGAAGAAATTGATGAGAAGAAAGAACGACGAGATGACGACGTTGACGGAGGCGTCGCCGGCGCCGAAGCCGATCTTCTCAAGGACGGTGAGTCGGGGAGTCTTCATGCGGGAAGTGCGGAGATCGCGTCAGCATGGAGGGCGGCGCTCCTGCGCCGCCGCGATGTAGGAGGACAGCCGCACATCGGTCGACGGGCGTGCACACAGATGACGCGCGGCCGGGTGGGAGCCCGGCCCTCCAAGCGTGCGACGTGTGAAGGTGGATACACGCGGCTAGTCCTCGAGCACGCTCACGTAGGAATCGAGCACGGTGGGATCGACGAAGGGCCAGCCTTCGGTGTCCCAGTGCAGCTCGGCGATCTTGAGTTTCTGCAGGCCGTTGTCGGCCGCCTCGTAGGCGTGGAAGACGACGTAGTCCCGGCCGTCGAAGGTGTAGGCGCCGTTGTGGCCGACGCCGGGCCAGACGGGCGTGCCCGCGAGCAGGATCGTGCCGCCGCCCGCGGCGAGATCCTTGCCCGTTTTATCGACGTAGGGACCGCGTACGTCCTTGGAGCGGCCGAGCATCATCTTGTAGGTGCTGTCCCGGCCGCGGCAGCATTTGTCCCACGAGACGAAGAGGTAGTAGTACTCGCCCTTGCGGAAGATGAACGGCGCCTCGATTTCGGCCGGGCCGGGCTGGCGGTCGTCGAGCAGGACGGAGCGCTCGCGCTTGGCGATCGAGTACCACTCCTGCGGTTCGGCGAGGGCGCGGGCGTCGGGTGTGAGGCGCACGAGTTTGAGACCGCCCCAGAATGAGCCGAAACTCATCCACGGCGTGCCGGTGTCGTCGACCACGACGTGGGAATCGATCGCGTTCCAGAGATCGCGGTTAGGGACGGAGCGCAGGACGATGCCCTGGTCCTCCCATGCGTAATCGGGCGAGGTGGGGTCGAGCGTCTTGTTGATGGTCAGGCCGATGGCCGAGGTGTTTTTCCCGAAGGCCGAGACCGAGTAGTAGAGGTAAAACTTGCCGTCGTACTGCAGGATGTCGGGCGCCCAGATGTGGCCGTTGAAGGTCGGGGCGACGGATTTGGCCCAGGTCGGTTCAGTTGGGAACACACGGTCGCTGAGCCGCCAATGCACCATGTCCGTGGAGGCGTAGATCTTGATGCCCGGATCGGTGCTGAAGAGATAGAAGGTGCCACCCTGTTTGGTCATCACCGGGTCGTGGATGCTGACTTGGCGGGCGCTGGCAGCGGAGAGCCCGAAGAGGCCAGCCACCGCGAGGCCGAGGATGAGGCGGCGATGACCGCGCGCACGCGCGCCGGGCGGCGAGGTGCGGGCTGGTGAAGTGGAGCGGGAAAGGAGCGGCATGGCGGCGTTCGGCGTGGTGGCTAGCCGGCGGGTTCGGGGTGGGCACGAAGCACGCGGGCCCGGGCGACCGGACCGGTGTCCCGCGGTGCCCGGCGCTTGCACCACCGGACACCGCGGCCAATACCAGCAACCCGAGAATCTGGGGCGCCCAGGGGCATCGAACGAAGCGATGATCCCGGGCACAGCGGCTTTCATCGAGGCATGCGCCGAATGGGACCGAAACCCGACAGCCTCGGGCGATTTTCTGGCCGGATCGGGGCCGGCCGGGCGGTCGTGGCCCGGAACGACCGTGGTCCGGAGCGCCCGACTAACGATTGATCGGGCGGAACCGGCGTCCGTCGGGCCGCCGCACGGTGGCGGCGCCGGTCCGGATCAGGAGGCGCCGGCAGGCCCCACCAGGGTCTGCGCCTCGCGCAGGAGGATCCGTGCGAAGGCCCAGTCGAACCAGAATCCCTGCACCGGAGTGCCGCGATCCGGGCGGCCGCGGAATTTGGCGTCGACCATTTCCTCGGCTTGCACGAGTTCGGCTCGCGCCTCGTCGGAGCGACCGAGGCGCACCAGGGTCATGGCGTGGATGGCGCGCACGGTGGCCGTGCGCGGCGCATTGCCATCGGGCGAGGCCAGGCTCTTGCGGCAGAGCTCGGCGGCTTGCTCGAACTGCCCGCGGCGGAACTCAAAAAGTGCCAGCGACATGGCGCGCCACCCGGCCTCGAAAGGCTGGCCTGCCGCCTCGGCGTCGGCCATCGCGTGCGTGGTCAACGCGGCGAGCGGTTCCATCGTGTCGAGGAGCTTGTCGTCGGCCGGCGCGAGCAGGCTGATCTTCACGATACGATCGGCGAACGTGGTCGACGATCCGGCGAAGCGCGCCACCGCCTCGCGGCGGAAACGGTCGTAGGCCGGCATGTCGCCGAGTTCGATCAGGACCGGGCCGCGCTCGAGATAGTCGAGCGTGGAGACGTCGGGACCCTCGAGTTGGTTGATGCGCAGGAGCGCGGCGAAGCGATCGGCCGCGAGTTTCCAGCGCCCGTGGATGGCGTGCCATTCGCCCACGGCGCGAAACACGGCCGCGCCCTCCATCGTCGGTTCGGTGAGCGCGACGTCGGCGAGGATCGCATCGGCCTCGTCGTGACGTTCCTGGCTGACGAGAAGGGCCGCCGAGGTGATCTGCTCGCGGGTCTCGGCCTGCTGGCGGAGCCGGGCCTGCTGCTGCTCGGCCGCGACCGCGCGCTGGCGGGCCTCGCGTTCGCGCAGAAACAGCCAGGTCGAGGTCGTCGTCCCGATGATCAGCGCGGTGGCGACCGCGCCGACACCGGCGAAGACCGCGCGGTTGCGGCGCGCGAGCTTGCGCAGCCGGTAAAACGGACCGTGGTGGCGTGCGGTGACCGGCTCGAAATTCAGGTGGCGCTGCACGTCCATGGCCAGGCCGTTGGCCGTCTCGTAGCGGCGGCGGCGGTCCTTCTCGAGCGTCTTGAGCACGATGTCGTCGAGGTCACCGCGCACGCGGGCGATGACCTGGTGCGGGCGGGCCCGGCGCGCGTCGGCCGCGCGCTGCAGCGCCGGCGTGTCGAGTCCGTGCAGCAGCGCGCTCGGCCGTGGCGGCTGGATCTCGCGCACCTGCCGGCGCATTTCCTCGAGCCCGGCGTCGAGCAGTTTCTTGCCGTCGAAGGGCGTGCGACCTGTGAGCAGTTCGAAGAGCAGCACGCCCAGGCTGTAGATGTCGGAGCGCGTATCCACGTCGACACCACCCATCTCGATCTGCTCCGGGCTCATGTAGGCCGGCGTGCCGATGAGCTGGGCGTAGGCCGTGAACGGGATGCGGTCGGAAAGCCGCGCCTCCGTCGCCTTGGAGATGCCGAAGTCGATCACCTTCGGCACGGGCACCCCGTCGTGCAGCGCGACCATGATGTTCGAGGGCTTGATGTCGCCGTGCACGATGCCCTTCTGGTGCGCGTGCTGGATCGCGTGGCAGATCTGGATGAACAGATCGAGGCGCTGCGGGAGGGTGAGGCGGTTCTGGTCGCAGTAGTCCGTGATCTTCACGCCGCGCACGTGCTCCATCACGAAATACGGCGAGCCGCGCTCCGTCTCGCCCGCGTCGAACACGCGTGCGATGTTCGGGTGGTCCATCATCGCGAGCGCCTGCCGCTCGGCCTCGAAGCGCGCGATGACCGTGCGCGTCTCCATGCCCAGGCGGATGATCTTGAGCGCGACGTGGCGCCGCACGGGCTCCTCCTGCTCCGCGAGATAGACCACGCCGCAGCCGCCCTCGCCGATCTTCTGCACCAGCTTGTAGCGGCCGATGCGGGCGCCGATCGTCTCCTCGGCGTGCGGGCGCAGCGGGTCGAGCGGCGGCGGCTCCTCCAGCGGGATGCGCGTGCGCGTGAGCCGCAGCGAGGCATCGGTGCGCGTCACGAGCGTCGCGCCCTCGGCGAAGAAATCGTCGGCCTGGTCCTCGGCCGTGAGCAGCGCCTCGATGCGCGCACGCAGCGCAGGGTCGTCCGTGCAGGAAAAATCGAGGAAGGCCGCGCGCCGGGCCGGATCGGTGATCTGCCGGGCGGCGTCGAAGAGATCCTCCTCGCGCTGGCCGATGGTGTTCATCGGAGAAAAAGGCAGCCTGAAAGAGCCACGGATGGCACAGATATCACAGATGCACGGAACGCGACCGTGCGCGCAGGCCAAAGGGACACGTTCGCCTCAGGAAGTGGGTGATCGTCAGAGTTCGATCGTAATCTGTGCCCATCCGTGTAATCCGTGGTTTCAGTCGCGCCCCGCTCACGAAGTCTGTTGCTGCCCGCGGATGCACTGGAACAACCACGCCTTGGCGAAGGCCCAGTGGCGCTCGACCGTGCGCTCGGTCACGCCCATGGCCTGCGCGACCTCCTGGTTGGTGTGGCCGCCGAAAAACTTCAGCAGGACCACGCGCGCCTTCTCGGGATCGCGCACCTGCAACTCCTGCAGCGCCTCGTCGATGAGCAGGATCTTTTCCTCGGGCGAGGTCTGGGCCAGTTCCACCTCGTCGACGTCGACGCGCAGCTGGTCGCCGCCGCGCTTGAGCCGGGACTTGCGCCGGGCGTTTTCGATGAGGATGCGGCGCATCGCCTCGGCCGCGGCGCCGAAGAAATGGGCCCGGTTTTGCCAGGTGGGACGCGTGCGTCCGTGGCCGATCATGCGCAGCCACGCCTCATGTACGAGGGCAGTGGGCTGCAGCGTCTGCGCCGACGACTCGCGCGCCATGCGCACGGCGGCGTGCCGGCGCAGGTCGTCATAGACGAGGGGCAGGAGGTCTTCGGAAGCGCGGCCTTCACCGCGACCGAGGGATTGGAGGACCATGGTGATCTCGGACATGGCGCGGATCAGCCGTGGGTCGACGCAGTCGACGGGACGATGACGATGGAGAGACGCATGGGGATGGGGCGTCGCGATGAAGGTCGGCGAGGTGGAGCCGGGGCAGCCTGCTCCGTGGCCCCGCCAAGTCAAGCGGGCCGCCACGCGGACCGTCAGTCGGCGGCCGCAGTCACGCAGGCTTCCAGCCTGCGTGCTTTCGCCCGACGGGAAGTGCAGCGCCGAGTGTAGGACCGCGCTACTCCCGGCCCATAAACGCCTGCTTGCGCAGCCACGCGATCAGCGCGTCGGCCATGATCGCGTGATCGGCAGCGCGCGGGTGGTGCGGCGTCCAATGCTCGAACGCGAAGTGCGCGACCTTCGCGTCGGTGCGCTCGAGTTCCGCGACCGCGGCCTCCCAGGGCCCGCGCAAGCGCTCGCTCTGCGAGCCGCCGAACATCCCGCCGCGCAGGATCACGATCTGCGCCTGCGGCCACGCCGCGCGCACGGAGCGCACGAGCGCGACATACTCCGCGGTGAACGTCGCCGGGAAGGGGCGGTTCTCGCTCGTCGTGAAGGAGTCGTCGTTTTCGCCGTAGTTGAGAAAAATGACATCCGGCGTCCACGTCGCCAGGTCGGCGCGCGGCGAGTCGGGCGATGGATGGACGCGATCCCAGATGTTCTTCGCGGGAAACGGCACATAGCCCTCGCAGATGCCCATGCCGCTCACCGCGATGTTGCAGTAATCAGCGACGAAGGCATCGGCCGTGAGGCGCGCGTAGCTCTTTGCGTTGTTGTGCGTGGCGCGATCATCCCACTGGTCCTCGGCGCCGTCCTCGTTGTTGGCCCCGACGGTGATGGAGTCGCCGAGGAAGAGCATGCGCAGCGCATAGCCTGGTGCCGCGGGCGCATGCACCTTCGCGTCGTCGGTCACCGTCACACCGCGAAACGCCACGGTGCCGGCGGCGGCTTCGCTGCGCTTGAAGAGTCGCAGCGAGTGTCGGCCGGGGCCGAGGCCGCCGAAGCGCGCACCCACCGGATCCCGACCTTCACGCAGATCGACTCGCGTGGTCCGGCCGTCGATCGTCGCGTCGAAAAACACCTGGCCCTTCACGTCGCTGAAGCGCAGCTCGAGCACAGCGCCTTCGAAATCAACGGCGATGCGGCTGCCCTGCCAGATCACGACGGGCGCGGTGGCGTCAGTCGTGTCGAAGCGTCCCTCATAGCGAAAGGCTGGATCGGCGGCGGATACAGCGATGGCGGCGAATGCAGGTGAAGGCATCACGAGAGCGAGGGCAGAAAGGAGCGCAGGCTTCCAGCCTGCGATGGTTCGCAGAAGGGGCAGGCTGGAAGCCTGCACTACGTCAGAAAGTCCCGAGCGTCGCATGGACGACGAGGTCAGACGTGGCGAAGTTCAGGCCCCAGTCGGTCTGGTCGCCGTTCCACAGGCGACGCACCTGGAATATGCCGTCGACGTAGCGGCCCTCCTCGACGCGCAGGTAGACACGCTGGAGTCGGCTCTTGTCCGCGAGTTCGAAATCCACGCGGCAGTGCGCGCCTGCGACGAGGAACTTGTCCTCGGCGATCTGCGCGACGAGCGCGCGACCGATCGGCTCGGGGTTGCCCTTCGCGCCGGTGGCGAAACCGAAGAACGGTATCCCGTAGGTCACGACAGCGCGCCACTTGCCGAAGTCGAGCACCTGCGACGGCACGCCGGGCTCCTCGGCCGTGGCCTTGAGTCTGCCCTCAAAGTTGAGCTTCGCCACCTCGCGCGTCATCGGGCCGACGATGCGGTAGTTCAGCGTGAAGGGCGCGAGTTTCTCGGGCGTGCCGGTGTCGCCGCCGAGCGGGCTGTTGTGGTAGCCGGTGTAGTCGATGCCGAATGGCGCCCAGCCGATCGCGCCATGGCCGAGCGCGGTGAAGAAGTGGCGGGCGTTGAGCGGTGCGTTGGCCGTCTCGGGAATGAGCAGCGGATTGTCCGGGCGCGCGTAGAGTTCGCAGACGCGGCGATACTGCGCGTAGCCGGGCAGGTAGATGTCGGGCGCGAGCACATCGACGGCGGGCGCGGCGGCCTTCCAGAGCGGGAGCACGTTGTCCGTCGGCGCGCCGGTCTGGTAGTGGGTCGGGGGTGGCGGCGAGAGCGGGTCGCGCAGCGCGGTGTTGACCAGCATCGGGAGCGGATACTCCTCCTTGCCGGCGGCCGCGACCTGGCCGATGAAGCGCGCGACCGACCAGGCGTGGAAAAACTCGTCGGCGTCGCGCGCGAAGGCGGCGTCCCAGTTGGCCCCCGCGAGATGCTCGCGCCCCATGGCCCGTAGTGCCTCGATGGGCACGGGCGCCTCGAAGAGCTGCTGCGCGGCGGGCGAGTAGTCGCGCACGCTGCCCCAGGTGCCCGGCTCGTTCTCCGGCTGCACCATGATGACGGTGCGCGGCGGGTCCTTCTCCCTCAGGTGACGCATGAGCGCGCGGAAGGCACGCTTGTCGGCCTCGAGGGTATCGCTCGCGTGCGGCGAGAGGGAGTGCACGGGCCGGTCCTCGCGGCCGAGCATGCGCGGGTATTTCTCCGGCTGCGCCTTCATCCAGAGCGGGATGTAGTTCGGGCTGCCGTTTTTCCAGGTGGCGAACCACAGGAGAATCACGCGCACCTTCGCCTCGCGCGCCTGGTCGATGATCAGATCGACGATGGAGGTGTCGTACTTGCCCGGCTCGGGCTCGAACTGCTCCCAATAGATCGGGATCTCGAGCGTGTTCGCGCCGATGTCGCCGATCGCCGGCCAGACCTCTGGCAACGTGGCGGGCCACGCCGAGGAGTTGTGACACTGCGCGCCGAGGATGAGGAACGGCGCGCCGTCGACGAGCAGCGCGTGGCGACCGTTTTCGGAGACCAGGCGCGGGATCGGAGCTTCGGCGGCGGAAGTCATGGGAGCGAGCGCGAGGCCCGCGAGGGTCAAGGCGGAGGTTAGGGCGCGTAGGTTCATGCGGGGCGAGCGGCCCAGCATGCGCGCATCCGGCGCGGAGGCGAACGGGAAGTGATCCGGCCTACTTCTCCACCCGCGCGTGCATCCCGATCGTCGCGCCGACAAAGCCCCAGGAGGCTTGCGTGGTGAGGATCGTGGCGTCGGCGTCGGGGACGAGCACGGTCGGCGCGCCCGGGCCCGTGGAGAAGGCGAAACTCGCGCGCTCGTCGTGCATCTTCACGTGCAGTTTTACCGCGCCCATCCGCTGCTTGAGCGGCGTCGTGGCCACGATCGCCGCGGAGTCCTTGCCGGCCGATTTCTCGAGGAACACCTCCGCGCCATCCCGCGACTGGCGCACGCCCATGAAGTAGTGGTGCGTCTCGCTCTGAAAGACCACGAGGCCGGCAGAAACGCCGGGCTCGGCCGGAATCATCAGCGCCGTCGCGGCCTCAAAGCGCGCGTGGTGCACGCGGCGTGCGAGATAGCTGGGGTTGGCGTTGCCGGACACCTTTTCGGCGCGCGGTGTGAGACGCACGGTCGAGGCCGCTGTGTCGACGGACCACCACGGCTCCTTCGGCGTGCGCAGCATGATCCAGAGCGGCGAAAGCTCGGAGGCGGCAAAGTCATCGCGCCAGGTGAAGTTGCCCGTGAGCGGCGTGCCCGTGGTGTTGACGGAGGCGGCGCGCGGCGCGTCGACGACATAAGGCACGCGCTCGCCCGGCGGCAGGATCACCGGCCAGTCGTCGTCGGTCCAGGTGACGGGGAGCAGGAAGGTCTCGCGGCCGGTGGCGTACCACTTCCCTCCATACGGACGACAGGCGAGGAAGACCGACCACCAGTTGCCGTCGGGCCCGATCACGAGGTCGGCGTGGCCGGTCGAGGTGACGGCGAGCGGGACGGAGCCATCGAGGTCGCGCTGGGTCAGGATCGGATTCTTCTCCCAAGGCACGAAGGGACCGGTGGGCGACTTCGAGCGCAGGATCACCTGCGAGTGGTTCTCGCTCGTGCCGCCCTCGGCGGCGCACAGGTAGTACCAGTCCCCGCGCTGGTAGAGGTGCGGTCCCTCGATCCACACGGGCTTCTTCGAGATATCGACGCCACCGTTGACCAGGACCTGGCGCGGGCCGACGAGTTTCTTCGCCGCGATGTCGAACTCCTGGATCCAGATCGCGCGATGGCCGTCGTAGCGCGGGGTCTCGGCGGGCGCGCCGTTATTGAGCATCCAGGCACGGCCGTCCTCCATGAAGCAGAGCGACGGATCGATGCCCTCGAAATCGAACCAGATCGGATCCGACCACGGGCCGGCGGGATCCTTGGCCGTGACCAGGAAATTGCCGCCCGCGTCGACCATCGTGCATACCACGTAGAACGTGCCGTCGTGGTAGCTGATGGCCGGCGCGAAGATCGCGCGCGACACGCCGAGACCGTCATAGGGCAGCTGCTCGGGACGATGGATGACGTGCCCCACCTGCTTCCAATTCACGAGGTCGCGGCTGTGGAAGATCGGGATGCCCGGGAAGTAGGCGAAGGTGGAGTTGATCAGGTAGTAGTCGTCGCCGACGCGGCAGATGCTCGGGTCGGGGTAGAAGCCGGAGAGGATCGGGTTGCGGAACTGCCCGGGCGCGATCGGCTGCTCGAAGGCGGTGTCGCGGCCGGTGTATTCAAACCAATCAAACGCGACCGGCTCGGCGGCGGTGAGCGCGCCCGGGATCATCACGGAAGCAAGGGCGAGGAACGGGAGTCGAGACATGGGTTAGCAGGGAATTTGAACCACAGAGGACACTGAGGGCACAGGGGTCGGAGGCAAAGGGTAGGGTCAGGCCTCTGGCCGAGCCGTGATTCGGAGCTTGGTGAGCGACTTGGCAGAGGCATGACCCTACCTGCCTTCCTCTGTGTCCTCTGGGGTTAACTTCGGTTTGAGTGGGTTTGCGGCTCACGCCCCGTCGCGGCCGGGGACATAGGCGGGTTGGTAGTTTTTGTAGTAGTTGAGGTCGTGCTCGGGCGGCTCGACGCCGGCGGGCAGCGGACGTTTCGAGAAGGTCTGGAAGTAGAGCAGGCAGGCATCGCGCCAGTGGCGTGCCTCGCGTTCCTGGATACACAGGAGCGAGGTGACGTGGGCGTGGATCTGCGGATCGATCGAGCCTTCGAGGCTGGCCCAGGTCTTCTGCCAGGTGCGCACCGAATCGACGCCTTTCTGGTAGTGCAGCGCGATCTCGTCCCAGAGCGCGCGACCCGAGCGCATCTTGTGGTCCCACGGCAGGTGATGGAACCAGAGGAGAAACTCATCCGGGCAGGTCGCGAGCTCGCCATAGAACTTCGCAAACTCCGGCGCCTGCAGCGCGAGCGCGTTCGAGCCCGTCGCCGTGCGATCGAAACCGATGCCCTGCTCGGTCGCGCGGTGGTAGTAGACGGACGTCCAGTCAGCGCGCGGCAGGTCGGCGACCCACGGGCCGGGACCGTAGTGATGACCCTCGGCCATGATGTGGTGCAGTCCGAGCGGCATGGAGTAGTTCACCACGGTCTCGCGCGACTCGAGCAGCATGCGCGTGATCGGGGCGACGACCTTCGCGTCGTTGCCGAAGGTCATCCGCGTCCATTCGTCGGCGATCGCGGCGGACGCGAGCGTGTGGTCCCAGGCGAGCCGACCGAAGGCGTACCAGTTGGACTGTGCGAGCGGGTGGCCGGTCCAGTTGCGGTCATTGCCGGTGTTGGCCACGCCGGCGATGACGGAGAGCGTGTGGCCGTCGGCCGAACCGTCGATGATGCGGCCGACCGTCGTGCCGATGCCGTTGGCGTGCGTGTCGGTCTCGAGCACCTCCTCGAAGAGAGGCGCGAGGAACGCGAGCTGCGTGGAGCAGCCGAGGTACTCCTGGGAAATCTGAAACTCCATGCCGAGCGGCGTCTGGGGCATGGCACCGAAGAGCGGGTGCACGGGCTCGCGTGGCATGAAGTCGATCGGCCCGTTCTTCACCTGCACGACCACGTTGGGGCGGAACTGGCCGTCGAGCGGGGCAAACTCCTGGTGACCCTGCTTGGCGCGATCGTCGGGCGCCTCGTGGCTGTAGACAAACGCGCGCCACATCACGATGCCGCCGTGCGGCGCGAGGGCGTCGGCCATCATGTTGGCGCCGTCGGCGTGCGTGCGCTTGTAGTCCTGCGGACCGGGCTGGCCCTCGGAGTTGGCTTTGACGAGGAATCCACCAAAATCCGGGATGTAGCTGTAGATCTCATCCGCCTTCTTCACCCACCAGGCTCGGACCTCGGGATCGAGCGGATCGGCGGTCTTGAGGCCGCCGATCTCCACCGGGGCGCTGAAGCGCGCGGTCAGGTAGACGCGGATACCGTAGGTCCGCAGCGTGGTCGCGAGCGCCGCGGTCTTTTCCAGCATCTGCGGTGTGAGGAAACGCGCGTTGGCGTTCACGTTGGTGAGCACCGCGCCGTTGATCCCGACCGAGGCGCAGGCGCGCGCGTAGTCGGTGATGCGCGCGTCGACGTGATCGGGCAGGGTGAACCAGTTCCAGAGCGAGCCGCCGGCGTAGCCGCGCGCGACCGTGCCGTTGAGGTTGTCCCAGTGGTTGAGCAGGCGTCGTTGAATCTTGGGCACGCTGGTGACGTCGATGGCGTCGAGCGACTGGCGTGTCTGGATGCGGCGCAGCAGGTCGAACGCACCGTAGAGGATGCCGATGTCGCGGCGCGCGCTGATCACGATCGTGGCGCCGTCATGCTGGAGCCGGAAGCCCTCGTCGCCGAGTTCGGCCGTCGGCGTCGCGGCCACGGTTTGCATGCGCGGCACCACGCCGAGCAGCCCGTGTAGGCCGGCGGTGAGTTCTTGGCGCGCGGCGGCAAGCGTGGCGGAGTCGTTGGCATTCGGGCACGCGAAGCGGATCGCCTGCACGCGGGTGGCGAGCGCAGTGCGCGCCGACTCGTCGGAAATGCGATCGTAGCGCAGCCAGAGGCGGTAACCGTCGTCGGCGCGCAGCGCGGCGAGCGCGCCGAACATCCAACATCCAACAACCAACATCCAATGTCGAAGGTTCGAGGCGGGTGAGCGCGTCATGTCCGTGATGGGTGGTTCAGGTTTCAGGCGTGGCTGGGTGGTAAGCCTGGAAACGCCCGCCGGCCTGCAGGCGGCCGAGCATGACGAGCAGGCCGTTGTAGTAGCGCCACTGGCCGGTCGGCGTGGGCGCCTTCCACAGGCGCTGCACGAACGGGCGGGCGAGCTTGGGATCGGCGGCGAGACCGGCCACGGCGGCGGTGGCGCCGAGGCCGATGGACGGATCCTTCGAGAGCGGGCGGCCATCGAGTGTGTATTGGTCGACGAACTCGCGGCCCTGCCTCTTGAGGAAACGCAGCACGCGGTTGCTCTGCTCGACCTGCCACGGGTCGGCGGCGAACCACGCGTGGTCGACGGCGACATTGGCGAGGATGCGCCAGGCGTCGTAGCGGAAGTCGCCTTTGCCCGCGCCGAAGGTCGTCTCCGTGTAGGGGCGGCCGTCGAAGTGGGCGTACTCGGACATCAGACCCGTATCCGGATGGGCGGCACGGCGCAGGAAGGCGCGGCTCTCGTCCACGCATTCGCGCCAGAAGGCGCGACCGGCGGGATCGGCATCCCACCGGGCCCAGAGCTCGAGAAAATGCGGCAGGTGGTACGAGGGATCGGTGAGCTGGGCGCCGTCGCGCGTCGGCGCGAAGACGATCTGCCGGCGTTCGAGGTCGAAGATGCTGGTGATGGCGCCGCCGCGGTCGTCGTCGCGCATCGCGCGCAGGAGCGCTTGGGCGTCGGCGAGATAGTCGATCGAATCGGCTCGGGGGTAGGGCGAGGCCTCCGGCCGAGCCGAGTCGGCGGCGGGCATACGTGGCGGCTCGGCCGGAGGCCTCACCCTACCTTCGGCGGTGTCGATGCTGTGTCCCCAGCGGTGCGCGGCGAAGAAGAGCGCGGTGGCGAACCACGCCTCGCCGTCGCTGGCTGACCCGGGGTCGATCTGCGTGCCGTCGAAGCGGCATTGCCACGCGAAGTAACCGCGCCGCGGGCTGTCGGCCGGGTGCTGCATGTATCGCTTCGCCCATCGCCAGAGGCGGTCGAACTGCTCACGCTGGCCGAGCTGGACGGCGATCATCATGCCGTAGGACATGCCTTCGCTGCGCACGTCCTGGCTCCCGATGTCGGCGATGTAGGCCAGATCGTCGCCGACTTCATAATACAGACGCTCGGTCTTCGGGTCGCCGTGGGTGAACTGCTGCCACGTCGATTCGACGAGTGCGGTCGTCTCGGCCTCGGACTTGCCAAGGAGCTCGGCGAAGAGGTTGCGCGTGTTCTGTTCCGCCGCGTCGACGGCGGAACAGGCGAGCGCCCAGCAGCCGGCACCCAGCAGCCAGCATCCGAGTTTCGTGATCGGGTGGGTCATCGTGCGAATGGAGCGGGTCGAGCCCGCGAGAACCTGCTCAGGCTTTGCCGGCCTTCAAGCGGCGGGCGGCAAGTTCCTCGGCGATCTGCAGCGTGCGCGCCTTGGTGAGCGAGCATGCAGCGATCGAGATCGCGCCGCCGACGAAGAGGAGGCCGACCATGATGCTGCTCGAGACGAGGTAGCCGTGCACGGCGCTGGGCGCGGACGGCATCGTCGTGTCGTAGTCGAAGAAGCCGGCCATGATCCAAAGGAAGCACGCCGAGCCGAGGGCCAGGCCGGACTTGAGCGCGAAACCGATCGTGGCGAACACCATGCCGGTGAAGCGGCGGCCGGTCTGCCACTCCGAATAATCGGCGGCATCGGCATACATCGCCCAGGCCACGGCGATCGTCGGTGCGTAGACGATGGATCCGGTGATCGCGAGCACGAGCATGGCCGTCGTGTTCGACGGGCTGATGAAGTAATAGAGGAACGCGTTGACCGCGGCCAGGCTGAAGCCGCCGCAGATCACGGCCTTGCGGCCGAAACGCTTGGACAGGCCGGTCGAGAGGATGATGAAGACGATCGTCGTGGCCGTGCCGATCATGTTGATGATCGAGTTGAACACGTCGGCCACGTTCGAGCTGGCGAGGTTGTCGCGCGTGCCGTGCACGATGTAGCCGAGCCACTCGAGGATGCCGCCGCCCTTTTCCATCGAGGCGGTGGTCAGGCCGAGCTTCTCCACGAAGTCGAACATCGCGGCCTTGTCGGCGTAGTGGTGGTAGAAGTTGTAGTGCGCGCCGCCGCGGTAGGTCAGCATCGCGAAGTTGAATACCGTGTAGCAGACCAGCGCGATCCAGGGGGCGTTTTTCAGCAGGTCCTTGAAGTCCTGCTTGGGTGAACTCTTCACCTCGACCACGGGCTTGATGCGCTCCTTGGTGGTGACGAAGGTGATGAGGAAGAGCACGAGGCAGAGGACGGCCCAGATGGTCATCGTGACCTGCCAGCCGTGCTGGCGGTCGGAGCCTTGGGCGAATTTTGCGACCAGCGGCAGCGTGAGGCCGCCGACGATGAACTGGGCGATGTTAACGGCGACGAAGCGGTAGGAGTTGAGCTTGGTGCGCTCGTTGAGGTCGGCCGTCATCACGCCGCCGAGGGCGGAGTACGGCATGTTGTTCATCGAATACAGCGTCATCAGCAGCGTGTTGGTGATGGCGGCGTAGGCGATGAGCGCGCCCATGCTCCAGCCCTTGGGCGTGGTGTAGGCGAGTACCATGACGACGGCCCACGGCACGGCCGTCCAGATGACCCACGGGCGGAACTTGCCCCAACGCGTATTCGTGCGGTCGGCGAGCACGCCCATGATCGGGTCGAACACCGCGTCCCAGAGGCGCGGCCAGAGCAGGATCGCCGCGGCGGCGGTGCTGTCTCTTATACACATCTCCGAGCCC
>JACSRI010000234.1 GCA_014879845.1 Opitutaceae bacterium
GAAATACTCGCGGTCGTGCGCGGTGATGGTGGAGGACACGGCCTTCTGCAGGGCGAAGGCCGGGAGCGCGGGCACCTCGGGCGGGAGATAGTCGTTCGATGTACCTTCACCGCGGATACCGGCGATCGGGAGGATGAGGTCACCGATCTTGATGTCGTCCTTGGTCGCGCCGCACTTGCCGAGGAAGAGGATCGCGGCGGGATTCACGGCCGTGAGCAGGTCCATGATCGTGGCCGCGTTGGCCGAACCCATGGAGAAGTCGATGATGCTGATCCCGTCGGCCGTGGCCGAGGGCATCGGGCGGTCGAGGCCGACCATGGGCACCTTGTGCCACTCGGCGAACAGCTCGACGTAACGCTGGAAATTGGTGAGCAGGATGTGGCGCCCGAAGGCCTCGAGCCCGAGGCCGGTGTAGCGGGGCAGCCAGTTGGAGACGATCTCCGCCTTGTTCTTCATGGCGCGGGAGCATGGTGGCCCGCGCGCGGGGAATCACGGAGAAAGCGGATGCACCGGCTCGCGCGAGCCGGGCAGGGCAGTGCCACCGCGACAACGCCGCGGCGCCTCAGGCGCCGGCCGCGGCCTGCGGCTCGTCGTGACGCAGGCCGGGAATGTGCGTGTATTTCGACGACTGCTCGTCGGCGTGGTAGGACGAACGAACCAGCGGTCCCGACTCGACGACGCCGAAGCCGATCGAGAGCCCGTAGTCCTTCCATTCGCGAAACTCCTCGGGCGTGACCCAGCGGTCGATGGCGAGGTGCTTGGGTGTCGGCTGCAGGTACTGGCCGATAGTGAGGACGTTCACATCATCCTCGCGCAGGTCGCGCATGGTCTGGGCGACTTCCTCCCTGGTCTCGCCGACGCCGAGCATGATGCCGGACTTCGTCGTGAAACCACGCGACTTGGCGTGGCGCAGCACGTAACGCGAGCGGTCGTAGCGGGCGGAGATGCGCACCGGGCGCTGCAGTCGCTCCACCGTCTCGATGTTGTGATTCAGGATGTCCGGCCGCGCATCGAGGATGGTGTCGATCTGGTCCTGCCGTCCCTGCATGTCGGGGATCAGCACTTCGATCGCGCAATGCGGGTTGCGGTAGCGCACGGCACGGATCGTTGCGGCCCAGACCGAGGCGCCGCCGTCCTTGAGGTCGTCGCGCGCGACGGAGGTGATCACGCAGTGGCGCAGGTGCATCTTGGCCACGGCCTCCGCCACGCGGGCGGGTTCGCCGAGGTCGAGCTCGGTCGGCCGGCCCGTCTCGATCGCGCAGAACGTGCAGGAGCGCGTGCAGATGTTGCCGAGGATCATCACCGTGGCCGTGCCGCGCGACCAGCATTCGCCCATGTTCGGGCACTGCGCGCTCTGGCACACAGTGTGGAGCGCGTTGTGGTCGACGAGCGAGCGCACGCGCCCGTATTCGGGACCAGTGGGCAACTTGGCACGGAGCCAGGCGGGCTTGCGGAGCGTTTCCATCGATGGCGTGAAAGGGTGAGGGATGAGCGAAACCGCGCGGGTTGACACGGCTTTTTTTCAGCGCGGTCCGGCCGCCGGGGTCTCGGGCGCGGCGGCTCCGCCGGCGGCAAAACCTTCCCAGAGCGTGGCAAACTCCGCGGCCAGCAGGCGCTTGACCTCCGCCAGGTCGACCGGGCGGCCGAGTTCGGCTTCCATCGAGGTGACCGTGCCGTCGGTGATGCCGCACGGCACGATGCCGGCGAAGGCGGAGAGGTCGCAGCTGACGTTCAGGGCGAAGCCATGGTAGGTCACCCATCGGCGCGAGGCCACGCCGATGGCCGCGATCTTGCGCGTGGCGAGCCAGATGCCGGTCTTGCCAGGCCGGCGTGCGGCCGCGAGACCCAGCATGCCGACCGTGTTGATCAACACCTGCTCGAGCAGGCGCAGATACGCGTGCAGATCCTTGCGCGCGGCGAGGTCGACGATCGGGTAGCCGACGATCTGGCCTGGGCCGTGGTAGGTGATGTCGCCCCCGCGGTTGGTGCGCACCAACGCGATGCCGCGCGCGGCGGTGGCCGCTTCGTCGAGCAGGAGGTGTTTCTCGGCGCCGGGCCGCACGCCGTAGGTGTAGACCGGATCGTGCTCGGTGAAGACGAGCGTGTCCCCGCATGTCCCGGCGAGGCGGTCCGTCACCAGCGCCTCCTGCGCGGCCCAGGCGGAGCGGTATTCGGTGCGCCCCCAGTCCTGCACGCGCACGGCCGGGACGGCGCGCATCATCGGAACGGCGGACAGGGATCCATCGGAGAGATTCGGCTGGGCCATGGTGGAGGGCGGGAACGTGCGCCGGGCCGCCGTGTCGTGCAACTCCGCTTCGCGTGTCCGGGCGCGGCGGGCAGTCTGAGTAACCTTCGCCAGCGGATTGAGTAATAAGCTCCGTTCAGGCTCCCGGTAACCAACCGTTAGGCATACTACCGAAGTTGTTCTGCCCATCTCCGGTCCCATCCCTCCGTGAGCCAAGACATCGAAATGCATTCCCTGCGCCATCGCCGCGGGCCGCGCCGGCCGGTGCTGCGGACGTGGCTCATGGTCGTGGTGGCCGGTCTCGCGGGCGCGCTCGCGCGGGCTGAGGATGTGCGCAAGATCAAGGTGGAGTGCCCGTTGTGCGAGGATGAGTTCAAGTTCAAGCTCGTGCTCGAGGAGCTGCGCAGCGGTCTGCGTCTCGACTTCAAGCAGTTCGGGTCGGTCCATTCGCCGGCCGAGGTGCCGGAATGCCCGCGGTGCGGGCTGGTGCTCCCGGACGGCGGCCGCGGCGAACTCTCCGACGCCGAACTCGATACGCTGCGCGAACTGATCAAGTCCGATCGCTACAAGACGGCGCGCGAGGAGACCTCCTACTTCCGGCTCGCGGTGATCTACGAGACGCTCCAGCGCCCGCCGCAGGATATCGCCTTCGCGTATGTCGCGGCCTCGTGGCAGGTGGACGAGGAGCCCGTGCGCTGCCAGATCTACCTGGCGCGTGCGCTCGCCTGGTATGAAACCTACCTGGTGCGTCCCGAACCCACCTCGCCCGCGCGCACACGGGCGATGCTGATGCGCGCCGAGATCCTGCGCCGGCTCGCGCGGTTTGCCGAGGCCCGGGAGTATCTCGACGAGATCGCGCACCATCCGGCCCTGGCGCGCCAGGTCGACCAGAACATCATCCAGCAACAGCGCGACCTCGTGGCCGCCAAGGACGACGAGCCGCATGTCGCGATCGCCGACGACGCCCGGGTGGACGTGGCCCTGCGGGTGACCACGCCCGGCTCGCGCGGCCTGCGGCCCCAGCTCACCACCGAGGCACGCCTGCCGGCGTTTCCCTCGGGACCGTACGCGGCGCGGGTGTCCGGGGCCGTGACGCTCCAGCTCAGTGTCACACGTTCTGGATACGTCGTGGGCTGGCAGGTGCAGTCGGCCACGGCCGAGGCGTTTGCCCAGTCCGTGCTGCGCTCCGTGCGCGACTGGACGTTCGATCCCAACCGGCTCGACGGCGCGCCGAGCCCGGTGCAGGTCGAGTGTGTGGTCCACTTCGGGCTCGACGGCTGAACGCTCGCGCGGCGCCTCGGGGCGGGGGAGCCGACCGCGCGCGGGCCGGGTGCTGGAGTTCGGGGTTGAGCTTCGCCCGAGCCGACGCTGAATCGGCGCGATGATGACGAAGTCGTGGACTGGCCGGTTTGCCCGGGGTGGCGTGGTGTTGGCGGTGTTTGCCTCCTCGGTCCTCCGGCACGCGGCGGCACCCCCGGCATTCATTCCGCCGATCGACGTCGAGGTGCCCGCGACCATCCCCCCGGAGGTGTCGAACTGGCGCTATGCGACGTGCGACGGGGTCGAGGTGCTCGCCGCCGCCGGCGAGGAGTCGACGCGGATTTATGTCGAGAACATCGCCCTGCAGCGCGCCAACCTCGACGCCATCCTTCCGCGCGACCTCCGCATTTCCTGGGACCGGCCGATCACCGTCGTGCTCTATGGCGTGGAAAACCCGCGGCCGATGCCCGGCATCTTCGGGCCGATGCTGAGCAAGGTCTACACCGATCGCGAGCGCGAGCGCGCGGCGGAAAACCGCGAGGGCAAACCCCTCGAAGTCCGCGTCGAGCCGCGCATCATGCCCGGGGCCTTCGTGGCCGATGCCGATGCGATCGCGGTGTTCAACATCGTGCAGCCGAAGGTGAAAGCCTCGGAGCTGAGCGGCCTGCCGGCCTCGAGCTACGTCACCTACCTGCTGCAGTCGCGTACGCCGCCGCTGCCGGCGTGGTTCATCGACGGGCTCACGGCCTTCTTCGCGCAGGCGACGGTCACGGGAGCCGACTTGGACCTGCCGCCGTTCACCTGGATCTCGCCCGCGCAGACGCAACTCATGCTCAAGGATAAGTCGATGCCGGTGGAGTTCCTGCCGATGGCCGAGGTGTTCGCGCACGTGAACCACGCCACGCTCCCGGCCGACGAGCGACGCAAGCTCACGGTGCGCTCCCAGGCGGCGCTGCTCGTGCGCTGGTGCCTGGAGGGCCGGGCGGCCGGCGGGCCCGAGTCGTTGTGGAAATTCGTCCGCGGCGTGCGGCCCGGCGTGGATCTCGAGGCGCACTTCTCGACCTGCTTCGGCATGTCGACGGCCGACGCGGTGGACGCGATGCGTGCCTTCCTGCCTGGCGCGATTCGCAAGCCCGCGCGCGTGCGTCTTGCCCGCGCGGGACGACTGCCGCCGGTGGAGGTCCGCGCGGCGACACCGGCCGAAGTCGCGCGGATCACGGGCGAGTGGTCCCGCCTCGCCGCCCGCATGGCGGGGGACGCACAGCCGGTGTTGCGCTCCTTCTATGACGAGGTCGCGCGCCGGTCGGTGGCCGTGGGGCCCGACAATGCGACGGCCGATCCCGAGCTGCTCGCCGGACGGGGGCTGGTCGCGGTGGATACAGGCGACGACACGACAGCACTGCCGCTGCTCGAGGCGGCCTGCGCGGCGCCGCATCCGCGGCCACGCGCCGTGGTCGAGCGTGCTCGCATCCGGCTCGCGCAGGCCAAGGCCGGCCTCGCTCCCGACGGGCGGCTGGATGTCGCGGCAATCGCGGCGATCGTCGATCCTCTTCGTGATGTGCTCGCCGCACGCCCGCCCATGGCGCGGGCCTATCAGGTGATGGCCGAGGCCTGGACCGTGGCTGAGACGCCACCGTCGGAGGCGGACCTCGCCCTGCTGGCGGCGGGCGTCGAGACCGTCCCGGGTGACGCGTCGCTGGTCATCGCCGCCGCGCGTCTCTTCATGGACGTCGGCTGGGTGGAGCAGGCGGGCACTGCGGTCGAGAACGGCCTCGCGTATGTGACGGACGCCGCGAGCCGCCGCCGGCTCTATGCCTTCCGCAGCGCCGTGCGTGCTGCGGCGCCGAAGAAGACGCCCTGAGCGGCGTCGGCCGATTCGAACTGTGCGGCGCCGCGTGCGTCGCACGGCCTTGTCATCGGGCGACCGTGGGCGAGGATGTCCGGCGCATGGTCGTCCGTCTTTCCCTTCGCATGATCGGCGCGCTCATTGCCGCGCTGGTCATCGTCCTGCCGGGAGACCCGGCCCTGCGCGCTTCCGACCTCGATACCCACATGCAGCCCACCGGTCTTTTCAATGTCCGCGATCATGGTGCCGTCGGCGACGGCCTGGCGCTCGACA
Organism: Opitutaceae bacterium; assembly: GCA_014879845.1. GTDB lineage: Bacteria > Verrucomicrobiota > Verrucomicrobiia > Opitutales > Opitutaceae > JAEWQP01. Next base: position 5,625 of record JACSRI010000234.1, read on the forward strand.
CCGACGCGATCAACCGTGCGGTCGCCGCCGCCGCCGAGGCGGGTGGTGGCACGGTCGTGTTTCCCGCCGGCACGTATCTCACCTTCTCCATCCGGCTGCGGAGCCGGGTGACGCTGCACCTCGGCGCAGGCGCCACGCTCCTCGCGGCCGACCCGGCCGAGCATGCCGGGAGGTACGATGCACCGGAGAAGCCGGACAATGACCTGTATCAGGACTTCGGGCACAGCCATTTCCAGAACAGCCTGGTCTGGGGCATCGATCTCGAGGACGTGGGGATCACCGGCCCCGGTCGCATTCACGGCAAGGGCCTGACCCGCCGAGGCCCGGGCGCGGCGTGGAAGAAGCGCGCCGGCGAGATCCCGCTGAGCATGGTGCAGGAGACGCCGGGCAACCGGCCCGTGCGCACGCGCGAGGAGCAGGTCGCCGCCATGGATGGGCTGGGCAACAAGGCCATCGCGCTCAAGCGCTGCCGCAACGTCGTGCTGCGCGACTTCTCCGTCCTCATGGGCGGACATTTCGCGCTCCTCGCCACCGGCGTCGACAACCTCACGATCGACCACGTCACGGTAGACACCAACCGCGACGGATTCGACATCGACGGCTGCCGCCACGTGCGCATCAGCAACTGCGCGGTCAACTCACCCAACGACGACGCCATCGTGCTCAAGAGCTCCTTCGCGCTCGGCGAGCTGCGCCCCACGGAAAACGTGGCGATCGTCAACTGCTCGGTCTCGGGCTTCAACGCCGGTTCGCTCCTGGACGGGACGCGCTTGCGCACGCAGGAGCGCGCGCCGGATCGCGATGGCGTGACCGGCCGCATCAAGATCGGCACCGAGTCCAACGGGGCGTTCCGCAACATCACCATCGCCAACTGCACCTTCGAGCGCAGCCGCGGCCTCGCGTTCGAGACCGTCGACGGCGCCACGATCGAGGATGTCACGGTGACCAATCTCGTCATGCGCGAGATCACGACAGCTCCGATCTTCCTTCGCCTCGGCGACCGCGCCCGCGGCCCCGAGGGCACGCCGGTCGGCGCGATCCGACGCGTGATCATCAGCATGATCACCGTCTACGATGCGGAATCGCGCTTCGCCTCGATCCTCTCGGGGCTGCCCGGTCATCCGATCGAGGAGGTCACGCTCAGCAACATCCGCATCGTGCACCGCGGCGGCGGCACGGCGGAGGATGCGGCACGGCGTCCGGCGGAGAATCCCGACTCGTATCCGGAACCGAGCATGTTCGGCACGATCCCGGCGCACGGGCTCTTCGTGCGCCACGTGCGCGGCCTGGTCGTGCGCCATCTCGACGTGACGGCCATGGCGCCGGACGCGCGTCCGGCGGTTGTCCTCGACGACGTGGTCGGCGTGCGTTTCGACGGCCTGCGCGCGACCGGCGCGAGCGGGAGCCTGTTCGAACTGCGGGAAGCCTCGGATTTCGCCGCGCGCGCCTGCGGTTCGCTTCCGGACACGGTGATCGCGCGGGTCGAGGGAAAGTCGCTGTAGCGTCAGCACGCTCTGAAAAAGCGGCGGGCGAACCCGATGCCGTTGACAGTGTCGGAGCGGGGCGCAGGGTCGGCCGCAAACGCCCCGTCACCATCGTGTTTCGCCTGAAGCGAGTTCTCCTCATCCTCGGCGCGACGCTCGTCGTCGTGTTGCTCGGCGTGTACCTGGCTCGCGGCCGGATCGCGGGAGGCATCGTGGCGCGTGTCATCGCCGAGGCCCAGGCCCGGGCCGTGGCGGGCGGGATCAGCCTCTCGGACATGGAGCCCGGAGTCGCGACGCTCACCGGACCCCTCTCGCTGGAGTGCGAGGGCCTGCGCGGGAGGTTGGTCGTGCCGCGGGGTGTTGTCTCGAGCGGGGCGGAGAGCTATTCCTTCGTCGCGCGAAGGCTGCGCGTGCGCGTCGACGGACTCTGGGCGGGACGTGTCGTCGTCTCGGTCAGCGGCGGTTCGCTCTACAAGATGTCGGCCGACGGCAACGCCTCGGGCGAATGGCTGAGCGACGTCTCGGGCGAGGTCGTGCTCGACATGGCGTGGCGCGAGATGCGCGAGTCGATCCGGCGGATCGAGGTGCAGGCGCGCAAGCTCGTCTCGACCGGCGCGATGGACCTCCCGGCCCGGGTGCGCGGACGGGCGCGGTTTCTCGTGCGCCGCCAGTGGTTCGAGGCGACGGTGTATTCGGAAACCGATGGCAAGGCGACGCGCATCCGGTTCGATCGGGAGGATGTCAAGCGTGTCTCCGCCGGTTACCGCCAGCCGCTGACCGAGAGCGAGATCGATCTCGTCTCGCAGTATCCCACGCTGGCGCCGGTGCTCCTGCTGATCAGCGACCAGGCCAAGCGCGAGGCCGCGGCGCGCCGTCAGGCCGACAGGTCTTTTCCGGAGGATGCCTTCCGCCACGTCTATTGGAGCTACCTGCTCACACGCGAATTCGGGGCGGAGTTTGCGCAGGTCGTGACCGATGCGCACGAGATCGGCGCGACCTACGAGAAGGGGGAGGCCAACCTGCGGATGGACCTCGCGAACAACGCCGTCGGGCGCGACTACGCGTTGGCCGGTGTCGCGGAGGGCGACGTGGTGCGGCGCGTCCTCGAGGACGTGCGGGTGGTCCGAAAACCGCAGTGACCTGAGCGGGTTCGCGGCCGCGCCGCCCGGACCCGGGGGGTCGCAGCGATCAGCGATACACCGTCGAGAACACGTAGCGCTCCATCCGCGGAAACATCGCGTCCGCGAGCCGCTTGTAGCCGGCCGGCGTGGGGTGGAGAAAGTCCGCCATGATCTCCGGTGAGATCGTGCCATCGGGCTCGAGCATCACCGAGCTGTAGTCCTCGACCAGGATCGAGTGTCCGTCGTGCAGGTTCTCGGCGAGGCGGCGATTCGTGTCGGCGATCTGCTTGCGCAGGCGGGTGCGCGGCTTCTCGTCGGCCGGCAGCAGGCCGAGCACGAGGATCTTGCACGCGGGAATGCGCGAATGGAGGATGGAGACGATGGTCTGGATACCCGTCACCACCTCGGCGGGCTTGTCGCCGTTGCGGCCAAGATTGTTGATGCCGATCATCAACACGATCAGGCGCGGCCTGAGGTTGCCGATCTCGCCGTTCTCGAGGCGCCAGAGGAGATTGGCGGTGGTGTCGCCGCCGATGCCGAAGTTGGCGATCTGGAGCTTGGGGTAGTGCTCCTTCCAGATCTCGGTGTTGTTCCAGCCCTCGGTGATCGAGTCGCCGAGCAACAGAACGTCGACATTGCCCTGTGCGGCGCGGGCGACGTTGGCCTCGTGTTTCTGGTTCCAGGTCGCGACCGACATCCACTCGTAGTCGACGGTGCGGGGCGAGGGACGGTTGGCGACTTCGCGGGGTTGCCGGGCGGAGAGGGTGGAGGACGCCATGACGAGGGCGGTGACGACGAGGAGTGCGGAGAATCGCATGGTTGAGCGAGGAGTCGTGGGGTGATGCGGTGGCGGCGGCAAAACCATAATGACCCAGGCCTCGCGCGCGGGAGCCGGGGCAGGGGACGCCACGCACGCCGGTGTATTCGGCATTGACCGCGGAAAGCCCGGACCCCTACCGTCACCGGTTTTCCAATCGCACATCAACCCTCGCATTCAAGGGACACAGTGAAAGTCGAGCTCAAGGATCTTTCCGAAACGCGCAAGCAGCTGGTCGTGGCTTTCGAGGCCGCCGAAGTGGACCAGGAACTCAACAAGGTCACCGGCGAATTCGTCGCGCAGGCCCGCATCCCGGGCTTCCGCCCCGGCAAGGCCCCGCTGTCGGTCATCCGCAAGCGCTTCGAGAAGGAGATCGCCCAGGAACTGAACCAGGCGATCGTGAGCAAAGCCTACCGTGACGGCACGAAAGAGAAGGGCCTCGAGGTCCTTTCCGTCGTCGACGCCGCCGAGCCCAAGGTCGCCGCCGGCCAGCCGGTCGAGGTTTCGATCACCGTCGACATCCAGCCCAAGATCGACCTTCCCGATTACAAGGGCCTGCCCGTCAAGGCCGGTGACACCACCGTGACCGACGCCGAGGTCGAGCAGGTGATCGAAAACGTCCGCCGCGAGCGCGCGGAGTTCAAGACGATCGAGCGCGAGGCGCAGGTGGGCGACTATGTGAAGTTTGGCTTCGAGGGCACGATCGACGGCCAGAAGATCGCCGAACTCGTCCCGGATCGCCCGATCTTCGGCACCATGCCGCAGACCTGGGAGGAAGCGGGCTCCGAAGAGGGCCTGCTCCCCGGCGCCGGCAAACACGTGGTCGGCCTCAAGGCCGGCGAGTCCAAGGACGGCGACATCGTCTTCCCGGCCGACTTCAACGTCCCGGCCCTCGCGGGCAAGACCGGCAACTACAAGTTCACCGTCCAGGAAGTGCGCGAGCGCGTCCTGCCCGCCATCGACGAGGCCTTCCTCAAGGCCCAGGGCGCGACCACCGTCGAAGAGCTCCGCGACCGCGTGCGCGCCTCCATCGTCCAGCAGAAGGAAGGCAACGACCGCGCTGAGCGCCGCCGCCAGGCGGCCGACGCCCTCGCCGCCAAGGTGGAGTTTCCGATTCCCGAAGTCCTGATCGACAACGAGACCGACGTGCTCCTGCACCAGCTCGTCGAGCAGAACCTTCGCCGCGGCATCCCGCAGGAGGAACTCGAGAAGAACAAGGAGCAGCTCTACGCCACCGCCCGCCAGGCCGCCGTCGGCCGCACCAAGGTGCGCATGCTTCTGCTCCGCGTGGCTGAGGCCGAGAAGCTTCAGGTCACACGCGAGGACATCAACCACGCCATCTATCGCGAGGCGATGCGCTCCGGCTCCAAGCCCGAGAAGGTGGTCAAGGAACTCGAGAAAAACCGCGAGCGCCTGACCTACTTCCAGCAGAACATCCTTCTGGACAAGGCACTTGATTTCCTGGTCGGTGCGGCTAGCGTCTCGCCGGCCTGAAAACTGGGCCGTCAGCTTCGCAACCCACCGAAATTTCGTGAGTTACTACGTTCCTAGTGTCTGGGAAACCAACGGTCGCAATGAATACCGGGTCGATATCTTCAGCCGCCTGCTGAAGGACCGGATTGTGTTCATCGGGACCCCGATCGACGACGACGTAGCCAACATCGTGATCGCCCAGCTGCTCTTCCTGCAGATGGACGATCCCAAGAAGGACATCAGTCTGTATATCAATTCCCCCGGTGGCGTCGTCACCGGCGGGATGGCGATCTACGACACGATCAACTTCCTTTCCTGCGATGTGGTGACCTACTGCATCGGCCAGGCCGCCAGCATGGCCACGGTGCTCCTTGCCGCCGGCACCCGGGGCAAGCGCTTCGCGCTCCCGAACAGCCGCGTCATGATCCACCAGCCGACCGGCGGCGCCGGCGGCCAGACCTCCGATATCTCGATCCAAGCCAGGGAGATCCTCCGCTGGCGCCGGACCCTTTCCGAGGTCCTCGCCCGCCATTCCGGCAAGTCGGCCGAGCAGGTCGACAAGGATTCAGACCGCGATTACTACATGTCCGCGCAGGAGGCCAAGGATTACGGCCTCGTGGATCATGTGATTGAGGGAAAGAAGGAAGCTGCCGAATTACTCAAGGGCGCCGCGTGAGTCGCCCGACCTTCTGACCCCAACCCCGACGCTCCTCCCTCCCCATGGCGAAATCCTCCCGAATGACTCTCTGTTCGTTCTGCGGGAAATCGCAGAGCGAGGTCCGCAAGATGATCGCGGGTCCGGGGGTCTACATCTGCGACAGCTGCGTCTCGGTCTGCAAGACGATCATCGACCGCGAGCTGAAGGCGCCCGCGCCCGAGGCGCGCCCGTCCTTCCGCCTGGTCAAGCCGGGTGAGATCAAGAAGGTCCTCGACGATCACGTCATCGGCCAGGACCACGCGAAAAAGGTCCTCTCGGTCGCCGTCTACAATCACTACAAGCGCCTGATGTTCGACCAGAACTTCGGGCAGCCGAACGACTCGGTCGCCATCCCGGCGGAGTTTTCCGAGGTCGAGGTCGAGAAGAGCAACATCCTGCTCGTCGGCCCCACCGGCTCGGGCAAGACACTCCTCGCCCGCACACTCGCCCGCATCCTCGACGTGCCGTTCGCGATGTCCGATGCCACGACGCTGACCGAAGCCGGTTACGTCGGCGAAGACGTCGAGAACATCGTCCTGCGCCTGCTCCAGGCGGCCAACTACGACGTCAAGCGCGCGGAGTGCGGCATCATCTACGTCGACGAGATCGACAAGATCGGCCGCAAGACCGAAAACGTCTCCATCACGCGCGACGTCTCCGGCGAAGGCGTGCAGCAGGCGTTGCTCAAGATCCTCGAGGGCACGGTGTGCAACGTGCCGCCCCAGGGCGGACGCAAGCACCCGAACCAGGAGTACATCCAGGTCAATACCTCGAACATCCTCTTCATCTGCGGCGGCGCGTTCGTCGGGCTCGACCAGATCGTGCAGCGTCGCGCCGGCCGTGGCACGGTCGGCTATGGAGCCGCCTCCAAGCAGATCTTCTCCGCCGAGGAGATCATGAAGCAGCTCCAGCCGGAGGACCTCATCCGCTTCGGCATGATCCCGGAATTCATCGGCCGCCTGCCGGTCGTCTCCGTGCTCGACCAGCTCACCGAGGCCGACCTCGAGAAGATTCTCCTGCGCACCAAGAACGCGATGGTGAAGCAATACTCCAAGCTCTTCGCCATGGACGGCGTGCAGCTGCGCTTCACGCGCGACGCCATCCGCGCCATCGCCAAGAAGGCCCTCGTGCTCAAGACCGGCGCCCGCGCCCTGCGCGCGATCATGGAGAATACCATGCTCGAGGTGATGTACGACATCCCGCACCGCGACGACGTCGCGGAGGTCGTGATCGACGCCGCCGTGGTGGAAAACCGCCGCAAGCCGCAGATCAAGCGCATCGCTAAAAGCGCGCGCAAAGACGCGGCGTAGCTGAACGCGGGACGCGTTCGGCTAAAGAGCCAAGGATTAGGTCGCGGCGTCGCCGCGCGTCGAGGTGTGTGAGGGGCACTCCCTTACCTACTGCTCATCCCACGCTGTATTCTTGGCCCCTTGATACTTCGGCCTTGGCACTTGCGCGCGCTCCGCGCGCGCCGCTACCACTTGCCGTTCTCGCCCGGCTTGAGCGAACGCGCGAAGGCCACGAGCAGGGCGACGCAATGCTCCACGTCCTGCAGGTCGACGATTTCGCTCGGCGTGTGCATGTAGCGCAGCGGGATCGAGACCAGGCCGGTCGCGACGCCAGCACGCCCCATCTGTATGGCGCGCGCATCCGTGCCGGTCGGGCGTGGATCGGCCTCGATCTGGTAGGGGATACCCGCGGCCTCGGCCACGGTGATGAGGCGGTCGTAGACCCAGGGATTGATGTTCGGGCCGCGGCAGATCATCGGTCCGCCGCCGAGCTTGAAGTCGCCGTACTTGCGGTGATCGCAGTCGGGATGGTCCGTCGCATGGCCGACGTCCACCGCGATGGCGATGTGCGGGTCGACACCAAATGTTGACACCGTGGCCCCGCGCACACCGATCTCCTCCTGCGTGGTGGCGACGGATACTACGCGCGCCGCCGGCAGTTTTTTCGGGTTGGCCGCGAGGCGGATGAGCGTCTCGCCGACGACGTAGGCGCCGCTCTTGTTGTCGAAGGCACGCGCGGTGGCGATGGAGCCGTGGAGCATCGAGAAGCCGTGGTCGTAGGTCGCCACATCGCCGATCGAGACGCGCTCGAGCGCCTCCTTCCGGCTGTGCACGCCGATATCGATCCACATGTCGTGAATCTCAGGGACCTTCTTGCGGTCGCCTTCGTCCATGAGGTGGATGGCGCGCTTGCCCGTCACGCCCAGCACCGTGCCGGACTTGGCCTGGATCACGACGCGGCGGCCCGAGATCATCACGCGGTCGTGGCCGCCGATGGTCTGGAAGTAGAGGTAGCCGTCCTTGTTGATGTGCGTGATGATCAACCCGAGCTCGTCGATATGGCCGGCGAGCATGAGGATCGGATCGCCCGCGGGGTTGAGGGTGGAGATGCGATTGCCGAGGGCGTCTCGCGCCGTGGAGTCGGCGACCTTGGTAACGTGGCGGTCCCAGACGGCTTGGGCCTGCTGCTCGGCCCCGGAGGGACTGCGGGCGTCGAGGAGCTCGACGAGAAAGGGCGGTGGCGTCGGAATGGTAGCGTTCTGTTTACGCGGCATGGGGACGAACGTGACACAAACGCTCACGCCGCGAAATCCGAATGTGACCCGCGGGTCCGTTCGGACACCCGCCGAGGCGCCCGCCCCGGCTCCACGCCGGAGGGAACGCCTCCACACCCTGGGCTTGCCGAAGCCTGCCGCGGCCGCGATAAAGCCCGGCTTCCATGATCATTTTCCCGGCCATTGATCTGCGCGGCGGTCGCTGCGTCCGACTCCTCCAGGGGCGGGCGGAAGCCGAGACGGTGTATTCGGACGACCCGGGCGCGATGGCCCGGAGTTTCCGCTCCGCCGGTGCCGAGTGGGTCCACGTCGTCGATCTCGACGGCTCGTTCAGCGGCGCACGCGTCAATGTCGAGGCCGTGCAGGCCATCGTCGCCGCAGGCCTTAAGGTCGAGCTCGGCGGCGGCCTGCGCGAGGAGGCCACGGTCGAGCGCGTGCTTTCTTCGGGTGTGACCCGCGCCGTCATCGGCACGCGCGCGGCGGAGGATCCGGCTTTCGTCGCCGGGCTCGTGCGCTCCTGGGGCGATCGGATCGCCGTGGGCATCGATGCGCGCGATGGGCTCGTGGCCGTGAAGGGCTGGGTCGAGACGACCAAGCTCAAGGCCCTCGATCTCGCGAAGCGGATGGAGGACGCCGGCGTCGCCACGCTCATCTACACGGACATCGCGACCGACGGCATGCTGAAAGGACCCAATCTCACAGCGCTCAAGGCCGTGCTCGGCGCGGTCCGCTGCGACATCATTGCCTCTGGTGGCGTGGCCCGGCTTTCGCATATCGAGGCGCTGGCCAAGCTCGCGGACGACCAGCCGCATCTCGCGGGCGTGATCACGGGCAAGGCCATCTACGAGCGCACGCTCGATCTCGGCGACGCGTTGCGCGTCGCGGCCGGGCGCTGAGGCCGAGTCGCCACGTACGGCTCGGGCCGGACCACCGCGGACGGGCCGACGTCAGGTGGTTGTTTCCACGTCGCGGAGGCCGGTCGATGACGGAGCGGTCGCGAGACGCCCCGGGCGTTTGCGCCGGAACCAGCCGGTCACCGCCAGCCGCATGCGGTCCATCTCGAGGTAGATCACCGGCACGGTGTAGAGCGTCAGCACCTGGCTGACAAAAAGTCCGCCGACGATGGCGAGCCCGAGCGGTCGGCGCATCTCCACGCCTTCGCCCGTCGAGAGCACGAGCGGCAGCGCGCCGAGCAGGGCCGCGATGTTGGTCATGAGGATCGGTCGCAGGCGCAGTTGCGCCGCCTCGAAGATCGCGGTGCGCGGATCGAGCCGGTCCTGCCGCTCGCGCGCGAGGGCCACGTCGATCATAAGGATCGCGTTTTTCATCACGATGCCGATGAGCAGGAACAACCCCAGCAGCGCGATGAGCGTGAACTCCGTGTCGGTGAACCGCAGCGCGAGCAGCGCACCCAGCCCGGCCGACGGCAGGGTCGACAGGATCGTCAGCGGATGCACCAGGCTCTCGTAGAGGATGCCGAGCACGAGATAGACCGCGACGAGGACGAAGAGGATGAGCCAGTGCTGGTTCTCCAGCGCGCTTTGGAAGGTCTCGGCCGAGCCAGCCAGCCGCGCCTGCACCTCCGTCGGGAGCATGATGCGGTCCATCGCGCGTTCGATGGCGGCCAGGCCCTGCTCGAGCGAGACGCCCGGGGCGAGCGAGAACCCGACGTTTTCCGCCACGAACTGCTCGCGGTGGCGCACGCGGTCCTCGACGAGCGAGTAGTCGTAGCGCGTGAAGGCCGAGAGCGGCACGCGCGTGCCGTCCGCCGCGATGACCTGCACCTGGTCGAGCACGACCGGGTCCTGCGTGTATTCAGGAGACAACTCCATGATGACGCGGTACTGGTTGAGCCGATTGTAGAGGGTGGAGACCTGCCGCTGGCTGAAGGAGTTGTTCAGCACCTGCGTGATCATGCGCATATCCACGCCGAGCCGGCGTGCGGCCTCGCGGTCGATGTGCAGCATGACCTGCTTGGTGCCGCCGTCGTTGGGGGTGTCGACGTCGGTGAGCTCGGGCAGCTCCTGCAGGGCCTTGGCGACCTTCGGCTCCCATTCGCGCAGCAGGGCGACGTCGCTCGTGAGCAGCGCGAGGTCGTAGGAGCCGGCCTCCGAGGTGCGCGGGGGCTGGATGTCCTGCGCGACGCTCATCCAGAGCACGCCGCCGGGCACGGGCGGGGCCTGCAGGCGCAGGCGGTTGATCACCTCGCGCGCGCTGGCGTCGCGCTCGGCGCGCGGCTTGAGGCGGATCATCATCCAGGCGTTGCTCGTGCCGGAATAGCCGCCGCTGTGTCCCATGACGTCCTGCACCGCCGGGTCCGCCATGACCAGCCGCCGGTAGATCTCGATCTTCGGCTGCATGATCTGGAAGGAGAACCCGTCGTCGCCGCGCACGAAACCGCCAAGCTGCCCGGTATCCTGTTCGGGCAGGAAGCCCTTCGGCGCGGTGATGTAGAGCGAGACGTTGAGCGCGATCGTGCCGGCCAGGACGATGAGCGTGAGCGCGGGATGGCGCAGCACCCAGCCGAGCGAGCGCGCGTATCCAGCCTTCACCGCCGCGAAGAAGCGCATGCCCGCCGCCTGGGCGCCGCCGGGCCGCCGAGCCGACCGCGGCTCGAGCCAGCGCGCGCACAGCGCCGGGGTGAGCGTGAGCGAGATGAGCAGCGAGACCATGAGCGCCGCCGCCAGCGTGATGGAAAACTCCCGGAACAACCGCTCGACCAGCCCGCCCATGAAGAGGATCGAGACGAAGACGACGACAAGCGAGAGGTTCATCGCCAGCAGCGTGAAGCCCACTTCGCCCGCGCCCTTCACCGCGGCCTGCAGCGGCGGCAGGCCGTCCTCGACGTGGCGCGAGATGTTTTCCAGCACGACGATGGCGTCGTCGACGACCAGGCCCGCGGCCACGATCAGGGCCATGAGCGAGAGGTTGTTTAGCGAGAAGCCGTAGAGGTACATGATCCCGAAGGTGCCGATGATCGACACGGGGATCGCCACAGTCGGGATGAGTGCGCCGCGCGGGCTGCCCAGGAAGATGAGCACGACGAGCATGACCAGCGCGGCCGCGAGCAGGAGCGTGCGCTGCGATTCGTGCAGCGTGGCGCGGATCGACGGCGAGCGGTCCATGACCACGGCGAGGTCGGCGTCCTCGGGTAGGAGCGCGCGCAACGCCGGCAGCTGGGCGTTGATCGCGTCGATCGTCGCGATGATGTTCGCGCCGGGCTGGCGGCTGATCATGAGCAGCACGGCGGGCCGGTCATTGTGGAAGCCGCTGCTGTAGCGGTTCTCCACCGAGTCGCTGACCGTGGCCACGTCGCCCAGGCGCACGGGCGCGCCGTCGCGGTAGCGCACGATGAGCCGGCGGTAGTCCTCGACCTGCCGCAGCTGGTCGCTGAGCTGCACCTGCCAGAGGCGTCCCCCGGCGTCGATCGCGCCGCGGGGCTGGATGGTGTTCGTATCCCCGATGGCCCGACGCACCTCGTCCAGCGCGATGCCGTGGTGGGCGAGCGCGTGCGGGTTGAGCTGCACGCGGATGGCGGGGAGCGAGCTGCCGCCGACCGTCACCTCGCCGACGCCGGTCACCTGCGAGAGTTTCTGCGCGAGGATGGTGGAGGCGAAATCGTAGAGGTCGCCCGGCGCGATGTTGGGCGAGCTGAGCGCGATCGCCATGATCGGCGCAGCGGAGGGGTTGACCTTCCGGTAGCTTGGATTGCCCGGCATGCCGGCGGGGAGCTGGCCGCGCGCGGCGTTGATCGCGGCCTGCACGTCGCGCGCGGCGTCGTCGATGTCGCGCCCGAGTTCGAATTCGAGCACGATCCCGACCGAGCCCTGGCGGCTGTCCGAGGTGATGGCCGTGACCCCCGCGATGCTGCCGAGCGCGCGCTCGAGCGGCGTCGCCACGCTCGTCGCCATCGTCTCCGGACTGGCCCCGGGCAGCGAGGCGCCGACGCGGATCGTCGGGAAGTCCACCTCCGGCAGCGGCGCCACCGGGAGAAGCCCGTAGGCGAGCGCGCCCATGAGCACGAGCGCGATCGCGATCATCGTGCTGGCGACGGGCCGCTGGACGAACGGGCGGGCGAGATTCATCGCGCGGATACGTCGGGCGCCGCGGCGGCTGCGGCGGCGGTTTCCGCGGCGGAGACGCGCCGGCGGGCGAGGCGGTCGAAGAACAGATAGACCACCGGCGTGGTGAAGAGCGTGAGCACCTGGCTGACGAGCAGGCCGCCGACCATGACGAGGCCGAGCGGCTGGCGCAGCTCCGCGCCTGAGCCGGTCGACAACATCAGCGGCAGCGCCCCGAAGAGCGCGGCCAGCGTGGTCATGAGGATCGGCCGGAAGCGCAGCAGCGCCGCCTGCCGGATGGCCTCGCGCGGGCTCAGGCCCTGGTGCCGCTCGGCCTCGAGGGCGAAGTCGACCATCATGATGCCGTTCTTCTTCACCAGGCCGATGAGCAGGATGATGCCGATGATCGCGATCATATCGAGCGGCCGGCCGGTCAGCCAGAGGGCCAGCAGCGCGCCCACCGCCGCCGAGGGCAGGGTCGAGAGAATCGTCACCGGGTGGATGCTGCTCTCGTAGAGCACGCCGAGCACGAGGTACATCGTGATGACCGCGGCGAGCACGAGGAAGACCGTGCTCGAGAGCGAGTCGCGGTACGCGTTGGCCGCGCCCTGGAAGCGCAGCTCCACCGCGACCGGCAGCTCGATCTCGCGTGCCACCTGCTCGACCGCGGCCACGGCCTCGCCAAGGGAGGCGTCGTCTCCAAGATTGAAGGACACGGTCACGGCCGGGAACTGGCCGACCTGGTTGATCAGCAGCGTGGCGGGGCGCTCGCTCACGCGGGCGATGCTCGCCAGCGGCACGGCGGCACCGCCGTTGCCGCGCACGTAGAGGCCCTCGAGCGCCTGCGGCCCGGTGGCTAGGCGCGGGTCCATCTCCAGCACGACCCGGTACTGGCTGGACTGGGTGAAGAGCGTGGAGATCTGGCGCTGGCCGAAGGCGCTGTAGAGCGCGTCGCTCACTTCGGCCACGGTCACGCCGAGCCGGCTGGCGGCATCGCGGTCGATCTCGACAAAGGCCTGCAGCCCGCGGTCCTGGATATCGCTCGCGACGTCGGCCACCTCTGCTCGCTGGCTGAGGCGATCGACGAGCCGCGGCGTCCACGTGTGCAGGAGCGACTCGTCCGGGCAGGTGAGCATGAACTGGAACTGCGTGCGGCTGACGCGATCCTCGATCGTGAGCTCCTGCACCGGTTGCAGGTAGAGGGCGATGCCCGGCACCCGCCGGGCCCGCTCGCGCAGGCGGGCGATCACCTCGAGCGCGCCGGCGTCGCGCTCGCCGTGGGGCCGCAGGTTGATGAGCATGCGGCCGCTGTTGAGCGTGGCGTTCGTGCCGTCGACGCCGATGAACGACGAGAGGCTCGCCACCGCGGGATCCTCGAGCACGAGCTCGGCCAGCGCCTGCTGGCGCTCGGCCATGGTGGCAAACGAGACCGACTCCGGCGCCTCGGTCACACCCTGGATCGCGCCGGTGTCCTGCAGCGGGAAAAATCCCTTCGGCACGGCGAGGTAGAGCAACACGGTGAGCGCGAGCGTCCCGGCCATGACCCAGAGCGTGAGCCGCTGGTGGTTGAGCACCCAGTCGAGCCAACGCCCGTAGCCCTCGATCACGCGCGCGAGGAAACTGTCGTCGCCGTGGCCGTGGCCGCCCGCCTGGTGCGCGGGCAGCATGCGCGCGCACATCATGGGCGTGAGCGTAAGCGAGACGACGAGCGAGATCAGGATCGAGACGGCGAGCGTGATGGCGAACTCGTGGAAGAGCCGTCCGACCACACCGCCCATGAAGAGCAGCGGGATCAACACCGCCACGAGCGAGATCGTGAGCGAGACGAGCGTGAAGCCGATCTGCCCCGCGCCCTTCATCGCCGCCTCGAGCGGCGAGGCGCCCTGCTCGCGGAAACGCGCGACGTTTTCCACCATGACGATGGCGTCATCGACGACGAAGCCCGTCGCGATGGTCAGCGCCATGAGCGTGAGGATGTTCAGCGAGTAACCGCACAGGTACATCACGCCGAACGTGCCGATGAGCGAGAGTGGCACGGCGATGCTCGGGATGATCGTGGCCGCGGCGTTGCGCAGAAACACCCAGGTGACGAGCACGACCAGGCCGATGGCGAAGAGCAGCTCGTGCTGCACGGCACGCACGGAGGCGCGGATGCTTTGGGTGCGGTCGGTCAGGACGGAGAGCTCGACCGCCGCAGGCAGGCTCGCGCGCAGTTGCGGGAGCAGGGCCTGCACGCGGTTGACCACCTCGATCACGTTGGCGCCGGGCTGGCGCTGGACATTGACGAGCACGGCCGGCAGGCGGTCGGCCCAGGCTGCGAGGCGGCGGTCCTCGGTCGCGTTTTCGATGCGGGCGACGTCGCCGAGGCGCAACGGCGCACCGTCGCGCCACGCAATGATGAGCTGGCGGAACTCCTCGACCGAGCGCAGCTGGTCGTTCGCGTCCATGAGGATCGTGCGCACCGGTCCGTCGAAGCTGCCCTTGGGCGAGTTGACGCTCGCGGCGTTGATCGCGGCGCGCACGTCGGCGAAGTTGAGCCCGCGCGCGGCCAGTTCGGCGGGATTGACCTGCACGCGCACGGCAGGCCGCTGGCCGCCGGCGAGGCTGACCAGGCCCACGCCCGGGAGCTGCGCGATCTTCTGCGCGACGCGTGTATCCACGAGATCATGCACCTCGGGCAGCGGCAGCGTGGCCGAGGTGACGGCGAGTGTGACGATGGGCGTGTCCGCGGGATTGACCTTGCGGTAGATGGGCGGCGCGGGGAGATCGCCGGGCAGGAGATTGTCGGCGGCGTTGATCGCGGCCTGGACCTCCTGCTCGGCCACGGCCATGGGCAGGTCGAGCGCGAACTGCAGCGTGATGACCGAGGCGCCGGCGGAGCTGGCCGACGACATCTGGTTGAGTCCCGGGATCTGTCCGAAACGGCGCTCGAGCGGCGCGGTGATCGCGCTGGCCGTCACCTGCGGGCTCGCACCCGGATGGAAGGTGAAGACCTGGATCGTGGGAAAGTCGACCTGCGGCAGCGCCGCCACCGGCAGCAGGCGGTAGCCCATGATCCCGGTCTGCAGCAGCGCCACCATGAGCAGCGCGGTCGCGACCGGACGCAGGATGAACGGGCGCGAGATGTTCATCGCGCGGCGGCGGTCGCAGCGGCCGGCGTCGGCGTAGGCGCGGCGGGCGAGGGTGCAGGCGCGGGCGCGACCTGCGCGCCGGACTCATCGACCACGACGACCGGGCGGCCCTCGCGCAGGCGGTCGATGCCTTCGAGCACGACGGCGTCGCCGGGAGCGAGGCCGGTCACGATCGTCTGCACGTCACCCTCGACGGGCCCGAGTTCGATCGGCCGCACCGTCGACTCGCTCTTGTCGTTGACGACAAACACATACGTGCCGCGCGAGCCGAACTGCACGGCGGCGGCGGGGATCACCACGGCGTCGCGGATCGTGCGCACGTGCAGGCGCACGTTGACAAACTGGTTGGGGAAGAGGCTCTCGTCGTCGTTGGCGAACTCCGCCTTGAGCCGGATCGTGCCGGTGGCGGCGTCGATCTGGTTGTCGACCGTGCGCAGCACGCCGCGCGCGAGGCGGATCTTCTCGGTGCGATCCCAGGCCTCGACCGAGGGTGCCTCGCCCGAGCGCAGGGCCGCGAGGACCTGGGGCAACTCCACCTCCGGGATGGTGAACATCACGGCCATCGGGCGCGTCTGCGTGATCGTGACGAGGCCGGCCGTGTCGTTGGCGCGGATGAGATTGCCCGGGTCGATGCGGCGCAGGCCGATGCGTCCGGCGATCGGCGCCTCGATGCGCGTGTAGGTGAGTTGGAGACGGGCCTCGTCGACGGCGGCCTGGTCGGCGGCGAGGATGCTCTCGCGCTCGTGCACGAGGGCGCGCTGGGCCTCGAGCTGCTGGATGGTGACGAGATTGCGCTCGAAGAGCGGCTCGAGGCGGGCGAGGTCGGCGCGCGCGGTCTCAAGCTGGGCGGCGTTCTGGCGCTGGCGTGCCTCGGCTTGGGCGAGCTGGATGCGGTAGGGCTCAGGGTCGACCTCGGCGAGCAGCGTGCCGGCCTCTACATGCTGGCCCTCGTCGAAGGCCATGCGCAGGAGTTGACCGTCGACGCGGCTGCGCACCGTCACGGTGTTGAGCGGCGTGGCCGAGCCGATGGCCTTGAGGTGCACGGGCAGGTCGCGGCGTTCGGCCGGGACCACGCGCACGGGCATGGCGGGCGACGGGCCGTTGCCGGCCCAGGCAGGGTTGGGTCCCCAGCGGTTGCCGGTGGGTTTCTTGCGCGCGGAGAAATACCACACGCCGGCGGCGAGGATGAGGGCGACGGCACCGTAGAGGAACCAACGGCGGCGTGAGGACGTGGGAACGGTGGACATGGGCGACGCGTGCAAGACGCCAGTGGCGGCCGGACAATTTCATCCGGGAGCGTCTTTTTTCATCCCATGTGTGCCGGGGACCCACTCGCGCAAGCGCGCGGTGACGATCATTTGTCAGCGCACGGTTGCGCGGCGGACACGGCCACGCTGATCAATCGCAGAGACTTGCGGCGCCGGGTAGGGCACCCGGCCTACAGGCGCGAGGCGAACGCCGAGGCCTGGCGGCTACGCCTTTTTCTGGCCGTAATAGGCGCCGGGGCCGTGCTTGCGCTTGAAGTGCTTGTTTAGCAGCTCCGGCTCGATCGAGGTGAGACCCGAGGTGAGCGCGAGGCTCATCTGAGCCATGTGCGCGCAACATTCGAGGGCGATGGCATTTTCCACCGCCTTCGCGACCGTCTGGCCCCAAGTGAAGGGGCCGTGGCGGTTGACCAGCACGGCGGGGCAGTCGAGCGGGTCGATGCCGGCGAAGCGTTCGACGATGACGTTGCCGGTCTCCCACTCGTAGGCGGTGGAGATCTCCTGGGCGGTCATCTTCCGCGTCACGGGGACCTCGCCGTAGAAATAGTCGGAGTGCGTCGTGCCGAAACACGGGATGGCGCGACCCGCCTGCGCCCAGGCCGTGGCGCAGCTGCTGTGCGTGTGCACCACGCCACCGATCGACGCGAAGGCGAGAAAGAGCCGGCGGTGCGTCGGCGTGTCGGACGACGGATTGAGCGCGCCCTCGACCTTCTTGCCTTCGAGATCGACGAGGACCATGTCCTCGGGGCGCAGCGCGTCGTAGTCGACGCCGCTGGGCTTGATGGCGAAAATCCCCTGGGCGCGATCGATGGCGCTGGCGTTGCCAAAGGTGAGATTGATCAAGCCCTGTTTGGGGAGGGCGATGTTGGCCTCGTAGGCCTCGCGTTTGAGATCGAGCAGCATGATGGAAAGATGCGGGAGGACTGAAGGGCCGGCCGGCCGGGGGCGAAAGGCGGAAATGCGCCGCCGGCCACACGCGGATCGCCTACTTGGCGAAGAACGGTGTCTGCACGAGGCCGTTGATGATGAACTGCACGGCCACGGCAAGCAGCAGCAGGCCCATGATGCGCGTGAATAGCTTCAGGCCGAGCGGGCTGAGCCAGCGTGCGGTCTTGGCCGCGAAACGCAGGATCACGTAGGCGAGGGCGGTGACCGCGAGGATGCAGACAAAAAGCGCGATGTGCTGGGCCGTGCCCTTGGCCTGGCTGAGCAGGATGAGCGAGGTGGAGATCGCGCCGGGACCAGCGAGCATGGGGATGCCGAGCGGCGTGATGGCAATGTCGTCCTTCTCGGCACCGGCGCTGACCTCCTCGTCGGTTTCGCGGTCGCGCGCCCGGTTGGCATAGAGCATATCCAGTGCGATGCGCAGGAGCAGGATCGAGCCGGCGATCTGAAACGCCGCGAGCGTGATGCCGAGAAACTGGAAGATCCACTTGCCCAGCAGGGCGAAGACGATGAGCACGCCGGCCGCGACGGTGCAGGCGATGAACGCCATGCGGCTCTGCGCCTGCGGCGTGTCGCGCACGGTCATGGCGAGAAACGCCGGCACGATCGCGATCGGATCGACGATGACGAAGAGCGAGGTGAAGGCGAAGAGCGTGTACTCGAAAAGGTCCACGGGGAAGGCTGGCCGGGGAGTGTGGCAGCGCGGCGCGGAGGTGCACCAAGAATCCGCGCGCCTCTGTGGCCGAAGCGGGACTTATCCTGCGAGCGGTGACGTCGGGTAGGGCGAGGCCTCTGGCCGAGCCGCTCAAACGCCCAGCGCGCGGCTGCGGCTCGGCCAGAGGCCTCGCCCTACCATTTGCGCGCTATCGCCCACGTCCACACGCCCGCAGCACGGGTGTGCGGCGCGGCGCTCACGCCTCATTCCAGGCCCCGCGCACAAAGTCGACGGTCTGCTGCAGGGTCGCGGGCTGGGTGTCCTCGAGGAGCACGTCGATGCCGGGCTTGTGCTTCTTGGCGAGCCGGAAGAACAGCGGGAAGTTGAGCTGTCCTTGGCCGGCGGGTACGGACTTGAGCACGCCGTCGGTGAGGATCGCGTCCTTGGCGTGGAGCACGGCGATGCGCTCCCCGAGGAGAGCAAAAGCCTCCTCGATGATCTCGTCCTGCCGGTGAAGATTGGCGGCATTGAGGAGGTTCACCGGGTCGAGGATCACCTGGATGTTGGGCGAGTCCACGTCGTCGAGCAGCCGGCGCAGGCCCCGCGGGTCGTGGATGATGTAGCGCTCGACCGCCTCGATCGCGACGGTCGAACCGAAGCGCTCGGCCTCGCGTGCGAGTTCGCGCACGCCCGCGAGCACACGCTGGTAGGCGGCCTCGCCGTGGTTTTCCGGGTGGAAGGAGAAGTCGGCGTTGAGCGAGCCGGTCTCGGTGCCGACGAGGCTGCAGCCGAAGTCGCGCGCGAGGCGCAGGTAGGCCTTGAAGCGAGCGAGGTGATGGCGGCGGCTCTTTTCCTCGGGATCGCCGAGGTTGATGTAGCAGCCGAGCACGGCGATGTGGATGCCACGCGCGGCGAGCGTGTCGCGCACGTGCAGCGCGAGCCCGGGACTGAGGCGGCCGGCATCGTCGTCAAGGCCGGGGATGCTCTTGGGCGCCGCGAACTGCACGCAGCACAGGCCGTGCGCCGCCACCTCCTCGGCGAGTCGCTCGAGGGGAATCTTGCCGAAGTCGTGGGCCCGGACACCGACGTGGATCTGCATGGTCGTGCATCCTCGGCGTGCGGGCTGCGCGCGTCGAGCGTCGCCCGCGTCTGTCCGTCAAATGCCGGCGGGCCGCGCTGCGGACCACTGCCGGCTTGAGTCGCATCGCGCGCGTCCGTAGGGTGGCCGCGTTCGCCCGGCCGCTGTATGCACGATACCCAATACGAGCTGTTTCAGGAGCTGGACCGCCGCTGCGTGGCGGGTGGATTCGCCGAGAACGACTGCCGCGAGTCGGTGCGCCTGAAACGCGCGAGCATCGAGCTGGAGAACAGCCGCGGCAACCCCGTGGTGCGGGATGTCCTGGCCGGTCAGACCACACTCGTCGCCGAGTACGATGCCTTCTCGCATGCGTTCCGCGGCGTGCGCCGCTTCATGCCGATGCCGCACATCGCCGCGCGCAACGAGCGGCTGCGGCACTTGGCGACGATCGTCCCGAACGTGCGGCATTTCACCCGGCGCAGCCTGCTGGCCGTGGACAATCCGGTCACGGCGGGGTTCTACGGTTTCGTCGCCTCGATGGCGCTGCTCCTCGTGCTGGGCCTGGTCCTGCGTTCGGAACTCGATGAGGAGCGCGTGACGCTCGCGGCCGGATGGACGGGCGGCTGGGTGTCGCTCGGATTCACCGCGGTCGGCGTGCTCGCAGGGTCGCTCGCCATGGTCAAATACCGCACGCGCGATCCCCAGCAGATCCATGCGCGCGAGGCCGCCGCGTACATGGATGTCAACTACGAGTTCTACGGCCTGGGCAACGACCGCGCGTGGGCGGAGTATATCCGCCAGCAGGGCGGTGCGGGCGCCTCGCGCATCGTGATGGCGCGGCCCGACGATCGCGGCTGACGGGCGCGCTACGGCTCGTCATCCGAGCCGCCGCCCGAACCGGTGTCCTCGAGCGCCGCGTCGCCGGCGGCAGCCTCGAAGAAGCCCTCCTCCTCGAGGATCGCGAGCACCCCGGCGATCACGCGCGCCTCGTCCGCGGGCGCGAGTGCGGGGTGGTTGGATTTCAGATACTCCCGGATGGCCGGACGGGCCTCCGTCATGCTGGAGATGCCGGCAAGGTAGTCGTCGGCATCGTCGGCTGCGGCATGGATGATGTCCTGGACGCTCATGGCCGGTGCGTCCGTGAACATGGCCGGGGACGTGCGTCCCGGCAAAGATTTTCACGCGGCCGACGGGCACTCGCCGGGCGGCGGTTCGTCCTTGCGGCGGTGGTGACGATAGAGCCACCGCGCGATGGCCGGCAGCAGGATGATCGCGCCCAGCATGTTCAGGAGGAACATGAAGGTGAGCAGGATGCCCATGTCCGCCTGGAACTTCAGATCGGAGAAGACCCACATGCCCACGCTCGCGGCGAGCGTCACGCCGGTGAAGATGATCGCCGTGCCCGATACGGCGTAGGCCTCGAGCATCGCCTCCTCGAGGAAGAGCCCGCGCCTCAGGGCCTCCTCGAGGCGCGAGTAGAGATAGATGCCGTAGTCGACGCCGATGCCGACCCCGAGGGCGGCGACGGGCAGGGTGTGCACCTTCAACCCGATCCCGAGGTAGACCATGAGCGCGTTCGCGAGCAGCGAGACGAGCGCGAGCGGCGCGATGATGCACAGCGTTGCCCGCCACGAGCGGAAGGTCAGCCAGCACAGCGTGATCGTCGTGCCGAAGACCCAGTAGAGGATCGGATACTGCGCGCTCTTAACCACCTCGTTGGTCGCGGCCATCACGCCGCTGTTGCCGGTGGCGAGACGGAACTTCACGCGGGGATTGCCGTGCGAGGTGGAGAACTCCTGCACGACCTTGATCACGCGCTTGATCGTGTCGGCCTGGTGGTCGGTGAGGTAGACGTAGATCGGAAGGACGCTCGCGTCGGCGTTGAGCAGGCCGGTGGCGGTCTCGATCGGGGAGACGGTGAGCGCGAGCGTCTCGGACTGGCGCGGGAGCATGCGCCACTTGAGCGCGCCCTCGTTCCAGCCGGCGTTGATCACCTTGGCCGCGGTGGCGATGCTCATCACGGACTGCACGCCCTCGACGTTGCGCAGGCGCCACTCGAGCTGGTCCATCGTGCGCATGACGTCGTATTCGACGCAGCCGTTTGGCACCGTCTCGGTGATGACCGTCAGGATGTCGACCCCGATGGAGAACTTCGAGGTGATGACCGCGGTGTCGTGGTTGTAGCGGGAATTTGGCCGGAGCTCAGGCACGCCGGCCGAGACGTCGCCGATCTGGATCTGGTTCGACTTCCAGAGGGCGAACCCGAACAGGCCGATGGCGAACGCGATGATCCACAGCGCGGGTGCCGGGTGGGTGACCCGGTCGAGTCGGCGCCACAGCGGCGCGAGCTGGCGCGCACGCAAACGCAGCCGGGGCGCGTAGTCCTCCGGGAGCCGCACGAACGAAAGCACCACGGGCAGCAGGAACAGGTTCGTGAAGATGATCATCGCCACGCCGATGCTGGCGGTGATGGCGAGCTCGCGGATGATGCCGACGTCGATGAGGAAGAGCGTGAGGAACCCGATCGTGTCGGTCAGCAGAGCCAACCCTCCTGGGACGAGCAGCTGGCGAAACGCCATCCGCGCCGCCTCGATGTTGGAGTGGCCGTGGAAGACCGGCTCGCGGTAGGCGCGGATCATCTGCACGCCGTGGCTCACGCCGATGGCGAAGATGAGGAAGGGCAGGAGGATCGACATCGGATCGATGCCGAAGCCGATGAGCGGGATGACGCCGAGCTGCCAGACCACCGCGATGATCGCGCACACCAACGGGATGATGGTGAACCGCCAGGACTGGGCGAAGAGCCGCACCATGAAGGCCGTGAGCAGGACGGAGACGCCGAAGAACATCGCCACGCCGCGCGCGCCGTCGCTCACGTCGCCGATCACCTTGGCGAACCCGATGATGTGCACGGTGAACCTGTCGGCGCCGTGCCGCGCGAGGAGTTTTTCGCGCACCTCGGTCTCGAGGTGCCGCGCCACCGCGATGTAGTCGAGCCGCGCACCGGTGGTGGGATTGATCTCGAGAAGCTGGGCCGAGACGATCGCGCCGGTGAAGTCGTTGGAGACGAGCTGGCCGAGCTTGCCGGACTTGATGATGTTCTCGCGCACCTTCGCGAGCCCCTCGGGCGTCGGCTGAAAGTCGGCCGGCACGACGTTGCCGCCGGCGAAGCCGTCCTCCAGCACCTCGACGAAACGCACGTTCGGGGTGAGGATCGACGTGACCGAGGCGCGATCGACGCCCGGCACGTAGAACACATCCTCGGTCAACTCGCGCAGCGCCGCGAAAAACTCCGGCGTGAACATGTCGCCGTCCTTCGCCACCAGCGCGATGATCACGCGGTTGGCGCCGCCGAACTGCTCCTGGTACTGCAGGAACGTGCGGATGAACTCGTGTTGCAGCGGCAGCTGCTTCTGGAACCCGGCGTCGATGCGCAGGCGCGAGGCCGACCAGCCCATGAAGACGGTGGTCGCGATGAACAGCGCGAGGAACAACCGGCGGTTCCGGAAGACGAGATCCTCGACAAAGCGGGTGAGGCGTTCGGTCACGCGGAAATCAGGGCTGGGGAAGAGGGATGGTGCGGACGCCGGCATCACCGACGCAGACCACCGACGCGGGCGAGCCGATCAGCTCGGCGGTGGCGGTCAGCCCGCTCGCGGGCCCCATGGAAAACGTAGTGCCGCCATCGCGACTCAGGAAGATCCGGCCGCCCGCGCCCGAGAGGACGATCGTGCCGGGAGCGACCTCGGCGGCGGTGGCAAGCAATCCGTTGAAATCGATCGCCGCCGGCGTCCACGTGGCGCCGCGGTCGTCGCTCACGAACACGTGGCCGCGCAGGCCGTGCGCGAGGAGCCGCCCGGACGCGAGTTCGTGCAGGCCGTAGAACGAGCCTTCATACGGGACTTCGAGTGGTTCCCACGTCTCGCCGCCATCGCCGGACGACGCGAGCGTGCCGGCCTCGGCCGCGAGGTAGAGCGTGCCCGAGGCGCCGGCGGTGAGGCGGTTGATGTGCATGTCCTCATCGAGCGCCGGGTGCCGTTCCCACGTCGCACCCGCGTCGCGAGAAAGGAAATACAGCCCATAGGCCCCACCGGCGAGCACGCGCCCGTCGGGGAGCGCGAGCAGGTCGAGAAACGAATCCTCAGTCGTCGTCGGCGCCGTCACACGCGACCAGGTCCGGCCGCCGTCGAGCGTGCCGAGGATCACCCCCTCATGCCCGGCGGCCCAGCCGCGCTGCGCGTCGGCGAAGGTGATGCAGGTCAGGATGCTCGAGACCGGCGACGGCGCCTGGGTCCAAGTCGCGCCGGCGTCGTCGGAGGTGATGATGACGCCATGGACGCCGGCCGCGGCGAGGCGCGCACCGGCGCGGGTGATGTCGAGCAGCAGCGCGCGGTCCGGGAAGTGGACCTGCAACGCCGGTTGGTCGGCGGTCGTCGGCCCGGCCTGCTCCGCCGCGGTGCGGGCGGCCGGGGCGAGGCCGCACAGGAGCGCGGCCAGCGCGGAAGCGAGACAGCGGGCGACGCGCCGGGGAGGCATCGAGCGGCGGGGACTCCTGGGAACTCAGCGCACGCCTTCGCGACGCAGCGCGGCGGGGGTGAAGTCCTCGGAGGTCCGGCTGGCCTTGAAGTTGTACATCTTCGACTCGTTATCGAGCCCGATGGCGAGGTAGCGGCCGGCCACCAGGTCGGTGTGCACCTCGAGTGTGGTCCAGAACGTCGGCTCGTCGTAGTAGTTGATGCAGTGTCCCTCGGACACGCGCCAGATCTCGCCGCGCGAGTCATACTGGTCCACGACGAGGGCCTGCCAGCTATCCTCGTCGATGTAGAAGGTGCGGCGCGGATACAGGTGGGAGCTGCCGGTCTTGACCGTCGCCTCGACGACCCAGACGCGGTGGAGCTCGTAGCGGGTCAGGTCCTGGTTGATGTGCAGGGGCGTGAG
Organism: Opitutaceae bacterium; assembly: GCA_014879845.1. Lineage (GTDB taxonomy): Bacteria > Verrucomicrobiota > Verrucomicrobiia > Opitutales > Opitutaceae > JAEWQP01. Next base: position 29,853 of record JACSRI010000234.1, read on the forward strand.
GATGTCCTTGTACTTCACCTTGTCGCTGTGCAGGCGGTAGGCGTTGTAGGGGACGATCATCTCCTGCTTGCCGACGAGTTTCCAATCGTAGCGGTCGATCGCGCCGCTGAACATGTCGAACTGGTCGGTCGTGCGCATGCCGTCGGACGCCGTGCCGGGATTGTCGTAGGCGACATTGGGGGCGCGGCGCACGCGACGCTGGCCGGTGTTGTAGACCCAGGCGTTGCGCGGCTCGGCCACCTGGTTGAGTGTCTCGTGCACGAGCAGGATCGAGCCGGCGAGGCGCGCGGGCGAGAGCACCTCCTGGCGGAAGAAGAGGATCACGTTGTGGAGCGTCTCGGGCGTGATGTCGGCGCGACTGTAGTTGACGAGGAACTCGTCGGCGAACTGCACGGGCACATAGGAGCCGTTGCGCGTGGGCGAGGCCTGGGCGATGTCGCGCGTCACGGCGATCCCGCGGTAGCGCAGCAGGTGGTTCCAGATCACCTCCTGGCCGTTCTGCGGGATCGGGAACGGGATGCCGACGAGCGCCTTGTCCACGCCGTTGCCGCCCTCCACGAGCTCGGCGGTCGTGGCGATCTTGCGGGTGGCCTCGTAGATGTAGGTCGGGACCGAGGCGCTGCGGCGCGTCGGGTAGACCGGGAGCCGGAACGAGCCCGGGTAGGCCTTGATCAGCGCCTGGATGCCGGCGGGCACTTGCGCGGCATGCTCGGCCAGGGTGTCGTTGGTGACGGTGAAGAGCGGCTTGTCGCCGGCGAATGGATCCGGGTGGTGCATGCCCGGCGTGTATCCGGCGGGCGGAGTCGTGATGCCTCCGGTCCACTCGGGGATCGTGCCGGCGGCGTTGCCGGCCTTCTCGGCGCCGAGCGGCGTCAGGTCGGCGCCGAGCCGGGCGGCCTGCTCGGCGGTGACGGCGGCATGGAGGGCCGCGGCCAGGCAAGTGCCGGCCGCGAGGGAAAGAAGCGAGCGGATGAACATGGCGATGATCTCCAGGGAAGGTGGTTCAGAAGGAGTACTTGAACGTCGCGGAGACGAAGTCGCGATCGTTGAGGAGGTTCGCCTCCTTGGCGCCGAAATAGTTCACGTAGCGCAACTCGAAGCCCCAGGAGTTGAGGTAGGTGTACTCCGCGGCGAGCGTGAGCGACTTGCGCCCGTCGATGAAGTTGCCGAGCGGCAGCGGGGTGTTGCCACTCACATCATGGCTGAAGCCGATCGAGGGCGAGAGATTGCCGCCGAAGAGCACGTTGGTGTAGTCGAAGCGCGCGGCGAGCTGGTAGCCGGCGGAGAACTCGTCGGCGAACAACGAGGCCTCGGTCACCGGGATCGCGGCGTTGCCGGTGGCGGCCATGGCGGCCGGGTCGCCGCCGGTGAAGGATCCCGAGCCGTCCATGCGCATCACATCCTGCGGAGGGAGGTCGGGCACCCAGGTGGCGCCAAGTTCGGCCACGAGCACCCACTGGTCGGCGCCAAGTAGGGAGCCGAAAACCTTGGTGCCGGTGACCTGGCCCTGCCAGACGTCCTTGCGCTTCCAGCCCTGGATGCGGGTGCCGTACTGGTTGGCGTAGTTGCCGAACTGGTTGTTGTTGCCGTAGGCGTCGCTGAGGGTGCCCAGCGCGGCGAAGAGCAGCTCCACATCGTCGCACTGGAGCGGCACCCCGGTCTTGTAGGAGACCTCGCCCTGGAGCGAGATGCCGGTGTTGCCGAGGTCGCTGTTGAAGCTGACGCCCAGCATATCGATGTCCTCGGGATACTCGATCACGTAGCGGCCGGTGGCGGCGGCGTTGAGGAAACCGGTCGTGGTCGCGCCGCGGGTGATCGACTGCGCGGTCGGGTAGTAGGGCTGGAGGGCCGCAGGCAGGGCGCTCTGCGGGTAGCCGAGGAACGAGGCACCGAGGAGCGCGGTGATGCTCGCGGGCACCTGGGAGGCGGGAATGCCGCCGGCGATCAGGGCGGGGGCGAGGATTTGCGTCCCGAGCTGGCCGGCGATCGCCTGGATGTTGGTCGACATCTGTGCGCGCGTCTGAGTCGGTGTGATCGCGCTGATGAGCGGGAGTCGGCTGTGGTAGCTCACGTAATAGAGGCCGAACTCGGTGTTGCCGAGGCCCGGCGCGAGGATGCGCGCGGCGAGGCCGTACTGGCCGGAGTTGCCGGCTTCGCTGTTGGGACCGCGCGGGATTGCGCCGAAGCTGCTGCGGTCCGAGATGGGAGGCTGGCCGAAGCCGAGGTAAACGTTCTTGCCGCCGCGGCCGGCAAAATCGTTGGTGCTGAAATACGTGCCGGGCGGATCGATCTGCGTCTCGTCCCACACCAGCTGGTAGAACGCCTCGAGCGTGATGTTTTCCGAGATACCGAGCGAGCCGGAGATCATCGGCACCGGCACGAGCGCCTCCTTGAGCTCGGCGCCCGGGACGCGCAGGCGGGCCACGTCGAGGGGGTTGATGACGTTGATGCCGTTCTGGATGAACGTGCTCTCGCCCCAGCTCAGCACCTGCGAGCCCACGCGCAGGTCGAGCGGCATCTCGCCGAGCTCGAACTGGCCGGACACGAAGTAATCGAGCATGTCGAAATACGAGCCGACCTTGTCGAGCGCCTGGTCGGTGAGCGCGGTGCGCGCGCGGTCGCCGCGCATGTTCTCGATGTCGTAGAGATACGTCGCGCGGGCGAAGGCGCGGAAGTTGTTATACTTGAGCTCGAGATCGCTCGTGCCTTTTGCCGCCAGCGAGTAGAGGCCGGCCTCGTAGTTGAGGTTTCCGTCGTCGGCGTTGACTGAATACTGGCGGCCCCCGTTGGCCACGCCGTAATAGTCCGGCGAAGGGTCCTGCAGGCGGAAACTGCCACCGAGCGAAAGTGTGGTGTCAAAGCTGCCGTCGACTGTCCCCAGGGTGAACTGGAACGCGGACAGCGACGTGGCCAGTGCCGCGCATGCGGTGGCGGAAGCGAGGACGGTGAACCGACGAACGTGGGCATTCATGCGGGCAGGGATTCCTCCTGGTAACGGGTGCAACCAGCGTCACGGCACCTGGCGCCTGGATGGGTAGATGGATGGGGAGGAGCCGCGGGGCCGCGCGGCGGATTTCGTGCCGCGGAGCGTCGAAGCCGGACCGGACGACTGCAAGACCGAAACCCATGCGCAGGCGGGAGTTGTGCGAGACCTGGTGGCAACCAACGCCCGGGAAAACACACGCGTGGTGTTGCCCGGCCTCCGGCCGTGGCGATCTTGGGAGTTTCGTTTTTGCCGGCGCGCCCGCCGCGCGCCTTCATCCCACTCCATCACGATGGCGGACACCGGACACATCCACATCAAGGGCGCGCGCGAGCACAACCTGAAGGACCTCGAGGTGCGCATCCCGCGCGGTCGCCTCGTCGTGATCACGGGCGTGAGCGGATCGGGCAAGTCGTCGCTGGCCTTCGACACGATCTACGCGGAGGGCTACCGCAAATACATGGAGAGCCTGTCCACGCAGGCCCGCCAGGCGCTCGAGCAATTGAAGCGGCCGGACGTGGACTTCATTCATGGACTCGCCCCTGTGCTCGCGATCGAGCAGCGCACCGCCGGCGGTTCGCCGCGCAGCACGATCGCGACGGTGACGGAGATCGCCGACTACGCGCGCCTGCTCTGGGCGCTCGATGGCGTCGCGCACTGCCCGAAGGACGGCGCGCGCATCGTGCAGCAGACACTCGACAGCAGCGTGGAGAAAGTCCTCGCGCAGCCGCCGGGCACCCGCGCGATGCTGCTCGCCCCGTGGATGACGGCGCGGCCGGCGGTACTGCGCGACGAGATCGACGGGCTGCGGCAACGCGGCTTTCAGCGCCTGCGCATCGATGGCGAGATCAAGTCCATCGACGATCCGCGCCTCATCCCGACCGGGGTGAAGGAACTGCGCGTCGACCTCGTCGTCGACCGCATCGTGCTCGATCCGGGCCAGCGCGCCCGCGTGGCGGACTCGCTCGAACTCGCCTTCCGCGAGGGACGCGACCGTGCCATCGCGCTCGTGCAGGCGGCGAGCGGGCAGGGCGCATGGAGCGAGATCAACCTGAGCCGCAACCTCGCCTGCGAATCGTGCGGCGACGTCTTCGAGCCGCTCACGCCGCGGCACTTTTCCTTCAACACCGCCGACGGCGCCTGCCCGACCTGCGGTGGACTCGGCAAGCAGATGACCTTCGTCGAGGACCTCCTCGTGCCCGACCCGGACAAGTCGGTGCGCGAGGGTGCGCTCAAGCCGCTGCGCATCGGCGGCAAGGCCCTCATCATCCGCCACAACGCGCTGCTCAAGCAACTGGCCGAGCAGCTGCCGTTCGACCCGGAAAAGCCCTGGCGCGAGCTTCCCCGCGAGACGCGTGACGCGCTCCTGCACGGCGCGGGCTCACGCGTATTCAGTCTTCGGGTGCGAGGGCGCGGCGCGGCGGAGGCGCAGGAGTTCCCCGGCATCATCGCGCTGCTCGACAAGGCGCGCCGCGACTCGACCAGCGACGGCTACCGGGCCCGGCTCACGGCGTTTCAGGCGACACGCGAGTGTCCGACCTGCCGCGGGGCGCGGCTGAGCCCCCGGAGCTCGGCCGTGCTCGTCGCAGGACAGTCGTTGCCGGACTTTCTCGCCTGCGACGTCGAGAGCGCGTTCGCATTCGTCGAGAGCCTGCCCGCTGGGGGCGCGGGTGGCTCCACGCGTGGTGAGGTGCTCGAGGGCATCCGACACCGCCTCGACTTCCTCCATCGCGTCGGCCTGGGGTATCTCACTCTCGATCGTGAATACTCCACGCTCAGCGGCGGCGAGGCCCAGCGCGTGCGCCTCGCCACACAGCTCGGCATGGGGCTGGTCGGCGTCGTCTACGTGCTCGATGAGCCCAGCATCGGCCTGCATCCCGCCGACAACCGAAACCTGATCCGTACGCTGCTCGAGCTGCGCGACCGCGGAAACTCGGTCATCGTGGTCGAGCACGACGAGGATACCATGCTCGCCGCGGACCAGATCATCGAACTCGGGCCCGGGGCGGGTGAGGCCGGCGGGCGCCTGCTCTTTCAAGGGACGCCGAGCGAGATTTGCGACCTCGAGCGTTCGAAGTCCCGCACCGGCGCCTTCCTCGCGCGCGTGCAGCGGGTGCAGCGCGATGCGCGGCCGCGACGGCCCGATGATCGCTGGCTCACCGTTCGCGGCGCGCGCCAGCACAACCTGCACGACCTCGATGCCGCCTTTCCCGTCGGGCTGCTCACCTGCGTGACCGGTGTCTCCGGCTCGGGGAAGAGCACCCTCGTCAACGACATCCTCGCACAGGCCGCGGCGCGCAAGCTCAACGGCGCGATGACGATCCCCGGTGCCCATCGTGCGATCGAGGGGCTTGGCCACTTCGAGAAATGCGTGGTGGTCGACCAGGACCCGATCGGCCGCAGCCCGCGGTCGAATCCCGCGACCTACACCAAGCTCTTCGACCTCCTGCGCGACCTCTTCTCAAAATGCCCGCTGGCGAAAGTGCGCGGTTACAAGCCCGACCGATTCTCGTTCAACGCACGGGGCGGACGCTGCGAACGCTGCCAGGGCGACGGCGTCATCAAGCTCGACATGATGTTCATGAGCGACGCCTACACGGAGTGTCCGAGCTGTGGCGGCCGGCGCTACAATCGCGAGACGCTCGAGGTGCGCTACGCCGGGCGGAACATCGCTGAGGTGCTGGCCATGACCGTGAGCGAGGCGCGCGGCCTCTTCCGGCACGTGCCTCGCGTCATGGAGAAGCTGGATACGCTCCACGCCGTGGGCCTCGGCTACGTGCAACTCGGCCAGCCGGCCAACACGCTTTCCGGCGGCGAGGCCCAGCGCATCAAGCTCTCGCTCGAACTGAGCAAACGCCAGCAGGGCCAGACCCTCTACATCCTCGACGAACCCACGACCGGCCTGCACTGGGCTGACGTGCAAAACCTCGTCGACCTCCTCTTCAAGCTCCGCGACGCCGGCAACACCCTCATCGTGATCGAGCACAACCTCGATTTCATCGCGTTGGCGGATTGGATCATCGATCTTGGCCCGGGGGGAGGGCGCGACGGAGGAGCGATTGTCTACTCCGGTCCGGTCGAGGGACTCAATGCGGCGACCGAGTCGAAGACCGGATGGGCGTTGCGCGCCTGGCTGGAGCGTTTGCCGCGGTGATCGCTCGGCTCCGGACTGAGGTTAGGGAGGGCTTGTGGTGTCGGAGATTCTGACAGACCGGACGATCTTCGCTAAATAATGATAATGATTGGCTTATGGAGGGTGTCGGACGAGGCGGGATCACGCGTGTCGGAAAGAGTCGCACGAGGACGCCGACAATCCTCTAGGGGGCTTTACCGGGGGATCGAGCCGGGTTGGTGTGTTGGGTGATCTAGGTCAATGACTTATGTATCATCATGGGCGGCGGGTACCGAGGCTGGCCAGCACGCTGCTTCTGGGCGTCTGCACAAACAACCACCATGCGACTCAAATCAAAACTCCTTGGGTGTGCGGTGCTGGCGGCCGTGACGGCCTCCTCAGCGCTGGCAGACTCCTACACGTTGATCATGTCGGGTTCTCAGACCGGTTCTTACTGGGCGACGCCCGAAGGCCAGCTCACCGACGTCCTTGCCAACTATGCGGCCCCGTACCGGACCGACACCTCCTACCTTTCGATGTGTGTGGAGAAGGATGAGTATTTCTGGTCGGGCAAGCGCTACAACGGAAGCATCACCGGCACGACGGCGGACGGTGGCGGCGCCGACAACACCGGGATCGATCCGATATCGGTGGGCACCGCCTACCTCTACAAACAACTCGTGACCGGCACGCTGAGCGGTCTGCTCAACAACCTGAGCGACCTCAGTGCGCGTGTGCAGAACACGATTTGGTTCCTGGAAGGCGAGCAGGGGGCCGGTGACGCCACCCTCCTTGCGCACCTGGGTAGCGTGTTCGGTCAGGGGGGCTATCTTGGCAACTACGCGGGCGATGAGGTCAAGGTCATCAACCTGACCAAGTTCGATGGTGGCGGTGGTGACGGCCAGGCGAACTGGAATCGCCAGGACCAACTGGTGCTCCACAGCGTTCCAGATGGCGGCGCGACGGTCGCGATGTTGGCCGCGTCGCTTTGCGCGCTGGTGGTCGTCCGGCGGCGTCGCGCCTGAGCGTGGTTTTGTCCGTATCCTGGGCGGCGTGGGTAAGTCCTGCGCCGCCTTTTCGCGTTTCCATCCGCGCAGCCGACACAGGGAAGGGATTGAAACTCGGCCGGAAGCGTGATGCCGTTTCCGCCTTATGTCAGACTCTTCCACCTATGACCTCGTTGTGATCGGCGGCGGACCGGCGGGCTATGCCGGGGCCATCCGGGCCGGGCAGCTCGGCAAGCGCGTGGCTTGCATCGAGATGGAGCGGCCGGGCGGCACCTGCCTGAACTGGGGTTGTATTCCCAGCAAGGCCCTGCTCAAGAGCGCCGAGCTCTTTCTCTCGATCCGCAAGGCCGAGGCGTTCGGTCTCAAGGTCGGGTCGGTCGAGTATGATTTTGCGAAGATCATCCAGCGCTCGCGCGGCGTGGCCGACCAGATGGCCAAGGGCATCGAGTTCCTCTTCAAGAAGAACAAGGTCGAGCACATCGTCGGCACCGGACGTGTCAGCGTGCCCGGCATGGTCGAGGTCACCGACGGGCCCGCCAAGGGCCGCATCCTCAAAGCCGACAAGGTCCTCGTCGCCACCGGCTGCAAGCCGCGCCGCTACCCGGGCCTCGAGGTCGACGGTGAGCGCATCATGACCTCGCGCGAAGCCCTCGCGATGAAGAAGCAGCCGAAGTCCATCGCCATCGTCGGCGCCGGGGCGATCGGCGTGGAGTTCGCCTATTTTCTCAATGCCTTCGGCACCAAGGTGACCCTCGTCGAGATGTTGCCGCAGGTCCTTCCGGTCGAGGACGAAGAAACCTCGAAGGTGCTCACCCGCGCGTTCACCAAGCTCGGCATCGCGCAGCACGTCTCGACCAAGGTCGAGAACGTCAAGGTCGGCAAGGACTCGGTCATGCTCGATCTGGTGAAGGCGGACGGACGCGAGACGATCGAGGTCGAATCCGTTCTCTTCGCCATCGGCGTGACGGCCAATCTCGAGGGCGCGGTCTCGCCGCGCGTCTCGCTCAAGACCGACCGCGGTTACCTGGTCGTCGACGACAACTACCAGACGAGCGTCGCCGGCATCTATGCCGCGGGCGACATCATCGGCCCGCCCTGGCTGGCGCACGTCGCGACGTTCGAGGCGGTCAACGCCGTCAACGGCATGTTCGGCGCCGCCAAGCCGAAGCGCGTGAAGAATTTCCCCGGCTGCACCTACTGCCTGCCGCAGGTCGCGAGCACGGGCATGACCGAGCGCGCCGTGAAGGAGAAGGGGCTGCCCTACAAGGTCGGCAAGTTCCCGTTCACCGCCGTGGGCAAGGCCGTGGCCGCCGGCGACGCCGAGGGCTTCGTTAAGGTGATCAGCCATGAGAAGACCGGCGAGATTCTCGGCGTGCACATCGTCGGTCCGGATGCGACGGAGTTGATTGCTGAATACTGCCTCGCGATGGAGATGGAGGGCACGATCGACGAGGTCCACCACACCATCCACGCGCACCCGACGTTGAGTGAGGCGTTGGCCGAGGCCGCTGCCGCCACGCACGGTCAGGCCATTCATATCTAGGCGGCAGCCCGACCGGGCACTAGACGACAAAGGCGGCGCTTTCGGGCGCCGCCTTTGTCGTTTAGTGCGGGACCGCGATCGCGTCCGCGAGTGGACCTACATCAGGTATTTGATCGCCACGAAACCGCCGATCGCGAGCAGCGTCAGCAGGATCGTCGCCCACTCGAGGTATCGATCCAGATAGACCTTCACGGTCGGGCCGAAGATGCGAATCGTGCCGGCCACGAGGAAGAACCGGCCCGAGCGCCCGATCACCGAGGCGAGCACCAGCGTGCCGAGGCTGACCTGCTCGTGGAAAACGCCGGCCGCGATGGTGAAGACCTTGTACGGTATCGGCGTGAATGCCGCCGTCAGGATAGCGATGAAGGCGTTGTCGGCATAGAGCTTCGCGACCGTGTCCCATGCGGCGCCGTAGTGCAGCAGGTCGAAGATGATCCAGCGCCCCAGCGGCTCGGCTGCATAGCCGATGTAGTAGCCCAGGATCCCGCCGAGCACCGAAGCCACCGAACACCAGAAGGCGAAGACGAGAGACCGCTTCGGTTTGCCCATGCAGAGCGCCATGAGCAGCACGTCGGGCGGTATCGGGAAGAACGAGGACTCGACAAACGAGAGGGTCACGAGCGCCGGCAGCGCATAGCGGGTCTCCGCCCAATGCAGCACCCAGGCATAGAGGCGGCGGATCGGGCCGGGCTTCTTGGCGGCGGGCGTGGTTTCGGCAGCGACAGGGGAGGTCATGCGGCGGTGGCGGGCGGGCGACTGGTTTCCGGGCAAAGAAAAGCCGCGCTCGGTCTTCGCGGGCGCGGCTGCTGGCGGGGAGCGCGGGCCGGATCAGGCCTCGGGCTTGGTCTTGCGCAGACCCTGGACGCGGTCGCCTTCCTTCCACTGGCCCCGCTTCTTGAGCAGGTCGACGCGCTCGAAGCGCTTGAGGACGTTACGCTTCACGGAGCTGGCTCCGGAGGTGGTCTTGAAACTGGCGTGCTGGGACATGGTAATGCGTGTGTTGAAAGTGGATGGGACCGCGTAAAAGGGCGTTTAGGTAGAGGTCTGCATCACCCAGTTCAAGTAGTTTTTCGAGACGCTGTCGGCCGAGATGCACACCCACTGCGGCGTCTGGTAGCTGTGGTGGGCGTGCAGCCAGGTGCCGACCTCGTGCTGGCGAGCGGACGCGAACTTCAGGGTGAGGCGGAACTCCTGGGCGGTCTCGACGGCGCCGTCCCAGCGATAGATCGACGTGACGGGACCGTTGATCTGCGCGCACGCCACGAGGCCGGCCTCGACCAGTCCGCGGCCCAGCCCTTCGGCCTCCTCCCGGCTGGCGGTGGTCGTCCAGCCGATCATGACGGTGGCCGGGGCCCCAGACGCAGGCTTGCGCTCCTCAGCCGGGAAATTCACTCTTGACCCTCCGCATACGGAAATCCATACGGCTCAACTTTTATCTCAACTGGAGGCACTGCCTTGAGAGACGAATATCTGAAAGAAGCCATCAAGATCATTCCCGACACGAACGCGCTCATCAACGTGGTCTCGCGCCGCGTGAAGCAGCTCAAGCGCGGGCATCGTCCCCTCGTGGAGTCTCTGGAGAAGCTCAACCCCGAGGACATCGCCCTGCGCGAGGTCATCGAGGGCAAGATCAGCTACGAGACCGCCGGCGAGTCCTGATCGCGCATCGCCTCGCCGCGCCGGCCCGCCGCACCGTGTTTGCGGCAGGGTCGGGCCGACCAGGCCCGCGGGTCGACTCCCGCATTTCTGACCGTGGCCGCCCAAGGCAAATCCGGCAAACCGCTCCCGGACATCCGCAACGCCAAGGCGGGCCGCGACTATGCGCTCGGCGAGCGCTACGAGGCCGGCATCGTCCTGCGTGGCACGGAGGTGAAGTCCATCCGCGCCGGCAAGGCCCAGCTGGCTGATGCCTTCGGCCGTATCGAGAAAGGGGAGGTGTTCCTCTACAACCTCCACATCTCCGAGTACGAATTCGGCAACATCAACAACCACGCCCCCAAGCGTGCGCGCAAGCTGCTGCTCAAGGAGCGCGAGATCCGCAAGATCAAGGAGGCGATCGAGGCTGGCGGCAAGGCCCTCGTGCCCGTGCGGCTCTACTTCAAGCAGGCGTTGGTGAAGGTCGAGCTGGCGATCGGCACGGGCAAGCGCGACTACGACAAGCGCGAGGACCTCAAGAAGCGCGCCAGCGACCGCGAGGTCGCCCGCGTGCTGAACGCGCGGCGCGGTTAGGCGCGGACCGCCGAGTCCGGTATTTGGCGGTCGGCAAACGACGCGCGGCGACGAGCGCCGGCCGTTCGCCGGTCGCCCAGGCTCAACGGTTGTCTCCGTCGAGGATGCGGCCAAGGCCGCCGAGGACCGAGCCTTCTTCGCGTCGGCCGCGCCCGACCCGCGCCGCCGCGGCCATGCGGTCGGCCAGGCGGCTGAAGGGCAGCGACTGCAGCCACACGCGGCCTGGTCCGCGCAGGGTGGCGAAAAACAGGCCCTCGCCGCCGAAGATCGCGGACTTGATCCCGCCGACGTACTGGATGTCAAAGTCAACGGTCGGCTGGAATGCGACGATGCAGCCGGTGTCGACGCGCAGCACCTCGCCGTGATTGAGGACGCGCTCGGTCACCGTGCCGCCCGCGTGCAGGAAGGTCCAGCCGTCGCCCTGCAGGCGCTGCATGATGAACCCCTCGCCGCCGAACAGGCCGGTGCCGATGCGTTTGTTGAATGCGATGCCGACGCTCACGCCCTTCGCGGCGCAGAGAAACGAGTCCTTCTGCGCGACGATCTCGCCGCCGACTTCCGCGAGGTGCAGGGGCACGATCTTGCCGGGATAGGGCGCGCCGAAGGCCACGCGGCGTTTGCCGCCGGCCTGGTTCGCGTAGACAGTCATGAAGAGCGACTCGCCGGTGAGCAGGCGTTTGCCGGCGCCCAGGAGCGAGTCGAAGATGCCGCCACTCGGGCGCGAGCCGTCGCCGAAGATGGTCTGCATCTGGATGCCATCTTCCATGAACATCATGCCGCCCGCCTCGGCCAGCGCGGCCTCACCGGGGTCGAGCTCCACCTCCACGAACTGCATGTCGTCGCCGTGGATGCGATAGTCGATCTCGTGCATGGAGGAGTCGGAGGGTGTCGGGGGTGGCATGGGATGGCTGTGTGGTGTGGCCGGAAGACACAGGCCCGGGCGCAGCAGTTGCAGAAATTCACAGTCCGCGCCATCCGCGCGGTCGGGTGCGCTTCTCAGCGGGACGCCCCCGGACCTGCTCCGGCGAGGTCGTTGCGAGCGTTGAGCACGAGCCACGCGGACCAGGTGAAGATGCCGAGCAGCTTCGAGCCGCACATGGCGAAGCTGACCATCTTCGAGGTGCCGCCGGCCACGGTGTCGATGCCGGCCATGAATCCCAGCAGCCCGACGGCCAGTGCGAAGAGCGCCGGATTGCGCGCGAGCAACTCGCGGCGGCACCGTGCCACGAAGACCGCGAAGAAGATGCCGTAGACCGCGTAGACGGCGTTCTGGGGAAGCCGCAGGTAGCGCCAGGCCAGGTCGTCGTGGATGAGGAAGAAGTCGTCCACCATGAGGAGCGCGGTGAACGCGCCCGCGATGCGGTAGAAGCGCACGATCGCCCGGTCGGCTTGCCGCCCGGCGAGTACGGCGGCGGCGAACAGCGCCACGCTCGCGCCGGCACACCAGCCGAGGATGCCGAGGTTGGAAAAGAAGCCGAGCAACGGATTGGCGTGCAGCACGGCCGTGGGATCGCCGAGGAGTTTCCAGACCGGCTTGCCGTTCTGCCGGACGACGAGGAGGGCCGCGCAAAACATGAGGCCGAGCGGCACGATGAGCCCCGCGAGCACGAGGCGTAGGTCGCGACGATCGCGCGTTCCGGGCTGAGGAATCATGGTGGCGACGCCATCGAGGACGTGCGGTCGCGCACTGGCCAGACAGGAATGGGTGGCCCGCCGCCTGCATCGGGATCGTCGTGCGCCCCGGCATCTCGGAGGACGCCGTCGAGGCGCTCACCGACGAGATGCAGAATGAGTTTGGTCCCGACCGCAGGTTCGAGCCGATGTGAGTGCGCGGGCGGGTCAGGTCTCGCGCGAGCCCGGGGAGTCTGGGGCCGCGTCGGGACGCGTCAGCATCTGCGACGGCACGAAGTTGGCGGCGAGGAAGTCGAGGGCGCTGCGCGCGTCGGCGCGGACCGACTCGATCTCGCGCTCGAGCGGAGCGGCGACCGCGAGCGTCGGCGTGGTGGTCAAGTCCGCCGAAGCGAGGCGCGCGGGCAGCGTCTGGACCTTGTCGACGAGATAGCGGATGTCGGCCTCGCTTACGTGTGCCGTGTCGGCGCGCTCGTGCCAGAGGACGACCAAGGCGACCGCGCAGGCGGAGGTCACGAGCCCGGCCAGCGCGGGCGGGAGGAGTCGAAAGGAGCGACGGCGCGGCTCGCGCTGCGGCGCGGCGCGGGTCGCGTCGACCTCGCGCCATACGGCGGCGCTGACGCGCTGCTCGAGCCCCTCGGGTGGGGCGACGCGCGCGGCGCGGGCATCGGCGCGCAGGCGGGATTCGAGGGATGGTTCGTGGTCGCGGCGGTCGGTGTTCATGATGCCTCCCTGTTCTTGAGTTTGGCCAGGCGGTGGCGGGCGCGAAAGGCCAGGATTTTGACGTGGGTCTGAGTTAAGCCGAGCACCCGGGCAGTCTCCTCGACCGAGAACTCCTCGCCAAAGCGAAGCCAGAGGACCTCGTATTGCTTGGGCGGAAGGAGACGCCGGGCCTCGCTCCAGAGATTCTCGACGCGGTCGTTGTGCTCCGCGTCGCTCGCCGGCGTGGCCGCGATGTCGGGCGTCTCTTCGGAGAACTCTTCGAAATGGCGCGTGTCGCGAAAGTGGTTGAGCGCGGTGCGGCGTGCGATGGTGAGCAGCCAGGCGATGAACGAGCGCGACGTGTCGAAGCGGTCGAGCGCGCGGTAGGCCTTGATGAAGGTCTGCTGCGTGAGGTCCTCGGCGTCCTGGGCCTGGCGCGTCATGTGGTGGATGTAGTTGAAGACCCGAGCCGAATGCAGGCGCACGATCTGGTCGAAGGCGCGGCCGTCGCCGGCGAGCGTGGCGGTCACGAGCTCGGCGTCGAGCGGCAGCGCCGCCGGCTCGGGGTCGGCGGCGGCGAGGCGTCCGGGGGCGGGCGCCGACTGCGAGAGTGTCATCAAGGCCGGGGAGCCTCGGGGCCGGGTTGAGGTTTCGGGTCGGAGATGCTGATGCTGAACGCGCCGTGGCCGTCCTTCTCGTCGACATAGGCCGCGGTGAGCGTGTAGGCGCCGGCGGCACCGTGGAAGACGAAGCGGGCGGAGCCGGATCCCTCGGTCAGGATGATCAGTTCGCCACCGGAGGCAAACGCCGCCTCCTCGATCTCCGCGTGCTCGAGACGCATGTTCTCGGCTTCGTAGCGAACGGAGGCCGCCGCCTTGCCGGCGGGCGCGATGTCGAGGTAGTCGAAGCGCCCGTTCTCGCCGTCGTGGCGATTGCTGTTGAGCCAGATCGTCTGGCCGGGGGCGAGGGCCACGTTCTCGACGGTGTGGGTGACGATGTTCTCGGGGTCGGGGCGATCGCTGGCCAGGTCTTTGTCGGCCGTCCACTCCGCGACGACCTGGCCCTGGACGGCGGCCGGCTTGTCCGGACCCCGGGCGTTGCGGCGGCCCGACTGCTCGGCCATCTGCTCCTCCTGGAGCGTCTTGATCATCTGGACGAGGCGATCGGTCGGGTAGGCGAGATTGAGCAGCGCGCCGGACTCGGTCTTCTCGACCGTCACCGAGCGCAGGAAGGCGGCGAGTGCCTCGTCATCGGTCTCGGCGAAGGAGAGCATGGCCACGGCACCCTGCAGGATCTTCACGAGCTTGTCCGCCATGTCGGCGCTGGTCGCATCGATCTGGATACGCGCCGTGGTCATGGCTCCGTCCTCGCCGACGGCGACGGAGGCGGCTCGGGCCATCTGGAGGATGCGGGTCTCGGGTCCATTGCCATCAAGCATGCCGTGCCCCTGCGGCACCACGCTGGCGGCGAGCAGGTAGGTTTGGGCGGATTTCGGGATGAGCGGTGCGAGCACGGCGTTCTTGGCGCGGGCCATCGAGCCCTTGTCGCTGGCGAGCAGGCCGCGGGCGGCGGCGAGGCTCTCGCGGGACTTGCCCACGAGGATGGCGTCACCGGGCGGCAGGGCGACGACGAGCTCCTTCTCGACCTGGTAGGCCTCGATGCCGAGGTCCTTGATCTCGGTGATTTCCAGTTCGGACTTGCCGCTGTCGTCGGCGGCGCCGGCGAGGAGAAACGCCTGCACGATCTTGCGCAGGTCCTCCGTGCCGCGCACGACGATGGCCCCATCCATCTTCTCGGGATCCTCGGAGAAGTTCGTGCCGTAGGCCGTGGCGGAGCCGATCGATTCGAGCAGCTTCGGCAGGTTGACCTTCAGCGGCAGCTCCTTCGAATCGAGGTCGACCTTCGGCACCATGGCCATCAACTCCGTGCCGAGCGCACTGGCGCGCAGGGTGTTGAGGTCGGCGTAGAGGACCCACTGCGCCTCGGCCGGCACGACGGCGGCGTCGAAGCGGGCGAGGGTGGGTGTCGCGGCCAGGGTCAGCAGGGTCGGGACGGCGGCGGCGAACGTGAGGATGCGAGTGTTCATGCGGGGAAATGGAGTTTCTGCCTGATGATTCACCGCCACGCGGCCCGCGGTTACGGAAAACTTCCGTGCCGCACGCGGAAGTCCCGGATTTCGATCCGGCTGTTCACGGTGCGAAAGCCGAACCACCCCTCGGTCAGTGGCGCGGGGTCGGTGTAGTCGAAGACCACCTCGCCGTCGCGCAGGTAGCGGGCGCGCGTACCGTCGGCGATCAGGGTGATCCTGTAGGTGTGGTCGGGCACGAGGAGAAACTTCGGCGCGCCGAGGTCGTGCTCCGGCAGTAGGGGCCGCGCGCCCGAGCCTTCGTAGCGGCGGAAACGCGTGGTCGTGTTCGCATTGCCGCCGTAGCCGACGTAGTAGGTCCGGAGGGTGTCGTAGGTGACGAAGCGACCGTCGCGGCTGTGACCGGGCGCAAGGAGGTCGCCGGGGCGCGCAGGATCGCTGGCCATCCAGAAGCAGTTCAGGTCGGACACGCGACCCCGACTCGAGACCGTGGCCTCGAAGGTGATCACGATCGGCGCGGTCAGTTTCTGCCGGAGCCAGACCGTGCAGCCCGCGGCGTCGGCGATGACGAGGCGCCCGTCCTCGACGGCGACCGTGCCGCCGGGCTGTTGCTCGACAGCCCATCGCTCCGCGAAGGTGACGGCGCTGGCCGGGGAGAAGTCGTCCTGGACGAGGAGCTCCTTCGCCGGTGGGGTCGCCTGACAGGCTGGCAAGAGGCCGGCCAGGAGGGAGATGCAGACTGCGGGGAAAACGACGCGGGCCATGCCGCGAGTCAGCCCGTGTGGTGGCGTCGGGGCAATGCCTGAGCACCGCCCGATTAAGGCCGGCCCTGGCGGGTCGATGAACAACTCGGGACCGCTGCTTCCCGGCGGCCCGCGCCTTCCCGTCCCATGAGCAAAGATTCGATCGCCACCGCCGCTTCTCCCATCGCCGGACTCGCCGGCCGCTACCTCCTCTTCTCTCTCGCCAAGGAATCCTACGCGATCGAGGTGGCGCGCACGCGCGAGATCATCCGGCTCACCGAGATCACGCCGATCCCGCAGCTGCCGTCGTTTGTGCGCGGCGTGATCAACCTGCGCAGCAAGATCGTGCCGATCGTGGACCTGCGCGCGAAGTTCGGCATGCCGCCCGAGGAGCCGACCGAGCGCACGAGCATCGTTGTGGTGCACGTGAAGGGCAGCGGCGGCGCCATGGTTTGGATCGGTTTCATCGTCGACGACGTCGACGAGGTGACCAACATCGGCGCGGCCGAACTCGAGCCCGTGCCGGACTTTGGCCTGCAAGTGGACACTGGATACATGCGGGCCATGGCCAAGACGAAGAAGGGCGTGACCACCCTGCTCGACGTCGATCATGTCGTCTCGGGCGACGTCGTGGCACGCGCCACGCAGATGGCTTCGGCCGCGTTCTGACGGCGGACGATCACGCCGGCGCGGAACAGTGAAAAGCCCGCTCACCAGGAGCGGGCTTTTCGCGTTCTTGCCAGATCCGCGTGCGCCCGGATGCGCGACGACGGGCCGGGGCGACGATCAACCGAGGATGAGCAGCGGCTTCTCGAGGATCTCCTTGAGCGCGGCGAGGAACTGCGCGCCGAGCGCGCCGTCGACCACGCGGTGGTCGCAGGAGAGCACCAGGGCCATGCGCTGGCCGATCACGATCTCGTCCTTCTCATTCACGACCGGCTTCTTCACCGTCGTGCCGACCGCGAGGATCGCGCCGTTGGGCGGGTTGATGATGGCCTGGAAACGCTGGATGCCGAACATGCCGAGATTCGACACGCAGAACGTGCCGCCGGTGAACTCGGCCGGCTGAAGTTTCTTCGCCTTGGCCTTCGCGCCGAGGGCCTTCGCCTCCTGGCTGATCTGGAAAACCGACTTGGCATGGGCGTTGAAGACAACGGGCGTGATCAGCCCGTCCTCGATCGCCACGGCGAAGGAGATGTGCGCGGCACCGTGCTGCTGGATCGATGTGCCCATCCACGAGGAGTTCACGCCGGGCACGCGGCGCAGGGCGTGGGCGCAGGCCTTGAGGATGAAATCGTTGACGCTGAGCTTGGCCGATTCGCCGAAGGCCTCGTTGACCTGCGCGCGCAGGGCGAGCAGCGGGCCGACGTCGACCTCGATCTCGAGATAGAAGTGCGGGACGGTGACCTTCGACTCCACCAGGCGCGAGGCGATGGTCTTGCGCATGTTCGAGGCGGGCACGCTCTTTTCCTCCTGCACGAGCAACTCGCTCGTGC
>JACSRI010000121.1 GCA_014879845.1 Opitutaceae bacterium
CCGCTGAAGCCAGCAAACTGCAGTCGATGGCCCGTTGGCGGGGTCGGGAAGCCTGCTGACTTCGTCGGAATGGGCGCGCGCCTTCTCCGAGAGCGTGCGTGCTTGCCTCGTTCGCGCGCGGACACGGCCCGCAGGCGTCGCGGGCACTTTCGGAGAGCGCACGCACACACCCCTAAAGCGATCTGCCGTGCTCCGGGCGCGTCATGCGCCCCCACGGGAGCCGGCGCGCACCGGCCCCGGAGACGGCGCGCACACGTTCCGGGCTGGTGCTGCCGCCGGCGGCATGCCTGCGGACGCCCGGGGTGGTTTGTGCGCACACACGCGGGAAGCGCGCATGCGCTCTCCGAGACAGCACGCGCACACCCCGAGACGGCGCGACCGCGCTCCGAGCCGGCGCGTGCACCCTCGGAGACGATGCGGACGTCGGAGGTGGTGGGTGCGCACACACAACCTGCAGAGCCCGCGTGTGTTCGGAAAGTGCGTGGATTGTGGCCTTCGGAGCCGGGGGTGGGGAAGGTGAACGGTGGCCGAAAAATGGCGGCTGGGACCGCACTTTTTTCGCGGGAGTGACGCCGGATGTCACTCCTCACCTGCTACGATGACACCCGAACTCGAGCCCGGGCGGGACCGCACGGCACGACGCCGCGCCGGCCTAATCCGGGCGAGTTCACCGAAACAAAACACACGGAAGGATAGTTAGATCATGAATACGAAACAGACCAACAAACTGGCCGCCTACATCGCCTCGGAGGCGGTGTTGAAGGCCAATCCGGAAATCGCCAGCATCGCGGGCCTGCCCGCGAAGGTGGCGCTCCTCGGCAGCCGTATCGCGGAGATCAACGCGATCGCCGGCACGCAGACCCAGCCGCTCGCGGTCAGCCGGGCGCGTCGGGACCAGATCACGGAGGCGATGCTGGAGCACACCCTCGAGGTGGCCGGCGCCGTGTCCAATGTGGCCCGCGACGCCTCGATGCCCGACCTGCTGCAGGCCGTGCGCGTGAGCCGCAATGCGTTCCTGCAGCTGCGGCCCACGCACCGCATCTGGCTGGCCCAGCGCGTGCACGATGCCGCCCTGGGGGTGGTGGATCGCCTCGGCACCTACGGCGTGACGACGGAAACGCTCGCCGCGCTGCAGGACCGGATCAACACCGCGACCGAGGGCAACCACCTCCCGCGCACGACGGTGACGGCGAAGAAGGCCGCCACCGCGCAGTTGACCAGGCTTTTCAGCGAGGTCGATGCGCTCTTGCGCGACGAGATCGACCGCCTGGTCATCCGCCTGCGCAAGGCCCAGCCGCAGTTCTACACCGACTACCGGGCCACCCGTTCCGTCGTGAACCTGCGCGGCCGTCGTAATGCCGCGGTGGACACGAAAAGCCCGGCATCCACGACGGCCACGGCGGTCCCGCCCGGCAATCCGCCGGCCGCGAGCCCGGCCTCTCCGGTCTCCCTGGCGGCCTGACCCTGAACCTCGGATGCAGCGACGAGTATCGGTCCTGCCTCTGCTGAACTCCTGAGCGCCACTCCCGCAGACGTGCGGGGTGGCGCTCTTTCCGTCGCCGCGCCACCGCACGGCGATGCGCCTCACCTGCTTCTTGCAGCGCAAGAAGCGAGAGATGGAGCGTGGCTCCTCCTTTCATCGTCGCGGCCAATCCGTTGCCGCGCCCACATTGCGGTGGCGACGCACGGCGATGCACCTCGCCGGCCGTTTGCAGCGTTCACCGCGAGCCACGTCTTGTATTCAGAACATCCTTGCGGAACGACCGCCTGCACTCCGGCACGAGTTGGCTGAATCGACGCTTCACCTCATTCGACCCGCTGTTCGAAGCCAGGGGCGAAGGAGAGGCATGGTGGGCCCTCCGGGATTGGTGCACATGGTGCGTCCTGCGGACCAACCACTTCGCGGTCGCCCGTCTCCGGCCCGTGCTGTGGGGCTCCGTTGAACGCTCGGGGTTCTCATCCCGGAGGCAGCGTGCGACAGCTGGGGAGTTCCATCTCTCACCGTTTGCCCTGCAAACGGCTGGCGAGGCGCACCGCCGTGCATGGCCGCGGCGGTGGTGGTGGGCCCTCCGGGATTCGAACCCGGAACCAAGGGATTATGAGTCCCCTGCTCTGACCATTGAGCTAAGGGCCCAGACAAATGGGATCGGCGACGAAGGTGGAAGGATCGAGGCTGGTCTGCGGCGCGGCCAGATCTTTCGCCGCGGGCGGGCAATCATCAAGCTGAACGAGGAGGCGCGCCCGTCGATACGCTGACGAGTCCGCCTGCGGCCCACGAGGCGGCCGCTCGCGTGCGTGCGTCGGTGGCCAGGCGGCTGGGCCGCTCCCATCCGGCCGGGACGACGGACCGGATGCTCCTCCCCTAGGACCTCGGTCGCGGCGGAGTCGAAGATGGCCCGGCGCGCGCCGGCGCGGGGCCTGTGACGAGACGGCGCCACCCCACGCATCGGAGTCGATGGCGTGCGGGGCGGTCGCCAATGCGGCGCCCCAGGCACCAGGATGCCCTCCGCCGACCGGCATTTTCCGGTCTCGAGCGTGGGGCGGAGTGGGCCAAATTTGTGGGGGGCGCGGTGGTGTGAACAACTCCGCCGGGCAGGGTGACTTTCACACTCGGGAAAACAGCGGGAACGGCGCCCTGTGAATAACTTGTGAAGAGGTGAAATACTCAAAATCGCGGGAGAAACGCTTGACCCTGTGGAGCGAAATGGGGAGAAATGGGGTGTTGTGGTTGACTGAACCTGCGCGCGCCCATGTCTGTGAACACCAAGCCATTTTATGTCGGAACCTACCGGCATAGCCTCGACGCCAAGAATCGGCTGACGATTCCGGCGAAATGGCGGTTTGCGGGCGACGACGAGCAGGAGGTCTATCTCGCGCTACCGGACCCGCGCGGCTACGTGCTGGTGCTCCCGCCCGCCGAGGTGGCCAAACTCTATGAGCGCATCTCGGCGCTGCCGCTGAGCGACGAGAAGGCGCAGGAGTTTCAGAACAAGTTTTTCTCCCAGGCGCACCAGTTCGGCTGCGACAAGCAGGGCCGCATCAATGTGCCGGAGTCGCTCCTCGAGCACGCGGGCATCAGCCGCGACCAGGAGGTCGTGCTGGTCGGCACGCTCAACAAGTTTGGTCTGTGGAGCGCTGATCGCTGGGCGCACATGGATCCGAAGAAGACCGGCGAAAACCTCGGCGACCTGATGAAGCAGGTCGGCCTGTGATCCAACCCACCGCAACCCACCAACCTCCCGCCACCATGCGTCACACCATCTCTCCGATTCGTCACGCCGTGGAGAATATCCTCCGCGTTTTGGGCATCCAGTCGCGCCAGTCCTACTTCACCCCCGCCCGCAATCCCGAGTCCCGCCGCCGCTTCGCCGCCTACATGGCGCGCGTGCAGCCGCCCACCGACGTCGTCGCCCAGCGGCGCACGTCGCGCCTGCTCTCGGTCGGCGGTTCGATGAGCCGCGGGTTCGTGCACCACGCGCCCGAGTCCGACGGTCCGTCCTCCCGCCGCCCGTCGTTTCGGTTCATGAGCAGCGCCGGTGAGATCGCCACCCTGCGTCGCGCCCGCGCCGAGAGCCGCATCCACCTCACGCCCTTCCGCACGCTCCTGAATGCGCTGCGTGTCCGCTAACGTCCTCCTGCTTCACCAGATCGTGGGGCGGCACCTCCCAGTCCTCCTGAACGAAACGGTGGGACTGCTCGCGCCGCGCCCGGGCGCCCGCCTGCTCGACTGCACGTTCGGCGGCGGGGGCCACACCCGGGCCCTGCTCGGCGCGGCCGACGGTGTGCAGGTGATGGCGATGGACCGCGATCCTGCCGCCGCCGCGCGCGCCGAGGCCGTGCGCGCGGAGTTCGGCGCGCGTTTCACGTTCGTGGCGGGAAACTTCGCCGACCTCGACACGTTGCCGTCGTCGGTTTCTGGATTCGACGGCATCCTCTTCGACCTCGGCGTCTCGTCGTTTCAGTTCGACGAGGCCGGCCGGGGCTTCTCTTTCCGGGCCGACGCGCCGCTCGACATGCGCATGGATCCCCAAAGCGGCGTGCCGGCCTCCCGCTGGCTGGAGACGGCCTCGCGCGAATCGCTCGTCGAGGCGATCCGCGACTTCGGCGAGGACCACGCCTGGCGTCGCATCGTCGACGCGATCATCGCGGCCCGCGGCACGGGCCGGCTCGCCACCACCGGCGGTCTCGCCTCCCTCATCGACGAACTCACGCCCGCGCGCGTGCGCGCGACGTCGTCGATCCATCCCGCGACCCGCGCGTTCCAGGGCATCCGCATCGCCATCAACGGCGAACTGGAGGCCATCCGCCGGGCCTTGCCGGCGGCCTTTGCCCGGCTCGCGCCGGGCGGGGTGCTCGCCGTGATCAGTTTCCACTCGCTCGAGGACAGGATCGTGAAGCGGTTCTTCCGCGAGCTGGCCGGCATGCCGGTCGACGAGAACGACAGCCGCGACCAGCAGTCGCGCGAGCGCCACGGCGAGTTGTTGACGCGCCGTCCGGTCTCGCCCGGCGAGGCCGAGATCGCGCTCAACCCGCGCAGCCGCTCCGCGCGCCTGCGCGCCATCCGGAGGTTCCCATGAGCAGCACGACCCACGCGAAGGCACGTTCCGCGGGCACCGGGGCCCTGGCCGTCATGACGCTCATGATGGTCGGCTACATCGGCGCGATCGCGTTCACCACGGTGTGGCTGCGCCACCGCATTTCCGTCGCCGCCAACGCCTCGCGCGCCCTCGAGGTGCAGATGGCCGAGGTGCAGCGCAAGATCGACGGCGTCAACGCCGACATCGCCCGCGCCGAGAGCCCGGCCCAGCTGCTCGCGCAGAACAACGCCCTCGGCCTCGGCCTGGTGCGCCCCGGCGAACAGCAGATCGTGCGCACGGCCGACGACGTCGAGCGCCGCCTCGCGACCAAGCGCTTCAACCAGCTCCTCTCGCGCAATCCCACGCCGCATCCGCCGACGGCCGGTCCCTGACCGCGGCCGCCCGTATCCACTATTCCCCGATGAAACGCAGCTTCGCCTCCAGCTACCGCCTCGTGCTGGTCTGCGTGCTCGTGATGGCGGCGTTCAGCGGCATCGGGGTGCGGCTGGTCTACCTGCAGGTGATCGACCGCGACCGCTATGTCGCCGAGGTCGAGCGCACGCGCAAGCGCGTGCAGGTGATGAGCGCCCGTCGCGGCGAGATTCGCGACGCCAACGGCAACGTCTTCGCCACGAACCGCTCGTTCATCGAGGTGGGCGTCGACCCGCAGGCAATCAAGCCCGAGGACGAGGCCCGCGCGCCGCAGCTCGCGCGCCTGCTCGGCGTCTCGCAGGCCGACGTGCTCGAGGCGTTCCGCCGCAAGACGCAGGTCGCGCCGGAGACGCAGGAGATGCGCCAGATCCGCTGGACCAAGCTCGCGCCCGCCGTCGAGGAACCGATCTACGAGCAGGTGCTGGGTCTCGGGATCAAGGGCGTCTACGGCAACCGGCAGTTCCGCCGGGTGTATCCGGACGGCACGCGCGCCGCCCACGTCGTGGGTTATGTCAACCGCGAGGGCACGGCGGTGATGGGCGTGGAGAGTTTCCTCGATTTCTACCTGCGCGGGCAGGACGGCTGGGTCGAGTCGGAGCGCGACGGCCTGCGCCGCGAGCTCGCGCAGTTTCGAGCCCGCGAGATCGAGCCGGTCGACGGGCACAACGCGATCCTCTCCATCGACAGCGTCGTGCAGACCTACATCGAGCAGGAGATGCGCGAGCTGGTGCGGCGCTTCAACCCGCTCGGCGCCTCGATCATCGTGAGCGACCCGCGCGACGGCTTCATCCTCGGCCTCGCCAACTACCCGACCTTTGACCTGAACGAGTTCAACAAGGCCGACATCGCCTCGCAGCGGAACATCTCCGTGACCGACATCTTCGAGCCGGGCTCGACCTTCAAGATCGTGCCGGGCGCGGCCGCGCTCAACGAGGGTCTGGTCACGGCCTCGTCACGCTTCGACTGCTCCGAGGACACGATGCAGTTCCGCGGGCGCACCGTGCGTCTGCCGCGCGACTCGCACGATCACGGGATCATGACCGTGCAGGAGATCATCGAGCTCTCGAGCAACCGCGGCGCCGCGCGCCTGGGCGGCCTCCTCGGCGAGGATCGCCTCTATAAGTATGCGCGCGCCTTCGGCTTCGGCGAGACCTCGGGCTTCGCGCTCGGCGGCGAGGTGTCCGGCATGCTCGCGCCGGTGAAGAACTGGGACGGGCTCACCATCTCGCGCATGCCCATGGGCCACGCCATCGGAGCGACCCCGCTGCAGGTGCACATGGCCATGGCCTCCATCGCCAACGGCGGCGTGCTCATGCGCCCGCAGGTCGTGCGCCGCATCGAGGATAAGGACGGCGTGATCGTGCACGAGTTCTCCCCGGTGCAGCGGCGCCGCGTGGTCCGGCCCGAGACGGCCGAGCTGATGCAGCGCCTGCTCGTGGGCGTGGTCTCGCCCAAGGGCACGGCGCCCCGGGCGGTGATCCCCGGCTACGAGGTCGCGGGCAAGACCGGCACGACGCAGAAGATCATCGACGGCCGGTATTCGAGTTCCCACCACGTCGGCTCTTTCGTCGGCTTCTTCCCGGCCAGCCGGCCGCGGCTCGTGATCAGCGTGATCATCGACGACGCGCGGCTCAACGGCACGGCCTACGGCGCCACGGTCGCCGGCCCGTCCTTCAAGGTCATCGCCGAGCAACTGATCCAGTACTACGGCATCTCCCCAACCCAGCCGCTCCCGGGCAACGGCGCCGCCGTGGCCCAGAATGGCGCCAACCGACCCTCCGGCCGTGATCGGATTCGCTGAACCCGCCCCCGCAGTTTCCAATCCACCGCCCGCGAGTATCGTAGAATACCACCGGCGGCTCGTCCGTACCCGCAACAGAAGGCGTATCATGGGAAAAACCCTGGGTGAACTCTTCCGCGGCATCGCGCTCGTCGCGTGCAAAGGATCCCTCGAGACCACGGTCAACGCGGTCGTCATCGACAGCCGGCGCGTGACCCCAGGCTGCCTGTTCTTCGCGCTGCCCGGCCTGCGCGCCGACGGCGCGAGCTTCATCGACGAGGCGATCAACCGCGGCGCCGCCGCCATCGTGACCTCGCGCCCGCAGTCGCTCGTGCCCGCGCGCGTGACGATGCTGCAGGTGGACAATCCCCGGGCCGTGCTCGCCGATGTCGCCCGCCGATTCCACGGCGCGCCGGACACCGCGCTCGAACTCGTCGGCGTGACCGGCACCAACGGCAAGAGCACGGTCACGCACGTGATCAAGCACCTGCTCGCCGGGACGGAGCGGGTCGGCCTGATCGGCACGATCTCCTACGACCTCGGCCTGCGCACGCTGCCCTCCTACAAGACCACGCCCGAGTCGATCGACCTCTTCGGCATGCTCGCGCAGATGCGCGATGCCGGCTGCCGTTCCGCGACGATGGAGGTGAGTTCGCACGGCATCGACCAGCAGCGCGTGCGCGGCATGGAGTTCGCCGCCGTCGCTTTCACCAACCTCACCCGCGACCACCTCGACTACCACGGCACGCTGGAGAACTACTTCGAGGTGAAGTCCCGCCTCTTCGTCGGGGCGACCGGCGCGCTGCCGCGCGTCGCCGCGGTCAACCTCGACGACCCGCGCGGCCACGAGCTCATCGCGCGCATCCCGACGGGCGTGAACGTCGTCACCTACGGCACCGGCCCCGAGGCCGCGGTCCGCGCCAGCGACGTGCAGACCGCGTTCGAGGCCACGACCTTCACCCTGGCCTGGCCGGGCGGCACGGCGCGCGTCCGCTCGCATCTGCTCGGTGGATACAATGTGAGTAACTTGCTCTGCGCCTTCGCGGTGTGCCACGGGCTCGGGCGCGACCTGAATGTGCTACTGCCTCGCCTGGCGTCGCTTCCGGGAATCCCCGGCCGCATGGAGCGCATCGAGAACGACTTTGGGTACAACGTGCTCGTCGACTACGCGCACACCGACGACGCGCTGCGCAACGCGCTCGGCATGCTCCGCTCGATCACGCCGGGCCGCGTGCTCGTCGTCTTCGGCTGCGGCGGCAACCGCGACCGCACCAAGCGCCCGCGCATGACCGCCGCCGTGCAGGAGATGGCCGACTTCGCCTGGGCCACGGCGGACAATCCGCGCAAGGAGGCGCTCGAGCAGATCTTCGCCGACATGCGCGGCGGGATCAGCGATCCCGCGAAGATCACCTTCATCGACGACCGGCGCCGCGCCATCAGTCTCGCCCTCGACGAGGCGCGCCCGGGCGACTCCCTGCTCATCGCGGGCAAGGGACACGAGCCGTTCCAGGAATTTGGAGACACCGTCATCACCTTCGACGACCGGCAGGTCGCGCGCGAGCTCATCGGGGTGAAGAAGATGAAGGTGCATCCCTGAGACCACCCGCATGCCTGTGTTCGACCCCAAGACCCTGGCCGCCGACTGTGGCGGCGTGTGGCACGGCTTCCCGCTCGTGCCACCGACGGGTTTTGGCATGGACACACGCACGCTCGCCGCGGGCGAGATTTTCGTCGCGCTGACCACGGGTCGGCGCGACGGCCATGACTTCCTCGCCGAGGCCGCGATGCGCGGCGCCTCGGCGGCGCTTGTTTCCCGTCACGTGTCCGGATCGCCGCTGCCGCAGCTCCTCGTGGACGACACGCTCCAGGCGCTGCAGGCGCTGGCGCGGGCCCACCGCGCGCGCTTCGCCAAGCCGGTCGTCGCCGTGACCGGGAGCGCCGGCAAGACGTCGACGAAGGACCTGCTGGCCGTATTGCTCTCTTCGCGACACGACGTGCTCGCGACGCAGGGCAATCTCAACAACCACATCGGCGTGCCGCTCACGCTGCTGCGCCTCGATCCGGCGAAGCACCGCGCCGCGGTGGTCGAGGCGGGCATCAGCGGCCCGGGCGAGATGGACGTGATCGCCTCGCTCATCGCGCCCGACGTCGCGGTGATCACCATGGTCGGCCCGGCGCACCTGGACGGGCTGGGCTCGGTCACCGGGGTGGCCAACGAGAAGGCCCGGCTCGCCGCGCACCTGCGCGAGGGCGGGGTGGCGGTGTTTCCCGCGAGTTGCTGCGTGCACGAGGCGTTTCGCGCCATCCCGGCGCCGATGCTCGTGGCCACGCCGGCGGGCTTCGACCTCGAGGCCTTGCCCGCGCGCGCGCGCGCGGTGCCGTTCGTCGTGCAGCACGCCGGCGAGGGTACGCAGCTCTGCCTGACGTGGGAGGGTTCGGTCGAGGAGTTTGATTTTCGGCGCGTGAGCGCCGGCATGGCGGGCAATGCCGCGCTGGCGCTGGCCGCGGCGCTGCGTCTCGGCATTCCGGCGGACAAGCTGCGCCGCCGCATCACCGCCTGGCGGCCGGCCGCGCTGCGCGGCGAGGTGGTCCGGCACGGTGAAACCACCTTCTATCTCGACTGCTACAACGCCAATCCCGCCTCCATGCTCGACGCGCTCGAGACCTTCACGGCCCTCGCGCCGGCGGACGCGCCGCGGCTCTTTGTGGTGGGATGCATGGAGGAGCTGGGCGCCGAGTCGGCCGCGCTGCATCGCGGCACGGGCGAGCGCTGGCCGATGCGGGCCGGAGACCGGCTCATCGTCTTCGGCACGCAGGCGGAGGACCTCGCGGCGGGTGTGCGCGACCGCCACGCCGGCGCCGACATCCTGGTCAATCCCGAGCGCCCGGCCGCGGCGGAGGCGCTGCGGGCCTTTCGCGGGGCGGTCTTTCTCAAGGGGAGCCGGCGTTACGCGCTGGAGACCCTGCTCGACGGCGGACTGGCCGTGCACGGCCATGGCGCCCGCGCGCACGAGGGAGGGGAGGTCCGGCCTGCATGCTGACCTGGCTTTCCGAATACGAGAGCGTGTGGGGGCCGCTGCGCCTCATGCGCTTCATCACCTTTCGCACCGTGGGTGCGGCGTGCACGGCCCTGCTCATCGGCTTCATCATCGGGCCGTGGCTGATCGCGCACTTCCGCCGGCTCAAGCTCGGCCACGGCTACATCGACGACCGCACGGGCGCGCTCGGCGCGACCTACTTCGACAAGAAGCACACGCCCACGATGGGCGGCTTGATCATCTTCTTCGCCGTCTCGATCAGCGGCATCCTCTGGGCCGCGCCCAACGTCTGGGTGCTGACGAGCCTGCTCGTCT
Organism: Opitutaceae bacterium; assembly: GCA_014879845.1. Taxonomy (GTDB): domain Bacteria; phylum Verrucomicrobiota; class Verrucomicrobiia; order Opitutales; family Opitutaceae; genus JAEWQP01. The sequence continues at coordinate 10,143 of JACSRI010000121.1, forward strand.
ACTCGCTGCTCACGATCCCGGGATTTCGCGACGACTACCTCAAGATCGTGCACAAGAACCGCGCGGGCATCGCCTCGCGCGAGAAGATCCTCTGGCAGTCGCTCGCGGCCTTCGCGGCCATGGCGACGCTCACCCTGCATCCGACCAGTGCGGGGCCGATCCGCGAGCTCTGGGTGCCCTTCCTGAAGTACCCGTTGCTGACCGCCATGCCGGTGTTCGTGCTGCTCGCGTTGCTCTACCTGTGGATCGTCGGCTTCAGCAACGCGATCAACCTGACCGACGGCCTCGACGGCCTGGCGACGGGCTGCACGATCACGGTGGCGCTGGTGTTTGGCATCATGGCGTATGCGGCCGGTCACGCCATCATCGCGGAGTATCTTTTTATCAGCCATGTGCCGGGAACCGGGGAACTTGCAGTGCTGTGCGGCGCACTCATCGGGGCATGCATGGCGTTTCTCTGGTACAATTCCCACCCGGCCGAGGTTTTCATGGGCGACACCGGGTCGCTCGCGCTCGGCGGTCTCATCGGCGTGATGGCGTTCATGATCCATCAGCCGGTCACGCTCGTGATCGTCGGCGGCGTGTTCGTCATGGAGGCCTGCTCGGTCATCATTCAGGTCGGCTGGTTCAAGCTCACCAAGCGCCGCTACGGGGAGGGCCGTCGGTTCTTCCTCATGGCGCCCATCCACCATCACTTCCAGAAACGCGGCTGGCCGGAGACCAAGGTCGTGCTGCGTTTCTGGATTCTCTCGCTCGCCTTCGGCCTGGCCGGACTGGCGACGCTGAAACTGCGGTGAACGCGCCCCGCCTTCATCGATGAAACCCCGCGTTCCAGACTGGCTCGGTCACCTGCTCCGGCGCCCCGCCGCGATCTTCGGCGCGGGGGTGAGCGGACGCGGCGCGGCGGGGCTCATCGGCGCGCTGGGCGGCTCGAGTGTGATCTACGACCGCGCGTCCGATCGTCCCCAGTTGCGCGAGTTCGGCGCGTCGCAGGCGGCGGGGCACGGGATCGTCGTGCTCAGCCCGGGGTTTCCGCCGAGCCATCCGTGGGTGCAGGTCGCGCGCGCGGCCGGCTGCGAGATCCTCGGGGAACTCGATCTCGCCGCGCTCGCCTGGCCGGGCGAGATCATCGCGATCACGGGCACGAACGGAAAGACCACGCTGACCGAGCTGCTCACGCACGCGCTCCGGCACGTCGGCCGCGACGCGCGCGCCGTGGGCAACGTCGGCATCGCCTTCTGCGACGCCTGGCGCACGCCGGCCACGAGAGAGTCGATCGCCGTGTGCGAGGTGAGTTCGTTCCAGGCCGAGACGCTCCGGTTCTTCGAGGCCACCGCGGCACTCTGGTCGAATTTCGCCGAGGATCATCTCGAGCGGCACCTCACGATGGAGGGCTACTTCCGCGCGAAGTACACGCTGGTGAAACGCACGCGCGGTCGCGTCGTGTTCCACGGACCTTCCGTGCACTCCGCGGCGCGCGAGTTCAGCTGCGAGCTGCCGGTCGATCGCTGCGTGCCGTTTGAGGGCATCGCGGTGGACGCGCGCCTCGAGCCCACGGTCTTCGGGCGCGCCCCGCAGCGGGAGAATTTCCTCCTCCTGCGCGCCCTCTGGCGGCACCTCGGCCTGGACGAGGAGAAACTCATCGAGGCGGTGCTCAGTTTCCGACTCGGCGGGCACCGGCTCGCGCGCGTCGCGGAGATCCGGGGCGCGGCCTTCTGGAACGACTCCAAGGGCACGAACTTCCATGCCGTCGAGGCCGCGTTGGGCGGATTCGAGCGGCCGGTCCTCTGGATCGGCGGCGGGCGCGCCAAGGGCGGCGACATCGCGGCGTTCGCGGGCCGCATCGCGCCGCGGCTGCGCCGGGCATTTGTCATTGGTGAAACACGGGATATCCTCGCAGAATCATTCCGGCGCTTGGCGGTGCCGGTGGTGGTCTGTGACTCGTTGCGCGACGCGGTCGTGCAGGCGCGGGATGCGGCGGTCGCGGGCGACCACGTGCTGCTGAGCCCGGGCTTCGCCAGCTTCGACATGTTCAAGGGCTACGACGACCGCGGACGGCAGTTCGAGGCCATCGTCGCCGACCTCGCGCGCGAGGCCCGTGAGTCGCGTACCGCTTCCAAGACTTCTCCCTCGGTTCCCGAAACACTCTCCCTCTTATGAGATTCCTCAAGATCCTCGGCATGGTGGTGGCGCTCCACGTGGTGCTCTTCACCATCTTCCTCCTCAGCCCGGGTTGTCAGTCCAACCCGACTACGCCCGCGCCCACGCCGGGCGTGGCGAGCTCGGAGCCCGCCGCACCGGCGAGCACGCTCGCGCCGATGCCGGTCGACGAGATGGGCAACTACACGAGCCAGCCGGCCACCCGCACCGCGGCGGCCACGCCGTCCAACCCGGTCTCGACCACGATCACCAGCGCTCCGCTGCCGGACATGGCCGATCCGGCCGGCGACACGGGACGCTCCGCGCCGTCGCGCCCGTCCAATCCCGGTGCCTACGTCAGCACCGGCAGCACGCTGCCGACCGCGCTCAATCCCACCGAGCACGTGATCCGCGCCGGCGACAATCTCGGCAAGATCGCCGCCAAGTACGGCACGACCGTCTCCGCGCTGCAGAAGGCCAACCCCGGCGTCAAGCCGCAGTCGCTGCGCGTCGGCCAGATCATCAAGCTGCCGGCCAACATCGCCGTCCAGAGTGGCACGCCGGCCGGCGAGACCGGCGCCGGAGCGGGCGCGGCACCCGCCGGCGCGAGATACACGGTCCGGTCCGGCGACTCGCTCTCCGCCATCGCGGCGCGGAATGGCACGACGGTGTCGGCCCTGCGCCAGGCCAACAGCCTGCGCTCCGACACGCTCCAGGTCGGCCAGACGCTCATCATCCCCGGCGTGTCCTCCGCCGCGGCGCCCGCAACTTCTGGATACACACCCGCTCCGGCCCCGGCCGCCTCGCGCGTCCCCGCGACGATCTCCGGCGACGCCTCCAGCGCGACGGTCGAGCACCTGCTCAAGAGCGGCGAGACGCTCGGCGTGCTCTCCAAGCGCTACGGCGTGTCGGTCGAGCAGATCATGGCGGCCAACAACATCACCGACGCGCGCAAGATCCGGGCCGGCCAGAAACTCATCATCCCCGGCGGACGTGGCGCCGCGCCGGCGCCTGCACCGGCCGCAGTCGCGCCTGCGCCTGCACCCGCGATCACGACGCCGCCTCCCTCGACGACCGAGCCCATCCCGGTGACGAACGATCTCCTGCCCGAGACGCAGCCCGCCATCCCGGCGGACATCACGGACGCGCCGCCCATCCCGGTCGACGAGCCCACGCCGACGCCCTGAGCC
>JACSRI010000203.1 GCA_014879845.1 Opitutaceae bacterium
AAGGCCCCGGCGCTCATCCTGCGCCGCAAGGCCCTCGAGCAGGGCATGCGCACCCTGCGAGACGACGGACTGCGCTCCATCTTCGCCGGTGAAACGACCGTCGAGGAAGTGATAAAGTACACTTGAGCGAAAGATCGGTCGGATCCGACGGATCGGACTGATCTACGACGACCCATGCCGAAATACACCTTCACCGCCATCGACACCGCCGGCAAGGAACGCACCGGTACGGTCGACGCGCCGTCGCTGGATCTCGCGACCACCCAGGTGAAGAGCATGGGCCTCTTCCCCATCCACCTCGGGGAGGACGCGGCGCGCGCCGCCGCCCCGGCCGCCGCCAAGCGCAAGCAGATCGGCGGCGCCGGCGTGAAGAGCAAGAAGCCGATGGTGTTCGGCTCGGTCATCACCCGCCAGGGACTGACCGTCTTCACCCGCCAGCTCGCCACACTCACCCAGGCCGGCCTGCCGCTGCTGCGCGGCCTCGAGGTGCTCTCGCGCCAGGAGCGCAACCCGGGTTTCAAGTGGGTGGTCGAGCAGCTGGCCGAGAATATCCGGTCCGGCAATACCTTCTCCGAGGGACTGGCCCAGCATCCGAAGGTCTTTGATCGCCTCTACGTGAACATGGTCCGCGCCGGTGAGGCCGGCGGCGTGCTCGACGTCGTGCTCAACCGCCTCGCGCGCTTCATGGAGAAGGCCGAGAAGATCAAGGGCAAGGTGAAGGCCGCGATGGTCTACCCGGTCGTGGTCATCATCGCCGCGGTGCTCATCATCTCGGCGCTGATGATCTGGGTCGTGCCGAAGTTCCAGAGCATCTACAAGGACATGCTCAAGGGCGCGGAGCTGCCTTGGCTCACGCAGATCGTGCTCGGCGTGGCCGATACGATGAAGAACCAGTGGTGGGTCTGGCTGCTCGGCATCGGCGGCGTGTTCCTGCTCCTCTCGGCCGCGCGTCGCCACCCGCAGGCCGCGCGTGCGATCGACTGGCTTGCCTTCCATGGGCCGCTCTTTGGCGAACTCTCGCGCAAGGCCGCGATCGCGCGCTTTTCCCGCACGCTCGGCACGCTGCTCTCCTCGGGCGTGCCCATTCTCAACGCGCTCCTCATCACGCGCGACACGACGGGCAACACGCTCCTGCAGGATGCGATCAACCTCGTGCACGATCGCGTGAAGGAGGGCGAGGGCATCGCCGGCCCGCTCGACCAGACCAAGGTCTTCGACGGCATGGTCACGAGCATGATCGATGTCGGCGAGGAGACGGGCGAACTCTACGAGATGCTCAACCGCATCGCCGACACCTATGAGGAGGACGTCGACAACACCGTCGCCGGCCTCACCTCGATTATCGAGCCGATCATGATCGTCGGCCTCGCCCTCGTCGTCGGCGTGAACGTGATCGCGCTGTTCCTTCCGATCAAGGACATGATCGAGCTCATGCAGTCGCGCTGAGCAGGTCGGCCGCGAGCGCGTGGTTGGGATCGCGCGCGAGCACGTCGCGCAACATCCGCCGCGCCCGCGTGCGCCGACCCAGCCCGAGGTGCGCCTGGGCCTCGAGGAAGCGGGCTGCCGTCACCTGGCGCGCCTGCAGGTCGTCCTCGAAGAGCAGCATGGTCGGCAGCGAGGTGGCGAAGTAGTCGACTTTCGCCGGCTGCCGGGCGAGCGCCCGCGCATGCGCGAGCAGATCGCAGAACAGTCCCCGTGCCTTCGCTTCGCGCCCGAGCCGGCGCCAGGCCAGGGCGGAGAAGTACGTCATCTCTGAATACGCCCGGACGCTCATTTCCTGGAAGTCGCCTTTGAATGTCGCCGCCGTCGTCCAGTGACGGCGGGCGGCCGTCGCGTCGCCGGCCTCGGCGGCCGCCTCGCCCAGCCAGAAGTGGATGTCGCTGGCGTTGGCCAGCAGGTGGCGCGCCTCGCCGAGGTTCCCGGGCACGTCCAGCGCCGCCTGTAAGTGCCGCCGTGCTTCCGCCGCGCCGCCGCGGGCGAGTTCGGCACGCCCGAGCAATAGGTGCGTACGCACGTGCTGGCCCAGCGCCTGCCCTTCGCCGCCTTCCCACGGTTGGAATCGGCGCGTGCGGATGAGGCGCAGCGCCTCGCCGGTCCGTCTGGTCTGATTGCAGAGCGCGCACAGCTCGACGGTCAGGTCGTCGCGCCGCTCGACCAGTGCACGATGTCTCTCGAGCTCGCGCAGGCGCCGCGCGGGCGCGACGCCCAGGCGTTTCCACAGCTGATCGCGCTCGTAGAGCAGGCGCGAGTCTTTTGGGGCGGCCGCGAAGGCGCGCTCGTAGGCGCGCCGCGCCGCGGCCGGCCGGCGCAGGACGTTGAAATACCCGATGCCGAGATTGCGCCACGCCACGGCGTTGGCTGGATCGAGATGTACGGCCTTCTCCCAGAGCGCGATCGCCTCGCGATGGCGGCGGCGATCGTAGAACAGGTTGCCGAGGTAGTAGGGTGCGCGCGCGTCGGCGGGATTTCGTCCGGACGCGAAACGCAGGATCGCGATCTCCTCGAGTCGTGCGGGAAAGCAGTAGTCCGGCGAGGCCTTGGCCGCGGCGCGCAGGAAACGCTGCGTCGCCCGACCGTCGCCGAGGCGATCGGCCAGCCAGGCCCGCGTGTAGTCGACCAGCGGTGCCGTGCCACTCGCGGGCTCGGGCCGCGCGTCGGCGAGCACGTCGAGCGCCTGGCCGAAGAAACCCGCACGGGCATAGTCGTGCGCGAGGTCGAGCCGAGTCTGCGTGTCGCACGTGAGCGGCTTGTGGAGTAGGTGCCGCGCCCACCAGTCGAGCGGATCGAGCGCCAGCGTCCGGGCGAGCAGCGCCTCGGCGTCGGCCTCGCGGCCGAGCTTGCGCAGGACGATCGCCTTGAGGTCGCGCGCGCGAAGATTGTCGGTCTGGTGCCGCAGAGTACGCTCGATGTGGTCGAGCGCCTGCGCCCACGCGTGGCGCGCGCAGTCGATCTCGGCGAGAGCATGGTGCGCCGCCGCCGCCCAGGCATCGTTCCACGCCGCTTTGGCAAAAGCGTCGTACGCGTCCGCATCGCGCCCGAGATGGCGCAGGCAACGCCCGAGTTGGAAATGGGCCTCGCCGTCGTAGGGATTGGCGTTGCGCGCAGTCAGCCGTGCGATGGAGGCGCGCAGGTGCGTCTCGGCCTCGGTGAATTCGCCGCGACGCAGGTGCCAGCGGCCGAGGGCAAGCCGGCAGCGGGAGTCGCCGGGGTCGCGCCGGAGGGCCTCGCGCCAGTAGTGGTCGGGCCTGCGCGTCGCATGGCGGTATTGCTCGAGGTGGACGCCGATGAGGTACAACTCGTCCAGGCTGGCGATATCCGGCGGCAGCGGCGGTTCGGTCGCCGCGGGCGGGACGTCCTTTTGGCGGGCCTTTTCCGGCCGGTGGACGAGCACCTCGCGGCCGTCGGCGCTCCGGACCGCCAACATGAGTTCATCGGGCTTGGCGCTGGGCGGCAACCCACACTCGGTCACGAACGGACGGCCGGGCGCGAGGGAGCGTCTCCAGGTGGCGAGCACATCTTCGCCGCGGCGAAGCGAGATCGTGGCGGCGAATGGCGCGGTGACCGCGACGCCGACGCGCGCGCGGCCCTTGTCGACGCTGAGATGCACCGCGCCCTCCGTGGTCGCGTGCTGGGCCGGACCGATCTGCTGGATCGGATACCAGAACTGGCTCCACGCCTTCGTCTCGCCCGGCTGCAGGAAGGAGAAGTCCGGCTGGTTGTCCGTGTAGACGCCGGCCATCAGCTCGATGTAGGGCGCGTGCTCGCCCTGCGCATCGGCGTCGGTGAGGTTGCGATCCCAGGCGTAACCGAATTCGTGATTGCCCCAGGTCCACTGCTTCTTGCCGGGGGCGATGTGGTGGTCGCAGACATGGATGATGCCTGCCTGGGCCTCGTGGTCGTATCCGCCAAAGAAGTCCTTCGACGAACCGAGGCACATGTAGGAGGTCGGCACCGGGATGTTGGCATACCAGGAGAGGTCGTCCGGAGGGTAACCGCCCTCCGGGGGGCGGTACTTGCTCGACCGCTCGTCGCTCGGCACGCCATCGCGGGCACGACTCGCGTAGCCGACTCCGTAATACCGGCTCGAGCAGCGGGGAAACGTGCTCATCGCACGGCGCGCGTGGTCGGCGACGTAGGTGGCGTCCGGAGGAAAGAACGACTGGTAGCCCTCGTGGACACGCGTGGCGACATTGGCCCACCAGAGGAAGGTCTGCACGTCGTCGGTGCGGTTGTAGGCGCGCGCCTTCAACTCGATCAGCGCGCGACCGGGATGCAGGCAGACGCCGTGCATGCCCTTCATGCGCGCCATCGGGTCGTGCTCGCTTAGCCACACGGTGGCCGAGCCATCGGCATGATGCTCGATCGCCACGTCGGCCGGCATGAAGGTCGAGGGACGGTGGTGCTGTGGCCAGTTGAGCTCGATCCCGCCGCTGATCCACGGCCCCGCGAGGCCGACGAGCGCGGGTTTGATCACCGGCTGGAAGTAGATGAAGTCGTACCCGTTGCTCTTGTCGACGGCGCGGTGGATGCGACCGCCGAGCTGGGGGAGGATGAGCACGCGCAGGTAATCGTTTTCGATCCATACACCATCCCAGGCGCGAGGTTTCGGAGCCTCCGCGATGCGATCGACAAAGGGAAGTGGATACACGCGTCCGCTCGAGCCCTGGTAGACGCGGCGCTCGAGAAACATCGGGTTGCGGTCCGGCGCCTGCGGCTCGTAGGTCGGCAGCACGACTTCCTCGCGCCGGACGGTGACCGGCGAGGTGGGGGTGGAACGGGGCGACTGGGACCGGGCGGACATGAGGACGATCCTACGCCACGCCTCCCCGCCTGTGCCATGCACACGATGACGGAAAAACTGGAGGATCCGATGTCCCGCGATCCTACCGGCCGGGACCATGTCGGCCCGTCGCGCTGGATCAGACGCGGAGGTACTTCGCGCTCGTCACGATGCTGGCGAGCACGTCGGGCGACTGGTCCTGCTCGACGTGGCACTGGTCGACCCCCGTCTCGTCGCACACTTCGATGATGCGGCGCATGTCGAGGCCGCCCTGGCCGAGTTCCTTGAATGCGCCGGCGGGAACCTTGCCCTCGTCCCATTCGGTCGCCGTGCCCTTGGCCAGGTCCTTGAGATGCACCTGGGCCACGCGGCCCTTCAGGTCGCGCAGCGTCTTGACCGGATCGAGGCCGCCGATCGCGGCCCAGAAGACGTCGATCTCGAACTTGACCAGCGCGGGATCGAACTCGCCCACGAAGACGTCCCAGCCCGTGGTCTTGCCGCCGTCGAGGGGCGCGAACTCGAAGGAGTGGTGATGGTAGCAGAGCTGTACTCCGGCCTCACGGCACTGACGACCGAAGGTGTTGGCCGCGGCGGCGAGCGCGCTCATCTGCTTCACCGTCTCGCGGTGGCCCTTGCCGATGTAACCGAAGACCAGATACTTCAGGCCGTGCGCCTTGGCCGTGGCGAGCGCATCACTCAGCGGCGGCACGTTGGCGGCCGACGGCGTGACGATCGAGGTCCAGTCGATCATCGACGAGGTGATCTGCAGGCCGACATCGCGGGCGAGCGGGGCGATCTGCGCGGCGCTCGCAGTGTTCATGAGTTCGACCTGGACGTAGCCGGCGTCCTTGACCGCGCGCAGCGTCGCGGCTGCGTTCTGGGCCATGGGGTTGCGCACGGTCCAGAGCTGGAGGCCGATGGTGGAGAGGTACCGACGGCCGGCGGGTCCGGCGGCGTGGAGGGAGCGGGGCAGGGTCATGGCGGCGAGTGTGGCGGCGAGCGTGGTCCGGGTGAATTGGCGGCGATTCATGGCGGGGTAGATGTGGATGCGATGCGTCCGGGACGTGTCGTCCCTAGGCTTGGTTCGACACGGAACTGAGGCGAGTCGGTTCGACGCGTTTTCGTGCGAACGGTGGAACGCGCCGCGCGTCGGATCCGACGGCGACGAGCCGTTCTCGGGTGGTCCGCCCTGCGCTGGGGTGCGGCGATCTACAGGCCGGCGATCACCTCGCGCAGCACGCGAGCGGCGATGACCGAGACCGGCGCTTCGTTGTCGTCGATCGGATTCAGACCGTGCTGGCCGCCGGCGAGGTCGCTCAGGCCCCGGACGATGAGGATCGGCTTGTGGTTGGCATAGGCGACATGCGCGAGCGCCGTCGACTCCATGTCCAGGCAGCGGGCCTGCCAGACGCGGAAGACCCATTCGCGATAGCGGGCGTTGTCGAGAAACACCGGCCCCGCCACGCCCGTGCCACCGACGAGCACGCTGACCGCTCGGCCTGCCTTGCGCATCTCCGGGAGCGAGGGCAGCACGGCGCGGGCGCGGGCGACGAGAAGCGGGTCGGCGGGAAATGCCGGCACGTCGACGAACGTCGCCTCACCTTCGCGGCGCACGGCGACGTCGTCGGGAAAGATCATGCCGAAATTCTCGTACCGGGGTTTGAAATACTCGGGCACGAAATAGCCGCCCTTGCCGTCCTCGTTGAGGTAGGCGGCCTCGCTGTGGTAGGTCCAGCGCTCCGGGATGACGACGTCCCCCACGTGCAGGGATGGGTCGATGCCGCCGGCGACGCCGGCGAACAGGACGTGCGTGATCGGAAGATGATCGAGCGCCGCCTGCAGTCGCATCGTCGCGTTGACGATGCTCACGCCGGTGCTGAACACGACGAGGTCCTTCCCGGCGAACGTGCCGCGGTGCAGCGTGATGCCTTTCCATTCCGACCGCTCCCAGCCCGCGGCCTCGTCGACGCCGAAGACGGCGTGCAGCGCCTCCATTTCCGGCGGGTATGCCCCGCAGACGGCGAAGAGCGGCCGCGCCGCCGCAGCGGTCCCAGCCCCGGCACCGCTGTCGGCGAGTGGCACAAAAATGGCGGCGAGGACGAGCCGAAGGAAGAGTCGACGTGGGAGGATCATGGGAGGGAGGGATGAGGTGCGGGCCGGTGTGTGGACGATCAGGACAATGCCTCGAGCCAACGCCCGATCGGCCCGCGGAAGAACTGGGCGAGAAAGATAGCGGCGAGCACGTAGCCGAGGACGGTCATCTCCTTGGCGCGCCGGTTGGCGGGCAGGAGTATGGCCGCCACGATCAGGCCGAAGCCGATGCCTTCGCTGATGCTGAAAGTGACGGGCATGATCAGCATCGTCGCAACTGCGGCCGCGGCCCACGGGAAGTCCTTCAAGTCCAGCTCGAGGGCCGACTGCATCATGAAGATGCCGACGACGACGAGGGCCGGGGCCGTGGCCACCGCCGGCACGGCGAGGATCAGCGGCGAGAAGACCAGCGCCACGAGGAACAGCAGCGCCGTCGTCAGGGACGTGAGCCCCGTGCGGCCGCCTGCCTCGACGCCCGCGGCCGACTCGATGTAGCTCACGACCGTCGACGTGCCGAAGAGCGAACTCAGGATGGCCGCGCTGGAATCGGCGAGGAGCGCGCCGCCGATCTTCGGCAGTCTGCCGTCGGGCTGGAGGAGGCCGGCGCGCTTGGTCACGCCGATGAGCGTGCCGATGTTGTCGAACATATCGACGAACAGGAGCGTCAGGATGATGGGCAGTGCCGCCCAGAAGTGGTCGCGTACGAAATCGAAGCGCAGCTCCAGCGCGACCGGCGCGGGCGAGACCGGGGCGGAGACCACGGCCGAGGGCAGCGTGGTGATGTGGCCGCCCTGGCCGTCCGGCACGAGCACGCCGAGGAGCGCGATCACGAGCACGGTGATGATGATCGCGCCGGGCACGCGGCGGCTGACGAGCACGAGCATGAGCAGGATGCCGGTGAAACAAAGCGCCGGTCCGGGCTGCCCGAAATCACCGGCGGCGACGAATGTCGCCGGATGGCTCACAACCAGGCCGCCGTTTTTCAGCCCGATGAAGGCGATGAACAGTCCGATCCCGCAGGTGATGGCGATCTTCAGCTGATGTGGAATCGCCGCGACGATCTTCTCGCGCAGGCCGGTGACCGAGAGTGCGAGGAAGATCACGCCGTTGATGCACACCATGCCGAGCGCGTCCTGCCAGGGGATGCCCTGGCCGAGGCAGAGGCTGAAGGTGAAGTAGGCGTTGATGCCCATGCCTGGCGCCAGCGCGAGCGGGTAGTTGGTGAGCAACGCCATGAGGACCGTGCTCACGGCCGCAGAGAGCGCGGTCGCCGTGACGAGCGCGCCGCGATCCATGCCGGTGTTGGCGAGGATGGTGGGATTGACGACGAGGATGTACGCCATCGCCGCGAAGGTGGTCAGACCGGCCTGGACCTCGCGGCCTGCCGTGGTCTGGTGCTCCGCGAGTTTGAACCAACGTTGAAGCATGGAGAGTGTGTGGGTTTGAGCACGGGCGATGCCACGTCGGGGCGGCGAGTGCGACCACGTTGCGCGACGTTTTTGCATCCGGCCCCGGGCATGGGCGCTGCTGACCGCGGCGCCATGAGCCTTCCCGCAAGAATCACTCTCGCAATCGTCGGATGGTTGGGTGCCGCGCTCGCCGCGCCCGCGACCCCGGTCCAGGTCAAGGTCGTCGTCGTGGCGATGTTCGAGTCGGGAAACGACACCGGCGACACGCCTGGCGAGTTCCAGTATTGGGTCGAGCGCGAGCACCTCGAACGCGTGTGGCCGCTTCCGCAAGGCTACCGCGACCTGCGTTCCAGCGCCGACGGCAGCGTCCTCGGCGTGGTCACCGGGGTGGGCACGGCGCGGTCCGCGGCGACGATCATGGCGGTGGGTCTCGACCCGCGCTTCGACCTCTCGCGCGCCTACTGGCTCGTGGCCGGCATCGCCGGCGTCGATCCCCACGACGCCTCACTGGGCTCCGCGGCCTGGGCGGAGTGGCTCGTCGACGGTGACCTCGCCCATGAGATCGACGCACGCGAGATCCCGGACGATTGGACGACCGGATACATTCCGATCCGCCACAAGAAGCCCTACGAACTCCCGGTCACCCGCGACGAGGGCGAGGCCTACCGGCTCAACCCGTCGCTCGTCGCCTGGGCTTATGAGCTCACCAAGGACACGCCGCTCGAGGACTCCGGGCCGATGCGGTTGCGCCGCGCCGGCTATGTCGGGTTCCCCAACGCGCAGCGGCCGCCCTTCGTCCTGCGTGGTGACAATCTCGCCTCGATGACCTACTGGCACGGGGCGCGCATGAACCGGTGGGCCAACGATTGGGTCGCCTATTACTCCGAGGGCGCCGGCAACTACGTGACCACGGCGATGGAGGACACCGGGACCTTCGGCTCGCTCCTCTGGCTCGAGCGGGCCGGCAAGGTCGACGCGAAGCGCGTGCTCGTCCTGCGCACGGCCAGCAATTTCGACATGCAATGGCCGGGCGCGACCGCCGCGGAGAGCCTCGCCGGCGAAAAACTCGGCGGTTACTCGGCCTACCTCCCGGCGCTCGAGGCTGCGCACCGGGTCGGCAGCCGCGTCGTGCACGAACTCCTGCGCGACTGGCCGCGCTACGAGCGCGATATCCCCTCCGCGCCATAGCGGTCCCGGTCGCGCCGACCTTCGGCACGCCGCACGCGGGGCCATCGCGGCCGGCCGCGAAATGAAACGGCCGCTCCGGGGAACGGAGCGGCCGGAAGAGAGGAGACGATGCGGTGCGCAGATCTTCAGAACTTGTATTTCACCGTGAGCTGCACCTCGGTCCCCGGCAGGGCGAGGATCGAGCCGTTTCCATAGACGGCGTTGGGCGGGGCCCAGTTCTCCTCGTCGGTCACGTTGAGCACGGTCAGCCGCAGGTCCCAGTCGTCGGCGATCGGATACGAAGCGGTCGCGTCGATCGAATACTGCCACGGGATCACCAGCGTGCCGGCCGTGTTGTTGTTGATCTCCGAGGTCACCAGGGCGTTGGCGCTGAGGGTCAGCTTGTTGGCGAAGGTGTAGGAGATGAGGCCATTGAAGAGGTGCTCGGGCAGCCCGGGCACCTGGGTGAACGTGCCGATCGGCACCGTGGCGGCCTCGCCCACCATCTCGCTCGCGCCGCCGAAGAGGCCGTACTGGAAGCCGGCCGAGGCCTCCGCGTCGATATAGGAATAGGAGACCGTGGCGTAGAGCTTGCGGTTGGGTTGGTAGTTCAGCTCCGTCTCGAAACCCTTGTATTTGAACTCCTGGATGACCGTGCTGCTCGTGCTCTTGGCCGTGCGCTCCTGGTCGAACACGGCGACGTTGAAGAAGAGCTTGTTCTCCTTGAGCGAGAACTTCGCTCCGGCCTCGTAGAGCCGGCTGGGCTGGGTGAAGTTCTCCTTGTCCAGCTCGGTGCCCGCGCTGTTCCAGCCGGTGATGCCGCCGCCGTTGCCCACCGCGCCGGAGGTGTTCTGGCTGTAGTTATAGGTGAGGTACGTGCTGACCCGGGCCGAGGGCGAGTAGATCAGGCTGATATTCACGTTGGGGATGCTCACGTCGATGTCGTCCTCGACGTAGGGCGGCAGGAGCGGCTCGCGCACGTTGGCGTGAAGGAAGTCGTAGCGGGCGCCGGCCACGATGCTGAGCGTGTCCGTGGGCTTGATCGTCGACTGCACGAACGGCCCGACGGTGAAGCCCCAGCTGTCGTTGGTGTCGCCGTTCCAGACGCCGGGATCGGCGTAGCGGTTCTTCCAGCCAGGCACCTCGAAGAGGGCGGAGTTGGTGAGAAAATCGGTCGAGTTGTAGACGTTGATCAGGTCGAGGTCGCGCGTGAGGTCCCAGACGTTGACCGGCTCGAAGAAGTACTGGTCGTAGGCCTTCGTCTGCTGGTAGCGCAGGTCCACGCCGGTGTTGACCGTGGCGTACTTCGTGCGGATCACGACCTCGGTGCGGTTCTCCGCAAAGAGCGAGGGATCGATGATCTCCGAGTAGTAGTAGCGGCTGAGCGTGTTGCGCTCGGTGAAGCTGCCGAAGGTGGTGTTCTTGAGCGTGAGGTCGGGGCCGAGCTTGAAGGTCTGGATCACCTGCGCGCTGTATTCCTGGCCGTAGGAGTGATCGCCCGGGCGGATGAGGCGGATGTGGCGGTTGACCATCACGGGCGCCTCGAGGGCGAGGGAGTTGCCCGCGCCGAGGACGTTGACGGAGTTCTGGGCGTCGGATGGGCTGCCGGCTGTGCTGTTGTTGACGTTGATGCCCGGTGTGTAGAGTCCGTCATCGATGAGCGACTGCGTCACGCGGTTGATGCCCCAGTTCTCCGTGTAGGTGCCGACGTAGGCCTGGACGTTGGCGAAGAGTTCGTAGTTGTCCTTGGGCCGCCAGGTGATCGCGCCGTAGAAGGCGTGCATGCGGCGGTAGTAGTCGTGCCAGTAGCCGTCGCTGTAGTCGCCGGAATAGCTCACGCGGTAGGCGAACTCCTCCGAGGTCGGCCCACCGAAATCGACCGTCCACTTGTTGGTGCTGTAGGAGCCGACCGTGTAGCTGACCGAGCCGGAGAACTTGTCGAAATACGGCCGCTTGGTGATGAGGTCGCTGAAACCGCCGACATACATCGAGGCGCCCTGCACGGCGGTGGCCGGGCCCTTCACGATGTTGACGGACTCAATGGCGTTGAAGTCGAGTGGCATGCCGTTGCCGTTACTCGTGATGCGCGCGCGCACGCCGTTGAGGAAAAGGTCCGCGCTCTGGCCGCGGATACTCGGGTTGGAGGGTGCGCCGAAATTGGTCGTGGTGTAGGAACTCGACGTGAGCTTGGAGAAGTCGCGCACGTCGTTGATCGCGATGGCGGTGAGCTGCTCGCGCGAGATGATCGTGACGTTGCGCGGTGTGGTGAGGATGTTGTCGTCGGTGCCGAAGACCGAGCTGAACGGCCGGGAGGTCGGCATGATGTTCTCCTCGATCGGCACATCGGTGACGGCGAGTTCGGCCAGCTCGACGACTTCCTTGTCGTCGTGTTCGGACGATGTGGGTGCGGTCTGGCCGGGCGCGAGCGAGGCCGCGAAGCACGCGAGTCCTGCGAGGGACGGGAGGCGGAGGCGTTTGTTCATAGTGAGACAGGGAGGGTGCGGGATCCGAGGCAGGAGGCGTGCCATGGGCCGCACGGCGACGGCGCGGGTCGCGTGGATGCAGGAATACACCGGACGTGCGCCGACCGATCGATCCGGGTCATGGATCGTCCTTGGCGCGAGGGCCGCGGCCGTTCGATATGGCGCCCGCCGTCGTGCGTCCCCAGCGTGTCGGCGCTGCACGACATGAGCCTGGAACGCCACACCCCGAGCGCCGCGCGCGGCTGGAGCTGGATCCCGTCCCTGTATTTCACGCAGGGCCTGCCCAACGTGGCCGTCGCGACCCTCTCGGTCGTGATGTACAAGAACCTCGGCGTCTCCAACACCGACATCGCGCTCTACACGAGCTGGCTCTACCTGCCCTGGGTGATCAAGCCGCTGTGGTCGCCGTGGGTCGAGCTGTTCGGCCGCAAGCGCGGGTGGATCGTCGCTGCGCAGTTCCTGCTCGGTGCGGCGCTCGCCTCGGTCGCGATGGCGCTGCCGGGGCCGGAGTATTTTCGCCTCACGCTCGCGCTCTTCTGGCTCGTGGCCTTCGCCTCGGCCACGCACGACATCGCGGCGGACGGATTCTATCTGCTCGCCCTGCCCGAGCACCAGCGGGCGGCGTTCGTGGGCGTGCGCAGCGTGTTCTTCCGCGTGGCCATGATCGCGGGGCAGGGCGGGCTCGTGTGGCAGGCGGGCCGCTGGATGGAGGACGGGGCGAGCGCCGTGCAGGCGTGGCGATGGGTGTTTCTCGGGCTCGCGGCGTTTCTCGCGGCCGTCGCGCTCTATCACCAGGCCGTGCTCCCGCGGCCGGAGAGCGATGTACCCGAATCCCGGCGACGCGCGATCGTCGGGGAGTGGATCGTCGTCTTCGGGGAGTTTTTCCGCAAGCCCGGCATCGTCGTCGCGATCGCCTTCATGCTGCTCTACCGCTTCGCCGAGGCTCAGCTGGTGAAGCTCGTGCAGCCCTTCCTGCTCGACCCGCGGGGCGAGGGCGGGCTCGGCCTGACGACCGATCAGGTCGGCGTGATCTACGGCACGACGGGCACCGTCGCCCTGCTCGCGGGCGGGCTCCTCGGCGGTTGGGTGATCTCGCGCGCCGGGTTGCGGCGTTTGCTCTGGCCGATGGCCTGTGCGATCAACGTCCCCAACCTCGTCTATGTCTATCTCGCGCTCGTGCGCCCCGGCTCACTCGACCTCGTGAGCGCGGCGATCGCGGTCGAGCAGTTCGGCTACGGCTTCGGTTTCACCGCCTACATGCTCTTCCTGATGTTTGTCGCGGAAGGGGAGCACAAGACCGCGCACTACGCGATCTGCACCGGCTTCATGGCACTGGGCATGATGCTTCCCGGCATGGTCTCGGGCTGGCTGCAGGCGCGGCTCGGCTACGTGAACTTCTTCA
>JACSRI010000006.1 GCA_014879845.1 Opitutaceae bacterium
GGCTTGTCCACGCCCGTGCCCCCGGGTTGAAACCACCATCCCATGCTGCCCCTCCCTTGGATTTCGACCTCGCGTGTGGTCTGCCGTGCCCTCGTGGTCCGTGTTCTGATCGCGCTGAGCCTCGGCGGTCTTCTCGCCGGGTGCGGGCGGCAGGATGAGGCCGTGTCCCGCCGTGCTTCCCCCGCGCAGGCGGTCCCGTCGGCCGGCGGGCTCTTCCTGCAGGGCGAGACCGTGGGGGCTCCGGTGAAGGACCGCCCCTGGGTCGCCCACGTCACGACGGTGGATCTCGATCGCGATGGCCGCCCCGAGATCCTCGCCTGCGAAGCGGGGCAGGGGTTGCTCGTGCGCCTGGTCCGTTCGGGCCCGGATGCCGGGTGGACCGAGCACGTCGTGGCGGCGAAACTACCCGCTCCCGTCCATGTCGAGGCGGCGGACATCGATTGCGACGGCGACCTCGACCTGCTGATCTCATGCATGGGGCAGGTGTTTCCCTCGAACGAGCGCATCGGGTCCCTCGTGCTCCTGGTCAACGACGGGCACTTGAACTTCACCCCGCGTTTCCTTCTCGAGCGCGTGGCGCGGGTGGTCGATGCCCGGGTGGCCGATTTCGACGGCGATGGGAGGATGGACATCGTGGTCGGCCAGTTCGGCTACCTGCAGGGTGAGATCCGCGTCCTCTGGCAGCGCGCGGCGGGGGTCTTCTCGAGCGAGATCATGCTCGACCTCCCGGGCACGGTGAACGTGCCCGTGGCCGACTACGACAACGACGGCCAGCCGGATTTCGCGGCGCTGGTCTCCCAGCATTACGAGGAGATCGTGCTCTTCGCCAACGCGGGCGCCGGGAAGTTCACGCGGCGCACGATCTTCGGCTCGACCAATGAGGACTTCGGCAGCAGCGGGCTCGTCGCCAGCGACCTCAACCGCGACGGTCGCGTGGACCTGCTCTACACCAACGGCGACGGCTTCGACTATGCCGAGCCCGGTGGCCGTCCATGGCACGGGGTGCAGTGGCTGGAAAACACCGCGGCCGGGGCTTTTGTGCTGCACCGGATCGGCGATCTGTCCGGCGCCTATGGTCCCGTCGCGTGCGACATCGATGGTGATGACGATCTGGACGTGGTCGCGGTCAGCGGCTTCAACGATTGGCGCGATCCGCAGGCGCTTTCGCTCGCCGTATTCATCAACGACGGACGCATGGGCTTCACCCTGCAGCCGGGGGCGCACGCCCCCACGCACCTGCTCACCGCGGCGGTCGCCGACCTCGATGGCGCGGGGCGCCCGGTCCTGGTGACCGGTGGATTTCACGCCTACGCGCCCTGGGATCGCATGAGCCGGCTCATGCTCTGGAGGACACGCACACCGTGACCCGCGTGCGGACATGGGTCGTGGCTGGAGTCGGCCTGCTGGCCCTCGGCGTGGGTGCGCTGGTGTGGCGCGGCGCAGTTCAGCGGCGAGCCTGGGAGGAGGAGCGGCCCATGCTGCCGCCGCCGGCGGGCGCCCGCGCGCCCGGACTCGATGCGCGGCTCCAGTCCTGTTTCGAGCGCCTGGGGGCGTATCCGCCGGACCACGCCGCACTCGAGGAGTTTGCCCGCCTGTGCCACGCCAACGGATTGCTTGAGTCCGCCGTCGATGCCTATCGCGTGCTCGTGCGGCTGCAGCCGGCCGACGGACGCTGGAGCTACATGCTCGCCGTCATCGACGCCGGATACGGCCGCCTGCCGGAGGCGATCACGGGATTTCGAAATGCCACGCGGCTCTCGCCGGAGCACGTGCCCGGGTGGCTGCGGCTGGGGGCCGCCCTGCTCAAGGCCGATGACGGCGCGGGCGCGACCGCCGCCTACGAGGAGGCACTGCGGCGTGCGCCCGACGAGCCGTTTGCGCTGCTGGGCCTCGCGCGCTGTGCCCTGCGCGAGGAGCGCTGGACGGCCGCGCGCGGCCTGCTGCAGCGCGCCGTGGCGGCGAACCCGCGCATGGCGCCAGCCCTGCACCTGCTCGCGACCGTCCACGAGCGCCTGGGCAGCACCGACTCGGCGGCGGCCGCCCTGATCCGCGCGGATGCCGCGGCCATGGAGATCGATCCCCCCGACCCGTGGCTGGACGATCTGTATCAGGAGTGTTATGACGTCTACCGCCTGCGCGTCATCGCCGCGACGGCTCTGGCCGGGGGCAACCTCGAGCGCGCGCTCACCGTGTGCGAGCGCGCCCGAAGCCTCGCCCCGGACGACGCCCGCGTGCACTGGCAGTTCGGGCGGATCCATCATCGCGTCGGCCACTATGACGAGGCGCGTGCGGCCTACACCCGCGCCGTGGAGCTCGATCCGGGCGACGACAAGGCGCTGCTCGACCTCATCGAC
>JACSRI010000242.1 GCA_014879845.1 Opitutaceae bacterium
CGCCATGATCGCCCGCGTCGCCCTCACGTCACTGCTGCTCGCCGCCGTCGGCATCGTGCGCACCGCGGCCCAGGACGCCCCGCCCGCGCGCGACTCCGCGGATTTCACCAAGGCCCTGATCACGACCGATCCGGCTGCCGGCCCGGCCCCGTCACAGGAGTCCATCACCGCGATCGAAAACGCCGTGCTCGCGACCCACGACAAGGTCGTGGCCGCGATCGAGTCGCTGGAGTTCGGCACGCTCGCCGCCATGACCATCTCGACCGACCGCGGCGCACTCATCGCGGACGGGCGCGTCACGCTCTCGCGCGACGACA
Source organism: Opitutaceae bacterium (assembly GCA_014879845.1). Taxonomy (GTDB): domain Bacteria; phylum Verrucomicrobiota; class Verrucomicrobiia; order Opitutales; family Opitutaceae; genus JAEWQP01. The sequence goes on from JACSRI010000242.1 coordinate 318, forward strand.
TGATCGAGACGATCCGCCGCGAGTTCGCGCCCCTCGACGGCGTTCACCACACCTTTAGCCGCCGCCATGTCGCGGTCCTCTCGCCCACCACTGCACTCATCGTCGCCGAGGGCACCGTCGACGCGCGCACCCACGACGGCGGCGCCTTCAGCCGCCGCTTCACGCAGACCTGGGTCTTCATGAAGGTCGACGACGCCTGGAAACTCGCCCACCTGCACTCCTCCACCCCGCCCGCCACGCTCGGCGGCCGCTGAGGGATTGGCCACGGAGACACGGAGGTCATGGCCAACCCAATCAATGAATCAGTAAGCTGTCTGGGTAACTTGCTGCATTCTTGAACTCCGTGTCTCCGTGCCCCCGTGGCCAACGCTTCGGTCACAAATTCCTGTGCGGTTCCGCCGTGGCCGGTTGTAGGAGAGTGAGAATGTCCCATGGATGACCCGACCCTGCTGCACACCTACGTCCGCGAGCGCTCCGAACCGGCGTTCGCCGAACTCGTCGCCCGTTACCTGCCGCTCGTCCACGCCGCCGCGCTGCGCCGGCTCGGCGGCGACGAGCACCGCGCCCGCGAGGTGACGCAAATGGTCTTCACCGAACTCGCGCAGAAGGCGGCCAAGCTGGCCGGGCACCCCGCGCTCGCCGCGTGGCTCCACCAGAGCACACGCTGGCACGCGTCGAATCTCCTGCGCGGGGAACGCCGCCGCATGCATCACGAGCACGCCGCGGCCGAGCACCTCGCCACCGTCGCGGTCGACACGCCGGAGCCGGCCGCAGACTGGAACGCGCTCCGCCCCGTGCTCGACGACGCCCTCGACGCCCTGCGCGAGAGCGACCGCGAGGCCGTGCTCCAGCGCTTCATGCTCGATCGCCCCTTCGCCGCCATCGGCGAAAAACTCGGCCTGAGCGAAAACACCGCCCGCATGCGTGTGGACCGCGCGCTCGACACCCTGCGCAGCGCTCTCGCGCGCCACGGCATCACCTCGACCACCGCGGCGCTCGCCCTCGCGCTCACCAACCACGCCGGCGCGACCACGCCGACCGGCCTGAGCTCGACGGCGATTGCCTCGACCGCATGTCAGGCCGCGGCCGGCGCCGCCGTCGCCGGCGCAGCTGGGCTCGTGGCGCTCAAGATCGCGAGCGGCATCGCCGCCGTGCTCGCCGTGGGCCTAGCCACCGGACTCTGGCACCAAAACGAAGTGAACGCCGCGTACGAGCGCGCCCTGGCACAGCACGATCAAGGTCACATCGAGATCCAGCAGCCATCCACCGCGGCACCGGTGGCGCCGCCCCTTGATCCGCACCTGTTGCGCGACCTCGAGGACGAGATCCTCGCAGCCGCTGAGTTCGCGGTGCCGCTCACGAGCGAACAGCAGGAACGCGTGCGTCTCGACACGATCATCCGCAAGGGCCAGCTCGACTTCCAATACGCCGCCCTCTTTCGCCAGCTCCACCTCGCCCCGCAGGCTCTCGATGCGTTCAAGACACTGCTCGTCGAACGCAACCAAGCCATCTACGACGCCGAACAACTGGCCAAGGAATACAAACTCGAGGTCGCGACGCTCGCCGAAGTCCGCGAGATCACAGCCAGCGCCTTGACCGAAATCGACTCTCGCATCGCCGCGTGCATCGGGACGGACGGCTTGACCGCACTCCGCGAATACCACGACCTAGCCCGCTACCGCCTCGACACGAAGATGCTTCTCGGCGACGAGGGTTTCACGCTGCCCGCCGATGCCGCATTCGACGCCATGGACGCCGAGCTTGCACGCAAGCTGCACCGCGCCGCGCCCGGTCTGGCAGACGAACAATTCCAGGCCAACGGCTGGCCGGTACCCGATCCGCCTGAGTTTGCATCCATCATCGACTCGACGCTCGGCCCGGAAGCCGCCGCACGCTATCGCGCCAGCTCTGAAGCGACCCGTCTCCGGATCCATATCAAAGAACTCGAGCGCGACGCGATCCTCGACGGACGTGTCCCCGCAACAGCCCTTTCGGGCAAGGGCCTCGTGGAAAAGTACGAGGCAGCGCGCCGCGAGCGTCAGACCGCCACCACACCATGAACGCTCGCACGACTCTCGCCGCAGTTCTCCTCGCCCTGCTTCTGGCCGCGTGCGCGGCATGTGGCCTCGCATGGCATCGCGCCTATCAGCACAGCATTGCACTCGCCGATGCGCTCCGGGCACGCGACACGGCCCCCTCGATCGCCACGCCACAGCCGGCACCCGCGGCAACTTCGATCGCCAAGGACGAAGCCGCTTCACACCTTGAGGATGATATCGCAGCGCGGGCCGCACTCCTGGCCGAGGCCCGCACGATCCCCGAGGTCGCCCGACGCGAGTCCGCGTTGCGCGTGATTCTGCGTATCAAGCAGGAACACGAGCGCACTCCGCCGCCGCCCAAGCCGCTGCCTCCGCCCTTTCCGAAGGACGGCTCGTTCTTTCCCGAGTTGCTTACCGATCCCGCCTATCTCGCCTACCAACTGGAGAGTTGGCGCAAGTTCTCGGGTGATTTCTCCGGTAAGCGCATGCAGCGCCTCGGCATACCTGAGTCGGTGCGCCAGCAGATCATCGATCTGGAGTTCGATCGCTACGCGGCCTCGCTCGAGGCGCAGCGCTTCACACGCGATCAGCCCGCGGAACTTACCGCCGCCCGTCAGGCCGCAGCCGAGATTTCGAAGGAAACAGCCGAAAAGATCCGCACACTCCTCGGCGAAGAACTGGCCGCACAGTACCAGGCGCCCGAGCGTTTCATGCCCATGGAACCGGCGCAGGAGTTTTCCCAGCTCCTCATGCGCCTGAGTTACTCGGCCACGCCGCTGACCGCCTCGCAACTCGAGCAACTCGGTGCACTATCGCAGTCGATCGCGCTGCCCGAAGGTTCGGGCGCCTTCGCCGCACGCTTGGAGTCCATAAAGGCAGGCATGCGCACGATCCTGTCCGATCAACAGTGGACTGCCGTCGACGAGTTGGCCGCGGAGCGCGAAGCGGAGAATCTTCGCCGCAAGCTCCCGAAATCCTCCGAGCTCCCGCGCGCCAAGCGTCGCGCGCGGCTCGAAGGCGCGAAGTGACGAGCCGAGCCTCCCGGCTCTCCCGACCATCGCCTCCTGCACGCCCCGCCGCAGCCCAATGTCATCCATGAGTTGACATCGAGGGCGGCCGCGCGTCCCGAGCATTGTCAACTATTGGATGACAATGCGCCGGACGGCAGGGTGACGCGGACCCAGAGCCGGCCGCTGGTGTCAAAGACCGGCACGATGGGCTCGTCACATCCGCGACTGTCTCGCCTCTGGCGCGAATGGCTTCGGCCGCTCGCCCTCGGCGCCGCCATCATTTTCCCGATGAAGTCCGCGCTCGCCGACTTCAACTGGGTGCCGTCCGGCTCGATGGAGCCGACGATCACGCCGCTCGAGTTTGTCTGGGTCAACAAGCTCGCCTACGACCTCAAGGTGCCGTTCACCACGCACCACCTCGCCGAGTGGGGCGATCCGCAGCGCGGCGATGTGGCGGTGTTCTTCTCGCCGGCCGATGGCGACCGGCTGGTCAAGCGCGTGATCGGGCTCCCCGGCGACACGATCGAGATGCGTGACGATCGCCTGATCCTGAATGGAGAGCCGCTCGGCTACGCGGACGTCACACGCGACACGCATGCACCGGTCATCACAGCCAACGAACAGTTGCCCGGCCGCCCGCACCGGATCCAGGTGCTGACCGACCGCGCCGCCGTGCGCACGTTCGGACCTCTCACCGTGCCGCCCGGCCACTATTTCATGCTCGGGGACAATCGCGACAACAGCCACGACTCGCGTTTCTTCGGACCGGTGCCGCGCGACCAGATCGTCGGCCGGGCCACGAATGTGATCGCCTCGTTCGATCTCGACCGCTGGGCCTGCCCGCGGCCGTCGCGGTTTTTCACGAAGGTGCCGTAGCTCGAAACGAAGAAGCGTCTCGCGAAGACCACGCGGGACGCGGAGGATTCCGAGCATGCTGACACGTTTCCGCCTGCTCGCTTCGTGGGCATGCCTTGCCTTGACGACGGTTTGCGCCGCGGCACCGACGACCATCCACGTCACGGCCGATCTCGACATCACGCAACTTCGGGCCGGCGTGTGGATGCACACCTCGTGGAACACCTATGAAAACACGCGCGTGCCGTCGAACGGGCTGCTTGTGCGCGAGGGTGAAGGACTCGTCCTAGTCGACACCGCCTGGGGCGTGCAGCCAACGATCGATCTGCTCGACTGGGTGGAGCGCGAACTGCGACGGCCGATCACCCGCGCCATCGTCACGCACTCCCACGCCGATCGACTCGGCGGCGGCGCCGCGCTCGCCGCGCGGGGTATCCCGTTCGACGGCCATCCCGTCACCGCCACGCTCGCGGCCAAGGGAAACCTGCCGGCCCCGCGCAGCCTCGAGTCCCTCGCGCTGCCCGGCGGACACACCACGCTCGGGACGGTCGAAGTCTTCTTCCCCGGCCCGGGCCACACCGTCGACAACATCACGGTCTGGATTCCGGCCGAGAAGATCCTCGTGGGCGGCTGCGCGGTGAAGTCGGTCGATAGCGAGAATCTCGGCTACGTCGCCGAGGCCGATCTCGGTGCCTGGCCTGCGTCGATTCGCCGGCTGCAGGCGCGCTACTCGGGCCCGGATGTCTTCGTCATCCCCGGTCACGGTGAGCCGGGCGACTCCTCGCTCCTGCAGCACACGCTCGACCTTCTGGAGCGGCGCTGAGGGCGAACCGCCGGTCGTCGACGTCCGGGCGAAGTGGGTCTGATCGCGGCCATGCGACGGGCTGCAAACGCGGCGGATGACGTGCCCCCTGTTGCATGGGATCCAGGTTCTGGATGCGCTGGGTGGCAACCATGCCAGTCCTGCGCACCGCCTCGACGATCCTCGCTCTCGCCGGAGCCCTCGGTGTCGCTGCCGGGATGCACGCGCAGGACGCAGCACCCGCGGCATCGCCATCGAAACGCATCTACCGCACCGTCCGCCTCCAGGGTCCGGCCCCGAGGATCGACGGCCGGCTCGACGACGCGTGCTGGGCTGGCCCGGGCGAATGGGCCGGCGACTACATCCAGCGCGAGCCGCACGAGGGCCAGCCCGGCTCGGAGCCGACGTTGATCAAGATCCTCTACGACGACGCGAATCTCTACGTCGCGTTTCGCTGCTTCGAATCGCAGCTCGGCACGGTCAAGCTCTCGCGCGGCAAGCGCGACGAGTTCACCGGCGAGATGGTTGGCGTGGCCTTCGACAGTTTCTTCGATCGTCGCACCGCCTTCGAGTTCGACACCACGGCCGGCGGTTCGCAGCTCGACCTCGTCCTGCGCAACGATGGCTGGGATACGAGCTGGAACGCGGTGTGGGAATCGCAGGTCGGCCTCGAGGACGACGCCTGGGTCGCGGAGTTTCGCATCCCGCTCTCGCAACTGCGCTACTCCGGCGCGCCGAGCCAGGTCTGGGGACTGCACAGCTGGCGCTGGATCAAGCGCCACCAGGAGGAAAGCAACTGGAACCTCCTGCCGATGGACAACTCCGGGCTGGTCCACGCCTTCGGCGAGCTGCACGGGCTCGAGAACCTGCGCGCCTCGCGCCAGATCGAGCTGCTGCCGTATGCGGTCGCCCGTTACACGACGATGGAGCCGGAGGCGGGCAACCCTTTCCGCACCGGCAGCGAGTTCGACTTTGAGGCCGGGCTCGACGCCAAGATCGGCCTCGCCAGCAACTTCACCCTCGATGCCACGATCAACCCCGACTTCGGGCAGGTCGAGGCCGACCCCTCGGAGCTGAACCTCACCACCTTCGAGACCTTCTACTCCGAGCGCCGCCCGTTCTTCATCGAGGGCCGCAACATCTTCGAGGTGTCGCTGAGCGGCGACCTTCCCTTCTACTCGCGCCGCATCGGCCACGCGCCCGCGCACCAGCCCGCGACCACCGGCTACATGGAGATGCCCACCGCGACGCGCATCCTCGGCGCGGCCAAGGTGACGGGCAAGACGCCCGAGGGCCTCGCCGTGGGCGTGCTCTACGCCGCGACCGACCGCGAGACCGCGAACATCCGCGAGCCCGGCGACGTCCGTCGCTCCGTCGCAGTCGAGCCGGCGTCGCACTACTTCGTCGCGCGCGTGCAGCAGGACCTGCGCAAGGGCGACACCGTGGTCGGCGGCATTCTCACCACTACGGTGCGCGACATCGACGATCCTGCGCTCGAGTTCCTCGCCGATCGCGCCATCACCGGCGGCGCCGACCTGCTCCAGTACTGGAACGACCGCACCTGGTCGCTCCAGGCCAAGGTCACCGCCAGCGAAGTCGCCGGCTCAGCCACCGCCATGCGCGCGCTGATGGAGAATCCAGTGCACAACTACCAGCGCCCCGACGCCGATCACCTCGGCGTCGAGACCGATGCCGACCAGCTCTCCGGCCACGGCGGCATGATCGATCTCGGCAAGCGCGGCGGCGGCGAGTGGCGCTACCGCCTCGGCGGCGAATGGCGCTCGCCCGGCCTCGAGCTCAACGACCTCGGTTTCCTCAGCGTGGCCGACTGGATGAAGCAGACCGCGGTGGTCGAGTACATCGACACCGAGCCCGGCGCCGGCCACCGGCGCTTCGACCTCCATGTCCGGCAGGACTCGCGCTGGGACTGGGCCGGGACGCACCTGCAGGATTCCGTCGAGTTCGAGGGCAGCATCACCTTCCCCAAGGGCTGGTCGCTCTGGGGCACGGTCGAGCACGAGGGCGAGTTGCTCGACACGCGCATGCTGCGCGGCGGCCCCGGCCTGCTCATGCCGGCGTGGCTCGAGACCGAGATCGAGATCAACTCCGACAATGGCCGCGACATCCAGGGCGGCCTCTACGCCCAGGTCTCCCGCACCGACGAAGGCGGGTCGCGCTTCACGCGCGTCTCGCCCCACGCCTCGAGCCGGATAAGCGACAGCGTCAACGTCTCGCTCAGCCTCGGCTGGGAGCGTTTCGAGCACGACGCCCAGTACGCGGCCACCACGACCACTTCCGCCGATGCGTCGCGTTACGTCCTCGGCCGCATGGCGCAGGAGACGGCCGACACGACCCTGCGCCTCGACTTCAACTTCACGCCGAAACTCTCGCTCACCTACTATGGCAACGTCTACCTCACGGCCGGCTCGTTCACCGGACTCAAGCGCGTGACGGCACCGCGCGCCGGTCGCTACGCCGACCGCTTCACGACCTACGGCGACGAGCTCACCTACGATCCGGCGACGTTCACCTACACGGTCGATGACCCGGTCGACGGCAGCTACTCGTTTTCCGACCCGGACTTCAACTGGCGCGCGTTCCGGTCCAACCTGGTGCTGCGCTGGGAGTATCGCCCGGGCTCGGCGCTCTACGCCGTATGGACGCAGGGCCGCACGAGCTGGGCGCAGGACGGTTCCTTCTCGCCCGGCTCGGAGATCGACGCCCTCTTCGGCGCCTACCCGGACAACACCTTCCTGCTCAAGCTGAGCTACTGGTTCTCGATCTGAGGCGGCGGCGGCCACTTCCCTTGACATCCTAGGGATGTCTTCCCTAGACCATCTAGGGCACGCGCCACCCGGCGCGACTGTCTCCTTTCATGGCCGACAAATCCGAACTGCTGCAGGGAACCCTCGATCTGCTCGTCTTGCGCGTGCTCAACGGCGGGCCGCTGCACGGTTTCGCCATCGCGCAGAAGATCCACGTGCTCTCGAGACAGGCGCTCGAGGTCGAGGAGGGTTCGCTCTATCCCGCCCTCTACCGCATGGAGCGCAAGGGCTGGATCGAGGCGGAATGGGGCGTCTCCGAGAACAACCGCAAGGCCAAGTTCTACGCCCTCACGAAAGCCGGCCGCAGACAGCTCGCGACCGAGCAGGATGCCTGGGCGCGCCTCGCCGCGGCCATCGGCGCGGTGCTGCGCGAGGCGGACTGACCTGTCATGTCCTTCTGGCGACAACTCCGCAGCCTCGTCCTGCGCCGCCGACTGGACCGCGAGATGCGCGCGGAGATGGAGGCGCACCTCGACGCTCTGGCGCTGGAGAACATCGCCGTCGGCATGAGTCCCGAGGAGGCGCGCCTGGCCGCGCAGCGCCGCTTCGGCGGCACGGACCAGATCCGCGAGCGCGCGCTCGATGCGCGCGGCGGGCGATGGCTCGAGGAGATCGCGCGAACCGTGCGGCACGCCGCGCGTTCGCTCGTGCGCAGCCCGGTCTTCACCGGGATCGCGATCGTGTCGCTCGCCTTCGGCATCGGGGCCAACACCGCGGTGTTTTCCCTCGTCAACGGCATCCTGCTGCGCTCGCTGCCGGTCCCGGATCCGCAGGATCTTCGCCTCATCGAGATGTCGCTCGCGAGTTCCCAGGCGGGAGGCGACGAGGGCGCGGGTGAGCGCCGCCGCACCGATGTGTTTCCCTATTCCGGAGTCCTCGCCGTGCAGGAAGCGGCCCGGCCCCACGCCGACGTCGCCGGTTACGCCAATCTCGGCGGCGTGAACGCGCGCATCGACGGCACGGCCTTCACCACGCAGGGGCTCTTTGTGACGGGCAACTACTGCGCCACGCTCCGGCTCGGCGCGCAGCTCGGACGCACCGTGGTCGAGGCGGACGACAAACCCGAGTCCCCGCCCTCGGTGATGATCAGCGAGCGCTGGTGGCGGCACCACTTCGACTCCGCGCCCGATGTGCTCGGCCGCACGGTGCGACTCAACGAGGCGACATTCACGATCGTCGGCGTCCTGCCCGGGGCCTACCACGGCGCGCACGAGGGCGACATGACGGAGTTTCTCATCCCGGTCTCCTCCCTCACGCACATCGACGACCGGAGCGAGCGGGGCACGCCGTTCGCGTCTGCCATGCGTTTGATCGCCCGACCCCACACCGGAGTGAGGGACGCGGTCGTCGAAGCCGCCGTGCAGGGGGTGCTCCTGTCCATCCCCCAGTGGAAACCCGCCGATGATCCGCGCGCCCACCTCGTCGATGGCACGGCCGGGCCGGATATGGAGCGTTCCTATTTTCGCGAACCCCTCCTGCTGCTGAGCGCGGCCGTCGCCTCGCTCATGCTGCTCGCCTGCGCCAACCTCGGCGGCCTGTCGCTGGTGCGGGCGGTGGCGCGCGAGCGCGAGCACGCGATCCGGTCCGCCCTCGGTTGCGGGCGCGGGCGCCTCGTCGCGAATGCGCTCGTCGAGAATCTCCTGCTTGCGACCGCGGGCGCGGTCCTGGGGTTGGTTGTCATCGTCGCAGCGCGAACCTACCTCGCCCAAGTCGCCGCGGGCACCACCGAGGGACTGCGCTACGACACGTCGGTCGATGGGCGCGTCCTGATATTCACGATCGGAACGGCGTTTGTGACGGCGTTGCTGACAGGCTTGCTGCCTGCCTGGCGTGCGGGCCGAACCGACCCGATCGGTGGATTGAAGGCCGGGGACATGAGAAGCCCGCGCGGACTGCGACTCGTGCGTCTCCTCGTCGGGGCCCAGGTCGCCCTGTCCCTGCTTCTGCTCACGGCGACCGGGCTCTACGTGAGGACTTTCGTCAATTGCGTCACCGTCGATCCTGGCGTACCCGTGGATCAAACACTCTCCTTCCGCCTGAAAGCGCGCTCGCCAGATCCGGCGGTGATCCTGGAGTTCCATGCCCGCACACGCGACGAGATCGCGCGCCTCCCGGGCGTGGTCGGTGTGGCGACCGCGAACTTCAAGCCGCTGAACTCCCGGGCCCGCGCGGGATTCTATTCGCTCGTGGGCGATGCGACGAAATCGGCCGCCAGCGGCGTCGTGCAGCAGCACTTTGTCGGCGAGACATTCTTCGAGACCCTGGAGATCCCGATCGTGGCGGGCCGCTTTCCGGTGCCCGGGGAGCAAGGCGTGGTGGTGGTGAACGAGGCTTTTGTCCGGCAGTTTTCCCCCGCAACCGATCCGTGTGGGCAGATGCTCCGATCCGGAAACGGAAGAAAATCGTGGCACATCGTCGGCGTTTGCCGCGACGCCCGGATGGGCTCGGTTCGCTCTGGTCCACATCCAGGCGCGTTCTTCTCCATCCGGGAAAGCACCGATCCGTCCAACTACTACATCGTCCGTAGCACGCTTGGAGCGGGAGCGCTCAAACGCGCGCTGGTGGAGGCGATCGCACGGGTCGACCCCGCGGTGGCGCCGGCCGCCCTCTTCACGCACCATGAAGTGCGGGAAAAGAGTCTCCGCCGTGAAGGCCTGTTGGCCCGGCTCGTCACGACCCTTGCGCTCATCGCGTTGGGGTTGTCGTGCATCGGGCTCTATGGGCTGATGGCCTTCGGAGTCGCGCGGCGCACACGCGAGTTTGGTGTGCGTTTGGCGCTGGGCGCACGTCCGGGCGAGGTCGCCTGGCCGGTCGTGCGCGAAGCGCTCGTCGTCGCGGCGGGCGGCCTCGTCGTCGGACTCGTGGCGGCGCTCGCCTCCGGGCGGTTCCTCGCCAGCCAGCTCTACGGAGTGAGTCCCCGGGATCCCGCGACGCTCGTCGGTGCGACAGTCCTGCTGCTCGCGATCGCGGTGATCGCGGCCTGGCGCCCGGCGCGCCGCGCGGCCAGGGTCGACCCGATCATCGCGCTGCGGTCGGAGTAACCGATCGCGTCGTCCTCCGTGGCGGACCATCGCCGGATCGACCTTGGCGCGGACGCGTGGACATTCGAGCCGGAGCGACATCTCGTGCGCATCGGGCGACGCGCTGCCACCTAAGAGATACGGATCGAAGGGATGCAGGCGCTGTCGTCGGCGCCACCTGTGGAGAGATAAAGGATTGCGGACTGCGGAATGCGGCGTGCGAAATGTCTGGAAAGGAGACGCCGGCGCGAGTCGAAGGCAGACCCTGAACAATCCACACACCACACTCCGCAATCGTCCCATGGAGCTTCACGTCAAACGCCTCACCCCGACCGCCAAGATGCCCGTCCGGGCGACAGAAAACGCCAGCTGCTTCGACGTGCATGCCGACATGGACGGCACGATCGCGCCCGGCGCGCGGATGCTGGTGAAGACCGGCCTGGCTGTGGCGGTGCCGCCGGGGTTTGAGGTGCAGGTGCGCAGTCGCAGCGGACTCGCGTTCAAGCACGGCGTGGCGGTGCTCAACTCACCGGGCACCGTCGACGCCGACTACCGCGGCGAGGTGGGCGTGATCCTGATCAACCACGGCACCGAGCCGTTCGCCTTCAAGCACGGCGAGCGCGTCGCGCAGATCGGGGTGTATCGCGTGGAGATGTGCGCCGCCGTGGAGGTCGCCGAACTCGAGGCGACGGCGCGCGGCACAGGTGGATTCGGTCATACCGGACGCTGAGACCGACCCGGCGACCGCCCGCGTGCGGCTCCGGCCCGACCGGCCAGCCCGGCTCCTCGACGACGACGCGTCGTCGAGGAGCGTTGTCACACCCGACGGATTCGCGACAATAGCAGGAGCACGACGCGTTTTCCCCCGGCCCGTCGGAAGCACATCACCCGACACCGAGGCATGACCTGGGACGACTCCACTTTCGACGCGCTCGTGCGCGAGCACCAGGCGGGGCTGCGCGCCTGGATCCGCGCGCTCGGCGCGCAGGATGCGTGGGTCGACGACATCGCGCAGGAGGTTTTTCTCATCGCCCACCGGCGGCGGGATGCGTTCGTCGAGGGCGGCAACATCGGCGCCTGGCTGCGCGGCATCGCGCGCAACCTTGTGATCAACGAACGGCGCAAGGACGCGCGCCGCTCGCGCCTCCTGCATGACTCGCTCGCGGAGGTCCTGCTCGACGAACCGGTTCCGGACATGGCGCCGAGCGTCCACGACCTGCCGCTGGTGGTCGCGGCGATGAACGACTGCGTCGGCCAGCTCCCGGAGCGGAGCCGCGAGTTGCTGAGGCGCCGCTATGCCGGCGAGGAAAACGCCAGCACGCTCGCCCGCGCGCTCGACATGTCGTCGCAGGCCGTGCGGCAGACCCTCGTGCGCGTCCGGGCCGTGGTGAAAGCCTGCGTCGAAGGCAAGGTCGGGGAGGTGTGGCCGTGAGTGCAGACAACACGCGCTACGACGAACTCGTCGCCGCCCTGCACGAGGGCGAGCTCGCGGCGGCCGAGGCCGACGAACTCGCCGCACTCGTGCGCGCGCAGCCCGAGCTGCGGCGCGACCTGCGCCGCCAGCTCGTGCTCTGGGAACTCTGGTCACAGCAGCAGGCGCCGGAGCGCACGGCGGAGTCGTTTCTTGCGGCCTGCCGCACGCGGTTGCGCGCGGAAAGCGAGGACGACAGCGCGACTTTCCTTTCCGGACTCCATCGCCGCCTCACCGGCGCAGAGCGTGCGCCGTCGCGCGGCCGTCGCTGGTGGCGCGGACCACTCGCGTGGACCTGGGCCGCGCCGCTCGCGGCCGCGCTGGTCGCGATGATCGCGTGGTTCGCGCTGCCGCGCACCGCGCAGGCAACGACGCTGCGCGGCGAGGCGATCTGCACCGCGTGCATGCTGCACGAGACGCACGAGCACCACCCGGTCCTGCGTATCCAGGATGGCGGCACGACGCGCCTGTGTTACCTCGAGTCGGATCATCCGCTTTACCGTGAGATCGGCAACTACTGCAGCGCGCCGATCCCGATCGACGCCACCGGCGGCCTGCGCACCGAAAACGGCCGGCTCATCCTCGCCGTTCAGGCACTCGCGCGGCTGGCACCCCCGCCCGCCGAGCCGCCCAAGGAAACGCCACCCCTCATCCCGTTCTGACCATGCCATCCCCGAAACTCCGTTTCTCTCTCATCGCCGCGATCGCCCTCGGCCTCGCGCAGCCGCTCTTTCCGGCGACGACGCCGGAATTCTCCAATCCGTCCGTCGAACAGGCCGTCCTCGCTGCCAACGCCGAGATGATCGCCGCCGCCAACCGCATGGACATGGACGCGTTCTTCGGGACGATCGTCGACACCGACCGCGGGATGATTGTGCAAAACGGCACGATCTTCGCGACACGTGCCGAGGCCCGCGCCTCCGTCGAGCGCGGCCTGCGCGGCGTGAAGGCGATCGACCGTCGCCTCGACAA
>JACSRI010000243.1 GCA_014879845.1 Opitutaceae bacterium
GTACCCCGACGCGATCGCGGTGTTCCGTCCCGCGGGATTGAGCGCGGCTGATGGTCCCGGCGCGGCGGCCGAGGCCGACGACGTCGACGACCCGTCCGAGGCCGAGCCCGTGCGTGTGCCGCCGGGTGAACGGCCCTTCTGGGAGGCTGTGCTGCTGCTCTCCACCGACGACGCTGAGAAACAGAAGCGCGGCCGCGACAGGCTCCTCGAGGCCGGTGACCTCGAATATGTGCCGGCACAGACCTACCTCGGCGAGTGTTACCTGCGCGGCCAGGACGGCTTCGCGCGGAGCGAGCGCAAGGCCGCGGCCTGGTTCCGCCTCGCCGCCGATCGCGGCGACGCCACCGCACAGATCTATCTCGGCACCTGTAACCTGCTCGGCAAGGGCGTGCCCAAGGATCGGGCCAAAGCCAAGGCCGTGCTCGTGCAGGCCGCCGCCGCGTCCGGTGACTACAAACCGCCCGAGCCGCCCGCGTGGTTCATGGAGGAGCGGGCCAAGGACCGGGAGGCCGGGACGCGCGATGAAAGCGAAGCCGGACGCGATGGCCCGATCGCCATGGCTCCGACCGCGGCGCCGTGGGAACTGCTGCTCGGGCGCGGGCATTTCATGCTCGGGCTCATACAGGAGGAGGAGCGCGATTTCGCCGCGGCGCTCGCCTCGTTCGAGAAAGCGGCGGCGTGGGGCACGGGCGGCCGCGCCGGCATCGCCGACGCCGCGGCGCGCGCGGCCCGCTGCCATGCCCTCGGTCGCGGCTGCACCCGCGATCTCTCGCGCGCGAACGAGTTGCTCGAGCGCAGCCGCGACCTGCGCCGCTCCGGCGACATGGCCGCGCTCCACTCCATGTGGACCAACCGCCGCGTCGACGATTTCCTCCTCGCCGAACTCGAGAAGCAAAGCAGCGCCGAGGCCGACGCGCACCTGACCGAGGACCAGCAGGACGTCGCCGCTGCGTTGCAGAAGGAGAATCCCGCCGAGGCGCTGCGCTGGTGCGAGATGTCGGCCAATGCCGGCGAGGTCTGGGCGATGATCGAGCTGGCCGAGATCCTCCGCACCGGTCGTGCCGGTTCTCCGGATACCGCCGGCGCCTTTGCCTGGTATCTCAAGGCGCGGGAGACGGGCAAGTCATGGGTCGCCCTCGCCAACCTCGCCGCCTGTTACCAGCGCGGCATCGGCACCGCCGTCGACGAAGCCGCGGCCCGGGAGATCATCGACCGGCACGCCGACGACAACTTCGCCGTCGCCCTCGCCGCCGCCGGCCACGTGCCGCCGGGCTCCTGGACCGCCGCCGGTTGGTGGGCGTTTCTGGATACGCAGGCCCGCGTGGCCAGGCTCCCGATCGCGCGCTACCACGCCGCCGTGCGCGACTTCCAGCGCCTGGCCGCCGCGGGCGGCACCAAGATCGACGTGAAGCAGAAGGACGTGCTCAAGGCGATGCGTCGCGCGGCCGAGGAAGGCTTCGGCGGCGCACACTACTACCTCGCCGGTGCGATGCGCCTCGGCTGGGACACCTCCGGCACGCAGGAAAAATACGAGGCCGAGCTGAAGAAGGGCGCGGATCTCGGCGACCTGCACGCCATGGTCGACTACGCTGTCGTCGTCGCCGCTCGCGAGGGCAACGCAAACCTGCGCCGCGCGATCGAGCTCAACCTCGAGGTGATCCGGCGCGACCCCGACAATGCCAACGCCCACAACAACCTCGCCATCGATATGCAGACCCTCGCAGCCAAGGGCATCAGCATGGACGGCATCCGCGACGTCGACGGCGAGGCGATCAGGCACCTCGAGCGCGCCGAGGAACTCGGTTCGGCCGTCGCCGCGAAGAACCTCGCCATCCGCTACGTCAAGGGCGAGGGCGTGTCTCGCGACGTCCGCATGGCCTACACCTACTACCAGAGTGCGGCGGAGAAGGGCGACACCGAGTCGAACCGCATCCTCGGTCGCATGCACGAGAAGGGCGAGGGCGTGCCGGTGACGCCGCGCGAGGCGATGTATTACTACCGCATCGCCGCCCTCGACGGCGACGTCGAGGCGCTCAAGGCGGTGTGCGACTTCTACCTGCAGGGCCGCGGTGTCGAGCGCGACCTCGAGGCCGCCAAGGTGTGGCTCGCGCGACTCGCGGGCACGGGAAACGTCGTCGGCTTCATCACCTTCGGCGACGTGCTCCTGCGCCAGAAACAGTATGCCGAGGCTCTGAAGTTCTGGAAGAGCATGCTCGAAATCTATCACCCGATGATCCAAGGCGCGGCCAACGATCGACTCGCCCTCATCTACCGCGAGGGCCTCGGGGTGAAGGCCAACCCGCGCCGGGCCGACAAGTACAACCGCGCCGCGCTCGAATTGCGCAATCCCGACGCCCTCTGCCGGCAGGGGCGCGACCTCATCGTCGCCGGCAAGTCGGCGGAAGCCGTGCCGATCCTCGAGCGCGCGGGTGACACCACGGGCGAAGCGCTTTTCCTCCTCGGGTCCATCCGCGTCGCCGGCCAGGGCGTGCCGAAGGATGTCGCGACCGGGTTGAGAAACTTCCACCAGGCCGCGCAACTCGGCCATGCTAACGCCAAGTACATGCTCGCGGTCGCCACGTTGAAAAATCTCCCGGGCGCGCCCACGCTCGACGAGGCGGCGCGCCTGCTCGAGGAGGCCGAGGCTGGGGGCTTTGCCAAGGCCGCGGAACTGCGCGCGACCGTCGAGTCCAAGCGCGCCAAGGCTGCCGGCGCCCCGAGCGACGCCGGTCGCGCCGGCTCGGGCTGAGTGCCCGGATCGGCGTGATGCCGGCAGCGTGCGTACGGGCGGTGGAATAGACGGCGCCGCTCGATCCTCCCAGCTTGCGCGCGGGGGAGAACTGGACTCCTTGCGCGCAACCGGGCGCGTGCGCCCAAACGCCATCATGCACATCCGCATTCGCAAAGACTGGGAACTCCCGGAATCGGCCGCCACCGACGAGGCGGTCGCGTGCTCGGCCGGGCTGGGCCGACGGCGATTCCTGCGCGCGCTCGGAGCCGGGCTCGCCGGCGCCGCCCTCGCGCCGGCGCTGCGTGCCGCCACCGGAGGATTTCCGTCCGCCCCCGACGCCGCGTATCCGGCCGGCGACTTCAAGATCACGCCCGAGAACCTCGCGACCAGCTACAACAACTTCTACGAGTTCGGCACGGGAAAGGACGATCCGGTCGTCGCCGCCAACCGCGGCTGGAAGACCGAGCCGTGGACGATCGAACTGGCCGGCGAGATCGAGCATCCCGGCCGCTGGGACGTGAACGACCTGATCGCAAAACTCGGCGGCATCGGGCAGCGCGTCTACCGGCACCGCTGCGTCGAGGCCTGGTCGATGGTCATCCCGTGGAACGGATTCCCGCTGGCGAAACTCGTCGCCCTCGCCGCGCCCAGGGCCTCAGCCAAGTTCCTGAAGTTCGTTGCCTTCAATGATCCGTCCAGCGCGCCCGGCCAGCGCGAGCCGATCCTCGACTGGCCCTATGTCGAGGGCCTTCGCCTCGACGAGGCGACCCACGAACTGGCGTTCATCGCGACCGGCATGTACGGAAAGCCAATCCCGAACCAGAACGGCGCGCCGCTGCGCCTGGTCGTGCCATGGAAGTACGGGTTCAAGGGCATCAAGTCGATCGTGCGCATCGAGTTCACCGCGCGCCAGCCGCGCAACACCTGGCAGCAGATGGCGCCGCAGGAATACGGCTTTTATGCGAACGTAAATCCCACCGTCGACCACCCGCGCTGGTCGCAGGCGAGCGAGCGCGTGATCGGTGGCGGCTTCTTCTCCGGCAAGCAGCCCACGCTCATGTTCAATGGCTACGAGAAGCAGGTCGCCGCGCTCTACGCCGGGCTCGACCTGCGCAGGAACTACTGAGTCCGCCGCGCGGTGAATACGCTGCTTGCGAGACTCCTGCAGTCGCGCGCCTTCGTGGCCGCGTGTGTGGTCGCGCCCGGGTTGTGGCCGGCGTGGCCGTTGTTCGTGACGGGTGATTCGTCCGTCGCGGCCGACCCCGCCAAGTACGTGCTGCACCACCTCGGGTTCACCGCGGCGTGCGTGCTCGTGGCCGTGCTGCTCCTTTCGCCCCTGCGCGCGATCCTTCCGCGCTGGCGCCCGGTGTTGGTCGTGCAGCGCCATCGGCGCTTTGTCGGCGTGAGCGCCTTCGTTTATGCCGCGCTGCACGTGGCGATGCATTTCGTCTACGAAGGCGGCTTCGCGACGTTTCGCACAGACTGGCAGAAACCGTTCATTCTCGTCGGCCTGGTCGCGTTCGGGATCCTCTTCATCCTCGCGGCGACCAGCCTGGACCGCGTGGTGCGCGCGCTCGGCTCGCGCCGCTGGAAGTGGTTGCACCGGCTCGTCTATGTGGCCGCGGTGCTCGTGCTCTATCACCAGATTTCCGCGCGAAAGGTGTTTCCCGAGCAGGTGCTGTGGCTGTTCGGGCCGTTGGTCGTGGCCGAACTCGCCCGCGTCGGTCGGGCCGTGGTGCGCGGGATGGGGCGCGACGCCGGCGACCGCGCTCTCGGCGGCGGCTCGGGCGCCTATTAGCTGGGCTTGCAGGGCCCCCGTGTGGCTCGAATGTGTCGGCGGCGGGCAGCACGGGTCTTGCTGGTCGGGCGACGGCGTGATGAGGTGGGATGGATTCAAATTCGTTCCGTCCATCAGTGCCCGTGCTTATGGAAAACCTCTCATCCTCTCCGCTCACCAGCGGCCTCAATCCGTTCGGAGGGCTGTGTTTCCCGCGGGGCACGGCCCTGATCTCCAACGCCCTCCTCAACAAGGGCACCGGCTACTCCGAGCGCGAACTCGACGCCCTCGGCCTGCGCGGCCTGCTGCCGCCGCGCATCTTCACGATGGAGGAGCAGGTCGAACGCGCGCTGCTCAACTTCCGCCGCAAGACCGACCCGCTCGAGAAATACATCTTCCTCACGACGCTCCAGAACCGCAACGAGACGCTCTTCTACCGCGTCGTGATGGATCACGCCGACGAGATGATTCCGATCATCTACACGCCGACCGTCGGGCAGGCGTGCCTCGAATACGGTGCGATCTTCCGCAGCCCGCGCGGCCTCTTCATCACCATCCGCGAGAAAGGCCGCATCGCCGAGATCCTGCGCCATTGGCCCGTCGCCGACGTGCGCATGATCGTGGTGACGGACGGCGAGCGCATCCTCGGCCTGGGCGACCTCGGCGCGCTCGGCATGGGCATCCCCATCGGCAAGCTCTCGCTCTACTCCGCGTGTGCGGGCCTGCACCCTTCCTACTGCCTGCCGATCACGCTGGACGTGGGCACGGACAACGCATCGCTGCACAAGGACCCGCTCTATATCGGCCTCAACCAGAAGCGCGTCCGCGGGGCCGAGTATGATGAGTTCATCGAGGAGTTCGTCACTGCCGTGCAGGCCGCCTACCCGAAGGCGTTGCTGCAGTGGGAGGATTTTGGCAACAGCAACGCCTTCCGCCTGCTGCAGAACTACCGCTCGCGGATCTGCAGTTTCAACGACGACATCCAGGGCACGGCGGCGGTCGCGCTCGCCGGCATCATGGCCGCGATGCGCCTGAACGGCGGGCGACTCGAGGAGCAGAAACTTCTCTTCCTAGGTGCGGGCGAGGCCGGCACGGGCATCGCCGACCTCTATGTCGCAGCCGCCGTCGCCGGCGGCCTGAGCGAGCGCGAGGCGCGCGCGCGCTGCTGGTTCGTGGATTCGCAGGGTCTGGTCGTCCGCGGACGACCGGGCAAACTCGCCCACCACAAGGAACCCTACGCGCATGACCGCGCCCCGCTGGCCACACTGGCCGAGGCGGTCGAGGCGGTGCGCCCCACGGCGCTCATCGGTGTTTCCGGCCAGCCGCGCACGTTTACGCCCGAGATCATCGCGCGCATGGCGCAGTTCAACCCGCGCCCGATCATCTTCGCGCTCTCCAATCCGACCTCGAAGGCGGAGTGCACGGCCGAGGAGGCCTACCGGCACAGCTCGGGCCGGGCGATCTTCGCCAGCGGCAGTCCGTTCCCCGCGGTGGAGTTCGACGGTCGCACCTTCGTCCCGGGGCAGGGCAACAACGTCTACATCTTCCCGGGTGTCGGCCTGGGCGCCTTGTTCTGCGAGTCGGCCCAGGTGACCAACGGCATGTTCCTCACCGCCGCGCGCACCCTCGCCGGTCTCGTCACCGCGGAGGACCTGGCCATGGGCCGGGTCTATCCCGCGCTCACGCGCATCCGCGAAGTCTCGCTCAAGATCGCGACCGCGGTCGCTCACGAGGCCTACGATGCCGGGCTTGCGCGCGTGCCGCGTCCGGCCGATTTCGAGGCTGCGGTGCGGGCCTGCATGTTCGAGCCGGTCTACCGCGACTACGTGTAGGCGGGCCGGTCAGCGTCGTGGCGGCGAAGGCCTCAGGTGCGCCCCCGGGAGACTCGTCTCCGGGTCCGACGGGGTGTATCCCCTGATTTGCATTTTCGCGCTTATCGCGTAGGCTTGGTGTGCCGATAAAAGCACTACGGTTACCCAAGTCAGAGTCCGCTCCGCCGGACAATAACCGACGATGAAAAACCCCTGTGTGGGGTGACGGGTTCGTCCCGAAATAAAGAAGACCCGCCGCACGGCTCCGCCGAGCGGCGGATGTCTTTTTCAGAGGGCGGCGGAACTCGTGCTGCCACGAAACGCGACCCTCGTGGCGCGCCGTGTTGTTCGCCTTGGGGACAGGACGAATGGGTGTCCGAAATCGACTTGCCTCGCGGACCGTTTCGCCCGTTGCTGCGACCGTTTCGTCAGTATCGTTAGGTGGCAGGGACTGGTGAATTGTCAGTTGGAGGCGAGCTTCAGTGATAATTCGAAACCCGATGGTCGGGAACGGACTGCAGGATAGCGGGATCGACGAACTTATCACATGAGCAACTCCAAACTCTACGTGGGCAATCTCTCGTTCAAATCGACCGAGGAGGATGTGCGCGCAGTGTTCGAGCAGTTCGGTGCGGTGACCGATGTCTTCATCGCGATGGACAAAATGACGGGCCGCCCGCGCGGCTTCGCCTTTGTCACGATGGGCACACCCGAAGAGGCGAAGGTCGCCGCAGAGAAGTTGAACGGCCAGGAACTTGATGGCCGCGTAATGACCGTGAACGAAGCCCGTCCGAAGGAGGAGGGTGGTCGTGGCGGTTTCGGCGGCGGTGGGGGTGCTCCGCGTGGTGAGCGTCGTGGCGGCTTCGGCGGCGGCGAGCGTCGCGGTGGCGGCGGCTTCGGCGGCGAGCGTCGCGGCGGCGGTGGTGGCTTCGGCGACCGTCGTGGCGGCGGTGGCGGCGGCGGCCGGTATTGATCCAGCTCCAGTTCCGGTCCGGGTGATGCATCTCGCCCGGACCTGCTTCAGATGACTCGAGGCGCCCTCAATAGGCGCCTCGTTGTGTTTTTTAGGTCCGCGTTCTCGGCGCGTGGCACACCGTGGAGATCACGGTGCGATATCCAGTCCGGTCGTGATGGAGCCGTGATCGGAGTCGCGTGGTCGACGGAGCGCCCGGCGAGCGATGGCGCTTCGATGCATTTCTTCCGTTGCCCGCGCAGCTTCGAGATGGGGATCGGATGCTCGAGCCGTTGGGTTCGTGCCCCGGTTCACGGGGCCGGTTCGCTTCGACCGGCCAGGCAGGTGGCGATGGCCTCGGCCAGGGCCGCGCGTGTGATGGGCTTGTCGAGGATCCGCGCCACGCGTCCCGCCCGGGCCAGTGCCATCTCTCGTTCGTTGATGAAACCGCTGACGAGGATTACCGGCAACTCGGGGGCAAGGGCGTGGATCTTGCCGGCCAGGTCGATGCCGCTCATGGCGGGCATGGTCAGGTCCGTGATGACGAGGTCGACGTCGCGCGGGTGCCGGCGAATCTCCGCCAAGGCTTCCGCCGGATGCGTGAAGCCCGCGACGGTGTAGCCAAGCCGCTCGAGCAGGCGCGTCGTGGTCTGGATGATCGCCGGTTCGTCGTCCACGAGGATGATGAACTCGCCGTGCCCCTCGGGCACGTTCACCTCCTCGGATGGAGCCTGGACGGGTTTTCCTCGGGCGGCCGGGATGTAGAGGCTGAATGTCGTGCCGACCCCTGGTTCGCTCACCGCATCCACGGCGCCACCACAGCCCGACACGATCCCATGCACGACGGCGAGGCCCAGGCCGGTTCCCTCGCCGGAGGGTTTGGTGGTGAAGAACGGCTCGAAGATGCGCTGCAGGACTTCCGCGGGCATGCCCGCCCCCGTGTCGCGCACGCGCAGCAGCAGGTAGTCGCCGGGGGCGAGGTCGGCGGGATGTCCCGTCGTGCCGGCCGCGATGGTCGCGGCTTCCTCGGAGACTTCGACCACGCCCGAGCGTTCGCGCAGCGCGTGCACGGCGTTGGTGCAGAGATTCATCAACACCTGGTGGAGCTGGGTGGGATCGATCTCGATCGGCGGCGTACGGTCCGCCACGTGGTGGCGAAACTCGATGGTGCTCGGCGCGGTCGCACTGACGAAGCGCAGCGCCTCCTTCACCACGGGCGTGACCGTGATGACTTCGCGGCGTCCCTCGGTGCGACGCGAGAACGCGAGGATCTGTCGCACGAGGAAACGCGCGCGCTCGGCCGCATCGCGCATCTCCTGGAGCGAGGTGGTCGCGACATGGTCGGCGGCGAGGTCGAGCCGCATGAGCTCGATATTGCCGAGGATGGCGGTGAGCACGTTGTTGAAGTCGTGCGCCACGCCGCTCGCGAGCGTCCCGATCGCCTCGAGCTTCTGATTCTGGCGCAGGCGGGCCTCGCTCTGGCGCAGGCGCTCGGCCGCGACCTTGGTGTCGGTGATGTCGCGGATCGCGACCAGGCGGCGGTGCTCGCCCAGGCGGGAGACAGCCACGTCGACCCAGGCCGCCTGCCCGGGACGGCTGCGGTCGTGCTCAAACGGCTCAGGTGCCCCGGCCGCGAGGGCACCGGTCAGCCGGAAGGCGAGTGCACCGTCCGCTGGAAACGCGTCCGCGAAGCTCGGTCGTGGCGCGGCGCCGGCGGGTTCGCCGAGGATGTGGCGCGCCGCCGGGTTGATCTGCACGATCAGCCAGCGCATCGGATCGGCGGGATCGCGTTCGAAGACGATGAGCCCGTGCAGCGTGGATTCGAAAACGGTGCGGTAGCCCTCCTCGCTGACGCGCAGGGCATCGGCCTGTCGCGCGATCTCGTGGCGGAGGCGGCGCTGTCGCAGCATGGCCCATACGGCGATGAGCAGGGCGACGGCGAGGCCGCTGCTGACCGCGATCGCGACCTGCGTGGCGTCGAAGCGGCGCGGGTCGGCAAAGGCGAACCAAGCGTCGTAGATCTGCTGGCGCGGGCTGATGCCGGACGTGTCGGGCCGGTCGAGTTGCAGGAGCGTCTCGTCGATCTGGGCGCGGAGTTGCTCCAACTCGGGCTTCATCGCGAAGCAGTAGTTCACGGTGTAGCCCGGGATCGACTCGCCGACGGGGACGACCTGGCGCAGGCCCAGGCGCCGGATGCTCTCGAGACCGGTCAGGCGGGAGGCGAGCGTGGCGTCGACCTCGCCGGACTCCACGCGGTGGAAGGCTTCCTCGACCGACCGGACGATGCGGATGGACGCACCGAGTCCCTCCTCCTCGAGGATCCTCGCGCCGACGCTGCCCGCGTGCACGGCGACCGTGCGGCCGCGCAGGTCGTCGAGGGTGGCGAGGCGCGTTGCACCGCGGCGGGCGAAGATGATGCCCGTCATGCGCAGGTAAGGCACGGAGAACGCCCAGCGGCGGCGTCGCGCCTCGTTGGGTACGAAGGACTGCAGCATGTCCAGTTCACCCTGCTCGAAGAGGGCGTGGATCTCGTCCGTCGGTCCGACCCGGCGCTCAAAACGGATCTGCCTGGTGCGTTCGATCGCGGCGAGCAGGTCGACGGCGTAGCCCCTGATCCGGCCGTCCGTGTCGCGAAACGAGAAGGGCGGGTTGTCGTCGAGCACGCCGACCGTGTAGGTGTGCGCCGCATGGGCTTCCGGCACGCCCGCTTCCGCTGCTCCAGCGCGCCAGGTGGTGTTCGGGACGAGACAAGCGGCAGCGCACCACGCGAGCGCTCCCACCCAGGAGCGAGAGAGCGCCGGAGGCGAGGACAGCAGCGGGACCATTCGCGTTACCATGGTGCGGGAACGCGTTCGTGCAACTGCACACAGCCAGTCCGCCCGACCCGGACCTGCATCCCGGCCTTGCCCCGGCGACCAGGCTTCGGCACACCTCGACCCTTTGCATGCACTGGATCGTGCTCAGCCTCATCTCCGCGTTGTTCCTCGGGTTCTACGACCTGAGCAAGAAGCACGCAGTCCAGGCCAACGCCGTGTTGCCCGTGCTGTTTCTCAGCACGGTGTTCGGGGCGGTGGTCTGGGTGGCTCTTATGGCGATCCAGGCAGGTATGCCGGGCTCGATGCCGGCGGCGATGCACGTGGAGTCGCTGACCGTGGCGCAGCATGGGCAGGTGTTTCTCAAGTCCGTCATCGTCGCGGGCTCGTGGATCCTGACCTACTTCGCCTTCAAGCATCTGCCGATGTCCATCGCCGCGCCAATCCGCGCGACCGGCCCGCTCTGGACGCTCGGCGGTGCTATCCTCGTGCTCGGGGAGCGGCCGACCTGGCTCGAGGCCCTAGGCATCGCCACGACGCTCGGTTCGTTCGTGGGCCTGTCGTTCGCGGGCCGGCATGAGGGCATCCATTTTCACCGCGACAAGTGGGTGGGCTTTCTCGTCGGAGGTACGCTCCTGGGCGCAGTGAGCGGCCTCTACGACAAGTACCTCTTCGGCCGCGCGGGCTTCGGCGCCTCGACCGTGCAGGCGTGGTTCTCGATCTATCTCGTCGTGCTGTTCCTGCCGCTCGCCATCGGGTGGAAACGCCGGTGGTGGCCGCGCGCGGAGTTTCACTGGCGCTGGAGCATCCCGTTCATCGGCTGGTTCCTGCTCGTGGCCGACTTCGCCTACTTCACGGCGTTGCGCGACCAGGAGGCTCTGGTTTCGCTGGTCTCGAGCATGCGGCGCGGCAGCACGCTGGTGGCATTTGCCGGCGGGTTGTGGCTGTTTCGTGAGAAGGGCGGCTGGGGAAAGATCATCGCGGTGCTCGGTGTCGTGAATGGCATCGTGCTGACGGTCGTCGGCTGAGTGCGGCACGCGGATCGAGACCTCCGACCGCCACCGACAGTCGCCTGGGGTGTATCCCCGAGGAGGCGTTTGAACTTTTTTCGCACGAGGGCTGAGGTCGGTTCGTACCCGGTCGAAGAATGAGGGAAGGACAAATCCATGGTGGAGAATCCCTACACGTTGCTCAAATCGACCAACCGGCTGCCCACGCCGCCCGGTGTCGCGATCCGGATTCTGGAGCTGGTCGAGTCGGACGAGACCTCGATCGAGGACATCACGCAGGTGATCAGCGGCGATCCCGCGCTGACCTCCAAGATTATCAAGTTCATCAACTCCCCGCTCATCGGCCTGGGCTTCCGCGGCACCACGGTGGCGGAGGCGGTCGCGCGTATCGGCATGCGCGGCGCGCAAATGATGGCGCTCTCCTTCTCGCTCGTCTCGGAGAAGCACCGGGACACCTGCCCGAGTTTCAAGTTCGACCGCTTCTGGTCGGAGTCGCTCGCGCGCGCCGTGGGGGCGCGCTGCATCGCGCGGCACCTTCAGGGCTGGGATCCCGAGGAGGCATTCATCACCGGATTGCTCGCGCGTATCGGAAAACTGGTGCTCGCGACCGGCCTGCCCGCGGAGTACGAGCCCGTGCTCGCCGGCGCGGCCGGCGCTGAGCAACCCCTCGAGCAGCGCGAGCGCGCCGCCCTGGGCACGGACCATCTCGAAGTCGGCGCGCAACTGCTGCGCGAGTGGAACCTGCCCGAGGTGGTGTGGAAGACGATCGGCACACTCGCGCCCGGGCAGGAGCATGCGAACCGTTCCTCGCGCATCATCGCCACCGCGGACGCGATCGCGGCCTTCATGGTCGAGGACGTGCGCCACACGGCCGCGGCGGTGCAGGCGCTGGCGGCAGCGGCGTTTGATTCGCTCGAGATCGACGGCGAGGCCTTCCGCGTGCTGCTCGGGCAGATCGGCCAGGACTGGATCAACTACGGACGGCTGCTCTCCGTGCAGACCTCGAAGGCGCCGGACATCCAGGCGATCGAGAACCAGGCCGAGGAACACCGCAACGCCCTACGCCTCGCCTCCGAGCTCGAGGTGCAGAGCCTGCGCGCCGAGAACCAGCAGCTGGGTCGCATCGCGCGTCGCGACCGCCTCACCGGCATGTTCAACCGCGCGGCCTTCGACGAGGACTTCGCCACCGCGCTCAAGGCCGCCGAGGAGTCGGGCGCGGCGCTGGCCCTGCTGCTCATCGACATCGACCACTTCAAGGCCATCAACGACACTCATGGCCACCTCACCGGCGACGCCGCGCTCGAGCACATCGCGCGTGTCCTCGACGACCACGCGCGCAAGCGCGACACGATCTACCGCTATGGCGGCGAGGAGTTCGCCGTGATCGCGCCGGAGTGTCCGCCGGCCGCGGTGGCCACGCTGGCGGAGGAGTTTCGCAGGGCCGTCGCTGGCGAGCCGTTCGTCGACGGCGAGACGCGCATCGCGATGTCCGTCAGCATCGGCATCGGCTGGGTCCACTGGCCGGAGCGTCGGTCCACGGCGGCTGAGCTTCTTGAATACGCCGACCAGCGCCTCTACGAGGCCAAGCACGCGGGCCGCAACTGCTGGCGCCTCGAGCCGGCCGCGCAACGCGGCGGTCTTCTCAGGAAGCTCGGGCGATTCTTCGGCGGGTCCGGGAACGGCTAGAGGGTATCCGAAGATCCGATATCCTTGGCATGTCGGATCGCGGAGAGGGCGAACCGATCCGGTGAGCCGCGGGCCGGAGCGAGACGTAACCTCCCTCAGAGGGCGGCCCTGATCGATGCGATCAGCGCGGCGTACTCGGCGTCGCCAACGAGTTTCTTCTCGGCCGGCATCATCTCGAAGGTCGTGCCGTAGGACGGGCCGCCGACGTACTTTGGCACGAGGTGCATGTGCAGGTGCGGGAGTTTGTCCGAGTAGGCGCCGTAGTTGATCTTGGCCGCGCCGAACGCGGTCTTGATCGCGCGGGCCGCCCGCGCGACGTCGCGCACGAAGGCCTGCATCTCGGCGTCGGGCAGCTCGAAGAGTTCGTTGACGTGGCCGCGGTAGGCGACCACGCAGCGTCCGCGGTGGGTCTGCTCGCGAAAGAGGTAGAGCGTCGATGCGCCCAGCGGGGCGATCTCGATCATCAGGTCGTGCAGGCGCTGGTCCT
>JACSRI010000210.1 GCA_014879845.1 Opitutaceae bacterium
CGCGTCCGGCCGGACGCGCCCTCGCTGCGTACGCGCGCCGGCCAATCTCTCGCGCGAGAAACTCCGCCAGTGCGTTGGCATCGTGCTTGCTGAAGGGCTCATCGTTCCTCCCCGACGGATGAACGCTTTTTGAGTCGGCAAACGGTTTCTCACCATACGCACCCAACATCGAAGGAGATTATGAAAAACTGGCATCAGCACCTGAGGATGGGCCTCGGAGCCGCGGCGTTGCTCGCGGTTTCCGCGATGCTCACCCCTGTTTACGGCGAAGAGGCCGCAGCCGCGGCGGCACCGGCAGTCGATCCGGCCACATTGAGCAGCCTGCGCACCGGCCTGGACACGGTCTGGGTGCTCGTGGCCGGTTTCCTTGTCTTCTGGATGAACGCCGGTTTCGCCCTCGTCGAGTCCGGCCTGTGCCGCTCGAAGAACACGGTCAACATCCTCGCCAAGAACTTCGTCGTCTTCGCGCTCTCCACCATCTCGTTCTACGTGATCGGCTGGGGTCTGATGTTCGGCGACGGCAACTCCTTCATGGGCACGCAGGGCCTCTGGTTTGTCGGTGGCGCGGACAACTCCCCCGCCCTCGGTGAGGCCTATGCGTCGATGAATCCATTTTCCACCGACGTCTACGCCGGTGTCTACAGCGCGATCAACTGGACGCCCGTTCCGCTCTGGGCGAAGTTCTTCTTCCAGCTCGTGTTCGCCGGCACGGCCGCGACGATCGTCTCCGGCGCGGTCGCCGAGCGCATCAAGTTCAGCTCGTTCATCATCTTCTCGCTCGTCCTGGTCGCCGTGATCTACCCGATCTCCGGCCACTGGATCTGGGGTGGTGGTCTACTCGGTGCGAACAACTTCCGCGACTTCGCCGGCTCCACGGTCGTTCACTCGGTCGGCGGCTGGGCGGCGCTCGCCGGCGTGATCGTGCTCGGTCCGCGCACCGGCAAGTACAAGAACGGCAAGGTCCACCCGATCCCCGGTCACAACATGACCTCCGTCGCTCTCGGCGTGCTCATCCTCTGGCTCGGCTGGTTCGGGTTCAACCCCGGCTCCACCATGGCCGCGATGGACGGCAAGGCCATCGCGCACATCCTCGTGAACACGAACATGGGCGCGGTCTTCGGCACGATCGGCGCGACGATTGCAGCCTGGGTGCTGCTGAAGAAGCCGGACTTCTCCATGATCGCCAACGGATGTCTCGCCGGCCTGGTCGCGATCACCGCTCCGTGTGCGTTCGTGACGATCAAGTCGGGCGCCATCATCGGCTTCATCGCCGGCGTGCTCGCCGTGCTCGCGGTCATCCTCTTTGACAAGCTCAAGCTCGACGACCCGGTCGGCGCCCTCGCCGTGCACCTCGTCAACGGCATCTTCGGCACGATCGCCCTCGGCCTGTTTTACGACAACCAGGTCGCGACCGACGTGGCCGCGCTCGCCACCGGACTCTCGGCCGGCGCGCAGACCCTCGTGCAGCTCAAGGGTGTGCTCTACGTCGCCCTGTGGGTGTTCCCGCTCTCACTCGTCATCTGGTACATCCTCAAGCTTGCCATGGGCATCCGCGTGAGCCCCGAAGAGGAGTCCACGGGTCTCGACATCGGCGAACACGGCAACGAGGCCTACCCGGATTTCCAGGAGGCCCACAAGTAATCGCCTTGCGGTGACCGGTGCATGACATCTGCCTTGCGCCGGTCCCCGCATCCGGGTAACCCACAATCACTTAAAGCGACCCATTTTCCATGAAACTCATCATCGCGATCATCAAGCCCTTCAAGCTCGAGGAAGTTAAGGAGGCGCTTTCGGAAATCGGCATCGAGGGCATGACCGTCACCGAGGTCAAGGGCTTCGGCCGCCAGAAGGGACACACGGAAATCTACCGCGGCAGCGAATACACCGTGGACTTCCTGCCCAAGGTGAAGCTCGAGATTGTCGTGCCCGACGAGCTCGTGGCCAAGACCGCCGAGGCGATCGTCAAGTCGGCCAAGACCGGCAAGATCGGCGACGGCAAGGTCTTCGTCGTGCCGGTGGAGGAAGCGATCCGCATCCGCACCGACGAGCGCGGCGAGGCCGCCGTCTGAGGTCCCACCCCAGCTTCGCGGGCCATCCGCCCGCTTCGAAAAGACCGGCACGGTTTCGTGCCGGTCTTTTTTGCGCCAACCCGTGGCTGGCATGGAAGCGGCTCAAGGGCGGACGACTGTTTTCCATGAAACTCGTGCATCATTTCTAGCAATCCTATGAAGTCCCGCTCCGCCAAAACCCTCCGCACCATCCTCGCCGCCGCCGCGGGTGTGAGCTTGTTCAGCCTGCCGGCATGGGCCGAGGAGGCCGCGCCCCTCACGGTCGACTCGGGCAATAACGCCTGGTTGATGACCTCCACCGCGCTGGTCCTCTTCATGACCCTGCCCGGCCTCGCGCTCTTCTACGGCGGCCTGGTGCGCAGCAAGAACGTTCTCTCCGTCCTCGCCCAATGCCTGGGCATCGCCGGCCTGGTGACGCTGCTCTGGTGGGGCGTCGGCTATTCGCTGGCCTTCGGCAGCAGCTTCGGCAGCGGGCTGGTGGGCGGCACCGAGTTCATGACGCTCAAGGGCGTTGCCGGTGTGCCCAATCCCACCTACTCGGCGACCATCCCGCACGCGACCTTCTCGATGTTTCAGCTCATGTTCGCGATCATCACGCCGGCCCTGATCGTTGGCGCAGTGGCCGAGCGCATGAAGTTCTCCGCCGTGATGCTCTTCGTCGGGTTGTGGATGCTGATCGTCTACTTCCCCATGGCTCACATGGTCTGGGGCTCGAACGGCTTCATGAACGGCTGGTCGGCCGACTCGACGATCAAAGCGATCGACTTCGCGGGCGGCACGGTCGTGCATATGGCCTCGGGCTGGTCCGCGCTCGTGCTCTGCCTCATGATCGGGCCGCGCGTCGGATTCGGTAAGGAGAAACTCGCGCCGCATAGCATGGTGCTGTGTATGGTCGGCACCGGCATGCTCTGGGTGGGGTGGTACGGATTCAATGCCGGTTCGGCCCTCGCGGCCGACGGTCTCGCTTCGCTCGCCTTCATGAACACGACGCTCGCCGCCGCCACCGCCGCGTTTGTCTGGGGCATGCTCGAGAAGATGCTGCGCGGCCATGCCTCGATCCTCGGTTTCTGCTCGGGTGTCGTGGGCGGTCTGGTCGTGATCACGCCGGCGGCGGCGTTTGTCTCGACCTCGGGTGCGGTGATCATCGGCGTATTCGCCGCAGTCGTACCCTACTTCGCGGTGACCTGGCTGAAGGCCAAGCTCAAGTATGACGACGCGCTCGACGCCTTCGGCGTGCACGGCGTGGGCGGCACGCTCGGCGCGCTGCTCACCGGCATCCTCGCCTCCAAGGAGGCCAATCCCGCGCTCACGGACATGGTTGACCGCGGCGGCCTCTGGCTCGAGCAGGTCAAGGCCATGGGCGTGACGATCGTCGTCGCCGTCGTGGGCACGCTGCTCATCGGCCTGCTCGTCAAGGCCATCGTCGGCCTGCGCCCGACTTCCGAGGTCGAGCGCCAGGGCCTGGACATCAGCGAGCACGGCGAAGAGGGCTACATGCTCTGAACCCTGCCTGAACGGAGACTCTTTCCATGAAACTCATCATCGCCATCATCAAGCCGTTCAAGCTCGAGGAGGTGAAGGACGCCCTGGCCGACGTCGGCATCGAGGGCATGACCGTGACCGAGGTCAAGGGCTTCGGTCGCCAGAAAGGCCATACGGAGATCTACCGCGGCAGCGAGTACACCGTGGACTTCCTGCCCAAGGTGAAACTCGAGATCGTCGTGCCCGACGAGCTCGTGGCCAAGTGCGCCGAGGCGATCGTCAAGGCCGCCAAGACCGGCAAGATCGGCGATGGCAAGGTCTTCGTCGTGCCCGTCGAGGAGGCTATCCGCATCCGCACCGACGAGCGCGGCGAGAGCGCGGTCTGAGCCTGCTTCAGGATCCCTGTCTGACTTCACAGCCCGGTCCGCTCACGCGGGACCGGGCTGTTCTATTCGAATACTCGGTCCGAGGTAGGGCGGGGTCTCAGGCCAAGCCGAGATCGCGCATCGATTCCCGTGCGCGGCCCGGCCGGAGGCCTCGCCCCGCCCAGTGCGGCCGGACTCGCTTCGCGCACCACTCCGGGGCCTTCCGTCCCTCGTGTGGCCGTTCCACGTGGCTCCGCGCCCACGCCTCTTCGCGGCCCGTTCCGCTGCTTCCTCAGAATGGGAAGAACTCCAGGATCGCGAAGATCGCGGTGACCATGGCGAGGAGGTTGAGTGGCACGCCGACCTTCACGAAGTCCGAGAACCGGTAGCCACCCACGCCGTAGATGTAGGTGTTGGCCTGATACCCGATCGGCGTGGCGAAACTCGCGGATGCCGCGATCGTCACCGCGATGAGGAACGGGCGGGCGTTCACCCCCATCGCCTCGGCCAGCTCGATCGCGAGCGTGGCCATGATCGCGCCGGCGGCGTTGTTGCTCAGGATCTCGGTGAGCAGCATTGTGACGAAGTAGATCGCGACGAGCATCGCGACCGGCTTGTGCTCCGGTGCCACGAACATGCCGACAACGTGCATCACCTCGTTCGAGAGCCACTCCGCGGCATGCGTGCGGTCCATCGCGATGCCCATCCCGAGCATGGCGAAGATGATGAAGAGGATGTTCCACTGCACCGAGGCGTAGCCTTCCTGCGGGCGGATCGCCTTGGTCAGGAACAGCACAATGCAGGCGAGGAAGGCGGCGAGTTCGATCGGCATCCAGTCGAAGGACGACACGGTCACCACGGCGGCAATCACCCCGATGACGAGCGGCAGGGAGTAGTCGCGGCCCTCCGTCGGCACGAGCGGCTGGTCGACGAGGATGATATCCTCGCCGCCGCGCAGGTTGTTCACCGCCTGCTGCGTGCCGAGCATGAGCAGGGTGTCGCCGGCCTCGAGGCGCAACTCGGAGAGGTGTTCGCGCAGGTTCTTGCCGCGGCGGTGCACGGCCACGATGATCACGCGGTAGCGCTGGCGGATGTTGGCCTCGGCGATGGTCGAGCCGACGAGCACGGAGTGCGGGCCGATCACACCTTCGGCGAGCAGGCCCTCGTGCGCCGCGATCTGCTCGAGACCGAGCCCGGCCTCGGCGACGAAATCGATGCCCGCGAGCCGTTTCGTGTGGGCGATGCCGGAGGGACGGCAGGAGAGAACCAGTCGGTCGCCTGCGATCAGGCGGATGTCGGTGAGTTCGTCGCGCATGACCACCCCCGAGCGCACGACCTCGATCACGCGGATGCCGCGACGGTTGAGCAGTCCGGCTTCCTTGAGCGTCTTGCCGATGTGCGGCGAATCCGGCTGCACGAAGGCCTCGGTGATGAACTCACGCCGCTCCTCCTCGGAGAGTATGGAGGTCAGCGTCTCGCGCACGGGCATGAATTTGCGGCCGATGGCGACCAGGTAGATCGTGCCGACCGCGAACACTGGCAGGCCGACGCAGGCGAGTTCGAACATGCCGAACTTCGGCAGGCCCTTCTGCTCGCCAATGCTCGAGACCACGATGTTGGTGCTCGTGCCGATGAGCGTGCACAACCCGCCGAGCACCGCGGCAAACGACATGGGCATGAGCAGCTTCGATGCGGGCACGCCGGACTTGCGCGCGAGGCTGAGCACGACCGGCATGAAGACGACAACGACGGGCGTGTTGTTGATGAAGGCCGAGATGCCACCCACGGTCACGATCAGCACGAGCAGCACGATTTCGAAGGGAAGCTTGGAAATGCGGTCGACGCGCCGCGCCAGGACGTCGATCGCGCCGCACTTTTCCAGAGCCGCGCACAGGATGAACATCGCACCCACCGTGAGCGGGCCGGGGTTGGCGAAAACGCTCAGCGCGTCCTTGTAGGGCAGCAGCCCCGTGACGATGAGGACTCCCATTAACGTCAAGGCCGTCACGTCCGCCGGGACTTTCTCCAAGGCGAAGCTGACAAGCGCCCCGACGAGCAGGACGAATACAAGGGCGATCTCCCAGGTCATGGACGGGGCGGTGATGGCGGAGCGGAAGTCTCTTCGCGCTCACTCTGGCGGTGCCAGCAATAGAAGCACCACGAAATAAGCCCCAGGGCGATAAACATGCCGCCGATACCCATGATCGTGCCGCCCAGGACCTGGTCTTCCCGGGGCGTGAGGTTGAGCAGGCGCGGCGCAAACTCGTAGGTCGGATAAAGCGCCTCGCGCGAGAAATTCAGAAAAGCCACGAGCGGGAACTGCAGCCCGCCCATCCCCACCACGTAGAGGATCTGCACCCCGGGCGATCGTCGTGGCACGGCGCGCGAAGGACTGACGAGGGGCCACCACAGGACCACGGCGACGGCGAAAAACATCAGGTGCTGCACGACGTGCAGGAGCTTGTCGCGCAACGCCGCGTCATAGGCGGCCGGCACGTGCCAGAGCGACAAGCACAGCGCATATACGACGGCGGCGACCACGGGCGCCGTGAGCCCGCGCAGCAAGGGCCGCACGATCGGGCGGTCGATGAGACGGTCCAGCAGCCACGCGGGCATCCCCGTGAGCACCAGCGGCGCCGCCAGGTTCACGATGATCATGTGCTGCAGCATGTGCGCCGAGAAAAGGTAGCGCTCCCCGATCTGGTCCAGCGGCGAACCGACCGCGAGGTAGAATACGAAGAGACCGCCGTAGTAGCGCCACGCGTCGCGTCGTGGAAAGACGGCCCCGGGCGCGAGTCGGAAGCGCCACGGTCCCACGGCCAGCGCGTAGGCCCAAGCCGCGAGCACGAGCGTGCCGATCAGCAGGGGTTCGTTGTGCCAGTGGGTCCAGGAAACCACAGGGAAATTACAGGCGCGGCGCTGGTGTGCGGCAAATCAAAGGTGGGGACGCCTCGCCGAGGCGTCCGCGAGCGACACGCGCTCACCGGAAGATCCAGCGTGGATGCCTCGGCGAGGCATCTCTCTCCGGGACTCAGCCGCGCTCCGCGGCCATCGATGTGACGAGCGCCGCCTGCGCATCCAGCGCCTCGGTGCGCTCGGTCGCGAAGAGCGCGAGCAGCGCGATCAGCGTGCCGCCACCCAGGATCAAGCCGATGAAGAACAGGATCGTGCAGAAGGCGCGGTCCCACTTCAGGTGCATGAAGTAGAAGATCACCGCGAGGAACTTCACAACGGAGAGCACGGCGAGTGTCGTGTACTGCCAGAAATCCGAGACCGGGATGAAGATGATCACGATCTCGATGCCGGTCACGATCGCGAGAAACATCGCGATCTGCATGAACGTGTGGAACCGACTCGGGTGGCGGTGCTGGGCGGGAAGCGGAATGTCCATGGGGTGCTGGGAGTCGAGGCTCGGATCAGGGTCTGAAGAAGAGTCGCACAGGAGGCCGCAGAGGAAGCAGAGAAAGGCAGGCTGATGCGTTCGTTGTTTTCTCTGCTCTCTCAGCGATCTTCTGTGAAAATGGATCGAGTTCGGCTGGCTTGTTCTCGAGTGCGACGATCGCTCAGTGCAGCGGCACGTATTCGACCAGGTACACGGCCGTGAAGATCACGATCCAGACGATGTCGACGAAGTGCCAGTAGAGGCCCATCGATTCGACGTCGATGGCGTTGGCCTCGCTGAAGGCGACCGGACCCGGATCGCGCCCGAGTGCGACGAGCGCGCCGAGCGCGCCCAATGTGCCGATCAGGACTGCGACGTGGTGGCCGAGGAACGCACCGAAGGAGCCGGCAGAGAAGCCGTGCACCTGGATGTCGTGCACCAGTTCCAGCGTGAGATACATCGAGAGCACGACCGCCGCGAGGAAGATGGCCACATGGGCGAACGAGCGCATCGCCATCGCCGTCGAGCCCACGCCGCTGGCCGGCTGGAAGGACCGCACATACATGAGCAAGAGCCAGAACACGCCGATCGCCACGTGCGTGCCGTGCGTGCCGGTCAGCACATAGAAGGTGGAGCCGAACACGCTGGAGCTGAGCGTGAGGTCCTTCTCGTGCACGAAGTGGGCGAACTCATACACCTGGCAGCCGAGGAAGATCAGGCCGAAGAAGATCGTCGTGAGCAGGCAGCGACGCATCGGCTTGATCTGCCCCTTCTGGATGGCGGCGACCGACAGCGCCATCATGAGCGAGCTCATGAGCAGGATGAAGGTCGAGAACGACGTCAGCTCGATGTTGAAGGTCTCGACCGCGTTGGCGTTCCCCTCGATCGGGTTGAGCCGGTAGACGAGGTGCGTCGCGATGAGCGAGCCGAAGAACATGCAGTCCGACGCGAGAAACGCCCACATGAGCAGTTTCTTGTTCGGAATGCCCGTCGAGGTGGACGGGTCGTGATGGTGGTCGATGGCGCCGGCGTGCGCGGAGGACATGGTGGAAATGGGGAAAGAGGAACGGTGCGTGCAGGCTGTGCCGCGGCTCAGTGATGCTTGCCTCCGCGACCGTGTCCGGCGCCGCCTCCGTTCGGATGCACATGGTAGCCGCCGGGACTCTCCAGCGCCCAGAGCCACGAGGCCATCACCACGATGCAGGCGCCGAGGATCGGCACGATCGACCAGTGGCCGAAGATTGCGACGAACTTCGGCTTGAAGACCATGCCGGAGCCGAGGATGAAGAGGCCGAACGAGGCGAGGGCGGGATACCAGGATTGATCGGGCATGTGCACGCCGTGCTCGCGCTCGTGCTGCGCGGTCGGGTGCTCGGGAGCGGGTTCGCTCGTGTGTTTGTCGTGCCAGTGCACGTCGCGGGCGCGCACGACCGGGATCGTGTCGAAGTTGTGCTCCGGCGGCGGCGAGGGCAGCGACCACTCGAGCGTGCGTCCGTGCCAGGGATCGCCGCCGGCCGGTGCGCCCTTGAAAATCGAATACACGATGTGGCAGACAACGCCGAAGATGCCCAGGCCCAGCACGAGCGCGCCGCAGGTCGAGACGAAGTTCCAGAGGTTCCAGTCGAGGTTGCCGTCGTAGGTGTAGATGCGCCGCGGCATGCCGTTGAGCCCGAGGAAGTGCATCGGGAAGAAGGCGACATTGAAGCCGATGAACACCGTCCAGAACCCGAGCTTGCCCGGCCCCTCCGAGGCGATGCGGCCCGACATCTTCGGCAGCCAGTAATACAGGCCCGCGAGCAGCGAGAAGATCGAGCCGCCGATCAGCACGTAGTGGAAATGCGCGACCACGAAGTAGCTGTCCTGCTGCTGGGCGTCGGCCGGGGCGGCGGAGTGCATGATGCCGGTGAAGCCGCCCATCATGAACATCCAGATGAAGCCGAGCGCATAGACCATCGGGACCCGCGTCTGGATCTTGCCCTTCCAGAGCGTGCCGATCCAGTTGAAGATCTTCACGCCCGTGGGCACGGCGATCGTCATGGTCGCGAGCGCGAAGGCGGTGTTGGCCACCTTGCCCATGCCCGTCGTGAACATGTGGTGACTCCACACCGCGAAGCCGAGGAAGCCGATGCACGCGCCCGAGAAGACGATGATCGGGTAGCCGAAGAGCGGCTTGCGCGAGAACGTGGGCAGGATCTCCGAGACGATGCCCATCGCCGGCAGGATCAGGATGTAGACCTCGGGATGGCCGAAGACCCAGAAAAGGTGCTGCCAGAGGATGGGCTGGCCACCCTTGGCCACCTCGAAGAAGTTGGTGCCGAAGCTGCGGTCAAACATCAGCTCCACCAGCGCGATCGTGATGGCAGGGAAGGCGAGGATGACAAGGAATGAGGTCACGAGCGTCATCCAGACAAACACCGGCAGGCGCATCATCGTCATGCCCGGGGCGCGCAGGTTGATGATCGTGACGATGAAGTTGAGCGAGGCCACGACGGACGCCACGCCGAGCAACTGCAGGCCGACGATCCAGAAGTCGGTCCCGAGCCCCGGCGTGTAGGTGGTGGATGTATGGTTGGCGTAGCCGAACCAACCTACCGCCGGGGCTTGGCCGATGCCCGTATAACCTTCGGGGGCGAGCATCGGCAACCAGGACAAATTGAGCAGCACCGCACCGGCGAAGAACGTCCAGAAGCTGAACGCGTTCATGCGCGGAAACGCGACATCGCGCGCGCCGATCATGAGCGGGGTGAGGTAGTTGAAGAACGCGGCGCTCAGCGGCATGACGGCGAGGAACACCATCGTGGTGCCGTGCATGGTGAACATCTGGTTGTAGGTCTCGGCGTTGAGCACCGTGCCGTTGGGCACCATGAGCTGCAGCCGGATGAGCAGCGCCTCCAGGCCGCCCACGAGCAGGAAGAACACGGCCGAGATCGCGTAGAGGATGCCGATCTTCTTGTGGTCGACCGTCGTCAGCCAGCCGAGCAGGCCGGTCTTGGCGCGCGGGCGCGGCAGGAGCGTGATCGCACTCGCCGGAGCGGCGGCGCCGTGGTGGAGGGCGGAATCCATGGGGCTTACTTGAGGGAGTGAAGGTAGGCGACCAGGGCGTCGACGTCGGCGGACGTGAGCTGGATGTTGTATCCAACATATCCCTGCTTCCACATGATGTTGCCGGGCTTCACGCCGTTGGGATCGATGAGCCAGCGGTGGAGATTCTCGGAGGTGTTATCGAGCACCGCGGCGGCGAGGGTCGTGCGCGCGCCGAAGTGCGTGAGGTCCGGGCCGATGTTGCCCATCGAGCCGTGGCCGCGCACGGTGTGGCACGCGCCGCAGGACTTCTGCTGGAAGAGTTGGTGGCCACGGGCGATCAGCGCCGCGTCCTCGCTGCCGGCCGTGGGCTCGGCCTGCATCATCTGCCAGTGCGCGAAGGGGGATTCGGCGTACGAGGCGCCTTCAGTGCCGGCGGGCTTGGCGGAGGCGAGCTGGAATCGGGGCATGTCGGCGGCATCGAGCCCGGTGGTCGCGGCGACTGGGGCGGCCACCGTGCGCGCGTCGGCCAGCTGGCGCTGCGACCAGGCCGCGAAGTCGGTCGGGTCGAGCGAGACAACGCGGAATTTCATGTTCGCGTGCGACTCGCCGCAGTATTCCGCGCACTGGGCCCAATAGTAGCCGGGCTGGTCGGCCTGCAGCCACATGTGGTTGGCGCGATTCGGGATCAGGTCCTTCTTTCCGGCCAGGCGCGGCACCCAGAAGCTGTGGATCACGTCGATCGTGCGCAGCTCGATGTGCACGGGTCGGTCGGTGGGGATGACCATCTCGTTGGCCGTCACGATCCCCAGCTCGGGGTATTCAAACTTGAACCACCACTGGTAGCCGGTGACTTTCACCACAAGCGCGTTCTCGCGGTCGGGCGTGTCCTCCTGGAAGGCGATGCCCTTCACGGTCGGGATGGCGATGATCACCAGCAGCAGCGTCGAGGCGACGATCAGGCCCATTTCCACGAGCGGGTGGCCATGTGACTGCTCGGGCGGAGTGTCGTCGTCACCGGGCTTGGCGCGGAACTTGAGCTGCGCGTAGGCCAGCACCCCGCCGACCGTGATGAAGATGAAGACCGTCACCCAGAGCGTGATGTAGAAGAGACCGGTCTGCATCCGGGCCACCGGGCCTTCCGTGAGCAGGGTCGACTGCGGACCACTCATCTGGAAGCCCGTGCAGCCGATCAAGGCGAGGGCGGCGAGGCCGAGTGCGGCGAGTCTGCGGAAGGTCGGGGTACGGGAAGAGGACGATCGGCCCATGCGAACGAAGGGTATTTCGAACGAAGCGGGGAGGGTGGGAAAGTAGCGGGCCAAATTCGTGCAATTAGTTGGCGTTTCAAGAGTAATCTCCCGCGTTTCTTGCACTCACAGGTCAACGCATGCGCAAAGCGGGACGGGATTAGGCCACGTTGTCGGAAGCGGCCTTTGTCGATCCTTCTCCTCGACGCATGCGGGCCCACACGGGCACGCGCCTCGCGTGTGCGGAAGCGGGTTCAGGCGGTCGCCGGGAACCAGCGGTAGAGGAAGAGATACACCAGCACGCCCGTCACCGAAACATACAGCCAGAGCGGAAAGGTCCATCGCGCCCAACGACGGTGGCGCTCAAACTCGCCGCGCAGGGCGAGGCGGAAGGTCACCAGCACAAGCGGCACGATGACCATCGCGAGCACGACGTGGCTCGCCAGCATCACGAGATAGACCGTGCGGATAGCGCCTTCTCCGCCGAACTGGGTGTGCAACTCGCCGCCGCCCTGCGCGCGCAGGATCTTGTGGCCGACGTAGCCGACAAGAAACAGGCACGAGGTGAGCAGCGCCGCGATCATGCAAGCGCGGTGCGCGGTCTTCTGTCCGTTCCGGATGAAGAGGAACCCGAGGCAGATCAGTACCGTGGCCGTGGCGTTGAGCAGCGCGTTGAGCGCGGGAAAGTCGGTGACGTTCATGCCGTCGTGGTTGCTCACGGTCGCGACGAACACGCGTCACGCCAGCCGGCGATCCAGCCACGCCATCGGCGCGTGGCGAGCAAGGTTGATGCGCGATCGATGCGCTCTGGGCGAACGCGCGAAAACATCAGCCGTCTTGGCCCGTCTTCCCATGGCTCATGCCAGCCAGCGATCCACCACAAGGACGGCGAGCAAGGCCGGCAGGTAGAAGATGCTGTAGAAAAACAGCCGCCGCGCCGCGCTGTTGCGCTCGTCGGCGCGCAGCATGCCTGCGGCGAAAGCGACAAAGGCAGCGCCCAGCACGATCGCCGCCGCGCCGAAGAGCCAGCCGGTCTGCCCGAGCACGGCCGGTGTGATCGTGGCCGCGGCGAGGACGATCGTGTTGATGAGCGACCACCAAGCCGTGGTGCGCCCATCGCCGTCGACGACCGGGAGCATGGGGAAATCGGCCGCCTCGTAGTCGCGCCGGTAGGTCCACGCGATCGCGAGGAAGTGGGGGATCTGCCAGAAGAACAGCAGCGCGAACAGGCCCCAGCCCAGTCCGTCGATCGTGCCGCGCGCCGCGGCCCAGCCGATGAGCGGGGGAAGCGCGCCGCTCACGGCGCCCACCTCGGTGGCCCAGCGCGTGCGGCGCTTGAGCGGCGTGTAGAGGAGGATGTAGCTCAGGATCGTGGCCGCCGCCAGCGCCGCCGCGAGCGGACCGGCCGTGATGGACAATTGCGCCGTGCCCGCGATCGAGAGTGCGACGCCCCAGGCAAACGCCTGCACCGGGGTGACCTGGCCCGACGGGATCGGGCGATCCTTGGTTCGGCGCATGAGCGCGTCGGTGCGGCGCTCCATCCACTGGTTGAGCGTGGCCGCCCCGCCGGCCGCCAGGGCGGTGCCGCACAGGAGATGGATGAGCAGCCAACCATCGCGCTCCGGTCGCGCCGCGAGATAACCCACGAGCGTCGTCACGACGGGGGCGAAG
>JACSRI010000084.1 GCA_014879845.1 Opitutaceae bacterium
GTTCAGCGCCGTGTCGTGGCCGCGGCGCTGGGGTGGGCTGAAGGCGAAGGGCGGGGAGAAAAGACGGGGCGCTCCGCGTGGTGGCAGGGCGCCCCGTCTGAAGATCGGATCACGCGGCGCGTGGCGCCGCGGTGATGGGAGACTCAGACCGAGCCGGTGAGATAATCCGCGAGACGGTTCTCGAGGTACTCCTGGCGGCCGGACTGCGGCTTGGGTTCGCCGAGCTGGGTGAGCACGAGCTTCTCGAGTTCCTTGAAGCCCAGCTTGCCCTTCTCGAAGTCCTTGCCGTAGCCGCTGTCGAACGACGCGTAGCGATCGGCGACGTTCTTCTCAAAGAGACCGTCGGCGAGGATGCGGCGGGCGGTCTTGAAGGCGAGGGCGTAGGCGTCCATGCCGCCGATGTGCGCGTGGAAGAGGTCCTCGAGGTCGATCGAGGGGCGGCGCAGCTTGGCGTCGAAGTTGAAACCGCCTGTGCCGAGGCCGCCGGCGCGCAGAATCGAGACCATGGCGAGGGTGAGCTCGCGGTGATCCGTGCAGAACTGGTCGGTGTCCCAGCCGAGGAGCAGGTCGCCGGCGTTGGCGTCGATCGAGCCGAGCATGCCCGCGGCCGCGGCCACCTCGATCTCGTGCTGGAAGGTGTGGCCGGCGAGCGTGGCGTGGTTGGTCTCGATGTTGAACTTGAAATACTTCTCGAGCTTGTAGGTGCGCAGGAAGGCGATGCCGCTGGCGACGTCGAAGTCGTACTGGTGCTTGGTCGGCTCCTTTGGCTTGGGCTCGATGAGGAACTGACCCTTGAAGCCGATCGACTTCGCGTAGTCCAGGGCGGCGTGGAGGAAGGCGCCGAGGTGGTCCTGCTCGCGCTTGAGGTTCGTGTTGAGGAGCGTCTCGTAGCCTTCGCGTCCGCCCCAGAACACGTAGTTCTCACCGCCGAGTTCCTGGGTCACGTCCATGGCCTTCTTCACCTGCGCGGCGGCGTAGGCGACGACGTGGGCATCGGGATTGGTGGCGGCGCCGCACATGAAGCGCGGGTTCGAGAAGAGGTTGGCCGTGCCCCAGAGGAGTTTCACTCCCGTGGCCTTTTGCAGGTCCTTGGCGTGGGCGACGAGGGCATCGAGGTTCTTGTTCGACTGGGCGAGCGTCTTGCCCTCGGGCGCGATGTCGCGGTCGTGGAAGCACCAGAAGGGCGCGCCGATCTTGGCAAAAAACTCGAAGGCCGCGTCCATGCGCGTCTTCGCGACGGAGACCGCGTCCTTGCCGCTCTCCCACGGGCGCACGATCGTGCCCGGGCCGAACGGATCGCTGCCGACGCCGCGGAACGCGTGCCAGTAGGCGATGGAGAAGCGCATGTGCTCCTTGAGCGACTTCCCGTCGAACATCTCGTCGGGATTGTAGTGGCGGAACGCGAGCGGGTTCTTCGTGCCAGCGCCTTCGTAGGCGATGGCCGGGATTTTCGGGAACCAGGACTTGGACTTCGAGCTGCGAGGCATGGTGGGATGAGAGAGTGGTGACGGGTGGACGCAAGCGGTGCGCGGGCGTGGCGGGAGGCGCGTGGGCCGGCGCGCGTGGTTCTTGGGGGAGGCACACGGAGACCGTGCGTCCATCGAGGGTGGCTGCCCTGGGAGGGAGTCATCAAAAGGGCGGGCGCGCTAACGGTAGACTTGCGAAACACTCAAAGCAGTGTTCACGTCATGCCATCACCCCGGGCCTTTCGCGGCTCGCCCTCTCTCCCCACACGACTCCATGGTTCCCGAATCCGCCCCGGACCGGCGCGTCACGCTCGCCGACATCGCCAAGCGCGCCGGCGTGCATGTCACGACGGTCTCGCTTGCCTTGCGCAACCAGCCGCGCCTTCCCCAGGCCACGCGGGAAAAACTCCAGGCGCTCGCGCGCGAGATGGGCTACGTGCCCGATCCGGTCATGCAGGCCCTCGTGGCCTACCGCAGCAAGATCATGCCGCGGCGCAACCCGCCGACCATCGCCTATGTGACGAACTGGAACACGCGCTGGGGCTGGAAGGAAGTGACCGCGCACCCGGATTTCTATGAGGGCGCGAAAGCCAAGGCCGAGGAGCTCGGCTTTGTCCTCGATCACTTCTGGATGCGCGAGCCGGGCCTGACGCACGGGCGGCTCAGCCGCATCCTCGACGCGCGCGGTATCCACGGCCTGATCATCGCCTCCCATGTGCGCGAGTTCGACACGAAGCTGCAGTTCGACTGGTCGCGCTTCAGCGCGGTGAAAATCGACTACTTCCCGCACGAGCCCGAGTTGGCCAACGTCACCAACGACCAGATGCACATCATCCGCCTGGCCGTGCGCAAGGTGATCGAGGCCGGGTAT
The DNA here is from genome assembly GCA_014879845.1 of Opitutaceae bacterium. Taxonomy (GTDB): domain Bacteria; phylum Verrucomicrobiota; class Verrucomicrobiia; order Opitutales; family Opitutaceae; genus JAEWQP01. The sequence continues at coordinate 2,338 of JACSRI010000084.1, forward strand.
CGGCGCATCGGATTCGTCATGGACGACGGCTGGGACATCACGGTGGACCGGCTCTGGAGCGCGGGTTTCCACTGGGAGCAGCAGGCTCTCGCGCCCGGGGATCGCATCGCGCCCTACATGTTTCCGCAGCAGGAGTCGTTCAACGAGTGGTTCGAACGCAACAAACCCGAGGTCGTGATCAGCAAGGCCGAGTTCGTCCTGCCCGCCCTCAAGGCCATGGGCCTGCGCATCCCGCGCGACGTCGGTTTCGTTGACATCTTTCTCGAGGACTTCTCGGGCAAGACCGCCGGGGTGCGGCAAAACCACCGCACGGTCGGCGCACTCGCCGTGGAGATGCTCGCCGGCCAGATGCAGCAGAACAAACGCGGCATCCCGGAGATCCCGACCGTGACGTTTGTCGAGGGCACGTGGTTCGACGGCAAGACGCTGCCGGGGCGGCGCTGAGTCCGGTGCCCGGTCGCGGTCACCGCCGGCCGGCGCGAACGTGAGACGGCCCGCGCCCTTGCCTGGCCGGCCCCTGCCGGCCAGGGGAATCACCATGCCATCCCTCATCCCTGCGGCCGCGCGGAGCGCGCTCCTGCCCGTCGCATGCGTCCTTGTCGGCGTCCTGTCCGCGGCCGCCGCGGAACCGCGGTCAGCCTGGCGGCTCGACTTCGACCAGGCCCCTCTCGGGCCAGTCTCGGCGGAGGCGATCAAGGTGCTGTCGCCCGCACCGGTGAGGTGGTCGGACGGTTTCGCCACGGCCGAGTCGCCCGGGCGTTTTCGCGTCGTCGGGGTCCCGGGGCACGGCCGTGTCCTCGAGGTGCTGTATCCAAGGGGCGGAGTCGGGCCGCGGCAGACCGGCGGCCAGTGGGAGGCCGAACTGCCGCCGGGCGACACCTACCTGCTTGAATACCGGGTGCGCTTCGGCGACGACTTCGACTGGGTCCAGGGCGGCAAGCTCCCCGGCCTCGGCGGCGGGACCACGCCGACCGGTGGATTTTTCGACCCCGACGGCTTTACCTCGCGCTACATGTGGCGCAAGGGCGGGCGCCTGGTCGTATATCTCTACTGGGCTGGACAGGCGAGTGCAGCCAACACGCACGGACGCCAGTACGGGGTCGATCTCGACTGTGGCGTGACCCTGGAGCGCGGGCGCTTCTACCTGCTGCGCCAGCGTGTGACGATGAACACGCCGGGCCGGCCCGACGGCGTGCTCGAGGTTTGGGTCGACGGCGAGCCGGTGCTCCGCCGAGACGACCTGCTCTTCCGCGACCAGCCTGGCAAGAACTGGCAGATCGATCGGTTCTTCTTCTCCACCTTCCACGGCGGCAACGACGCGAGTTGGGCGCCGGCGCACGACTGCTCGGTGCAGTTCGACGAATTTGTCGTCGCACCCTGAGCGGACGCGGACCGGTCCCCACCGCAGGATGCGTGTCTGAAAACGAAGCGGCCGCCGCGACGGATCGCGGCGGCCGGCAGCGCTAGTAGTACCCCAAGAGAGTGGTTCACGCGGCGATCGCGCGCCGGAGGAGGGACGGGCGGCGGAACACCGGGTATTCGATCACGGCCGGCACGCGGCGCACGGTCGGGCGGCGCGCGGGCGCCGGGGCGGCCGGACGTGGGGTCCGCGGACGCGGCATGGCGTAGGAGAGGATCGCGATCTCGAGCACGCCATAGGCGGCGAGCAGGCTGAAGGCGACCAAGGTCGGCGTGGCGAAGAGACCGGCGAACACGGCCGACGAAGCGAGGAAGGAGGCGAGACCGAGGGCGGTCGCGGCGGAAAGGGTGGAGCGGATCGACGAGGTCATGGCGGGCAGTTGGTTGAGTGTTGCCCCCTAATAAACACGAGCCGTGCCGCGAGTTGCAGCGATCGCATAACCCGCTCGTGATCAGCGTGATTTTCTCCAAACGACCCGCTGCTGACCGGGCGAATGCCCCGATTTCGTCCCGGACGACGCACGCGTGCGTCCCGGATTTGGGAAAATCATCGGGCACCCGCGTCGATGGTCGACGTGGAGGCGTGCGGCGCGCGGGGCCGCGCGGTGTTGTTTCAACCGCATCGTCCACCCGGCCCGATGCCGGATGGGTGTCGGTGGGCGGCCCGGGCGCGCCCGGTCAACGCGTCGTCGTGTCGGACGGGCCTTTGGCCCGGACTACCATCTGCTCGTCGATGTCGCGCTGGCGCAGCGGACAGGTCTCGAGCGAAAGGGCGAAGAACTTGTTGCGGTCGTCCGGCGCACTCATGCGCACGCCGATCTGGAAATAGAGATCGGCGAGCACGGGGTCGTCGGGTGCGAAGAAGTCGCGGCGCCCCTCGACCTGAACCTGCACGGCCCGCACCAGTTCTCCCTCGGCCCGGCCGGCGCAGCCATCGAGGACGGAGTGGGTCTGGAGCCAGTTCGGGTCGGACTTCAAGGCGAGATGTGCCTCGATCATGGCGACGCGCAGCCAGCCCGTGCCTTCCTGAGCCTCGGGATCGCGCTCCACGGCGGCGGCGAACCAGCGCCGTGCCGCCACGAGGTTGCCGGATCGTTCGTGGGCCACGCCCAGCAGGTGGGCATTGGCGTAGGCCTCGGGGTATTTCTCCTCGACGGCCTCGAGTTCCTCGATCGCCTCGTCGTAACGCTCGAGGTGGATCAACGCCTCGGCGTACTCGATGCGCTCGGGGTGCGAGGTCCCGGCCGAGCGATTGCGCCGGTATTCCTCGACCTTCAGCTCCCAGGCGCGGCGGGAGGCGCTGAACTGCGGCGTCTCATCCGCGAGGGCGGGAACGCTCGGCGTGGCGATGGGCAACGTGAACCCGGGGACGACCGGCGCGGAGATCTGGATGGAGGGCGCGGCGACCGGGAGACCGACGCTGGGTGCCGGCAGGTCCTCGCCTTTCTTGGGCTTGGCTGCATGGGCCGATACAGCCAATCCGAAGATGGCTGCGCCCAAGCACAGGCCGGCGCGAACGACGTCGACACGCCATGGGTAGGGGTGGCGTGAGTGTTTCATACAGGTGTATATCGGCGGAAATCGTCATTTCTTCTCTCCACTAAAGCGATAAACCCCTCGGGGCTCGTCCGGAGGTTGACTCGGGGGAGCCGGTAAGGCGCCGGGTTCCCCGGTGGGCGGGCCGCGCCCGCGGGCGGCATCGGGGTGGACGGGCGGCGGGTCGGACGCCTAGGGTTGCCACCCGCCGGTCATGGCGCGGATCTCCTCCCGGCTGAAGGTCGCGCGCGCCTCGAGCCGCATCGCGGTGCGGATGGTCTGTCCCCGGCCCGCGATCAGGCACCAGCCCGCGGTGCCCAGGTCCTGGCCGAGGGCGGCGACATTTTCGCAGCGGTCGATGAGCACGAAGGGCGTGTCCTCCCGCATGCGCCGGGCGGAGTCGACGATGGCCTTGTCCGCGCCCTTGAGATCCCACGAGAACTCGAAACGCGTCTCCATCTGCGGGCCCAGCGTCATGAGCAACGGTATCCAGAATGTGCGGTCGTCGATCTGCGCGCGCGATGCCGCGGGGTCGACCGTGAGTGCGTGGCGCAGCACGGGAAACTCCCAGAAGCGCGCGATCTCCTCGCGCCAGACGCCGCGGTCGACGCCGTCGGCGATCTCCTCGATCTCGGCCGGCGGGACGGACGGGTCGCGCAGGTCCCGGCCCAGGCCGATCGCGCCGCGAAACCCGAGGAAGGGCAGCAGCGTCGGCCCGACGTCGAGGGTCGAGCCGCGGCGGTCCACCACCGCGGGCGCGTGGCCCGGCGGCTCGAGGACGAGGAAGAGGTTGCGGCGCGTGCCCTTCTGCAGGAGCGACGTCGCGGTGTTGGGCAGCGCGAGGTGGTCGGAGGCGATGACCACCACCGTGTTGGCGGCGGCCGGGGAGGCGCGCAGGCGCGACACGAAATCGTGGATCAACTCGTCGGCGGCGCGGATGGAGTTGAGCATCGGGTTCGATCCGTCGCCGTAGGTGAGATCCGCATACTTGCGCGAGCGATGCCCCTCCGGATGGTGCGTGTCCAGGGTGAGCATGAACAGCCCGAAGGGCCGGCCGGCGGCGGCGAGTTCCTCATAACGCCGGAAGGCCAGTTCGAAGAGCGAGTCGTCGTAGAGACCCCAGGCGTTGAGGTAGGAAGGGTCGTCGAGGAGCGGCGCGAGTTCCTCCCGGCCGAGCACCTCGTGAAAGCCGTGCGTGCGGTGGAACGTGCCCTTGCCCGCGAACCACAGCGGAGCTCCGCCCATGTAGACCAGCGTATAGCCGCGGCGGTTGAGCAGGTCGCTGAGCGAGACGGCGCCGGGCAGATAGCGGTCCATGCTCGCCATGCGGTTGCCCTCGAACCCGAGGGAAGAGAGGGGAATCCCGCACTGGCTCGCGACGATCCCGGCGATGGTGTAGCCGGTCATGCCGACCTGCCGGATGTCGGTGAACGTCGTGCCCTGCGACTCGAGCGCGCGCAGCCGAGGCATCAAACCGGGGAAGATCGACTCATCGAAGTAGGTCCGCTCGACGCTCTCGACGTGGATGAAGACCAGGTTCCGGGGGGTGTCCGCGACCGGTTCGATGAACGGCTTCTGATAGAGCCGCCGGAAGGACGCAGCTTCCGGCGCGGCCGGATGGAGGTGCCCGGCGATGTCGCGCCACGCGGGGTTGGGCAGGAGCGCGAGCAGGGCCGCGAGGCTCGCGCCGGCGCCGAGTGCGAGATGGTGGCGGCGTTCACCGCGCCCCCACAGCGCCACGGCGGCACTGCCGGCCGTGGCGAGCACGAGACTGACGAGGCCGGCCGCGATCACACCCGTGAAATCCCCGAACCCGGCGCCCTGCAGCCCGTAGTTGAGGTGGTACCACGCGGCGTCGTCGATGCCCTGGCCCGAAAGGTGGTCGACGATCCAATAGCCCACGTAGCTCACGGACGTGGTCCAGCAGAGCAGACCGAATGCGATCCGTGCCGTGGGCCCCGGGCGCGCGGCGCGCAGCAGGCCGGCCCCGGCGAGCAGGAGGAAGGCGGAGAGGAGCGTGGAAACGAGGGGGGACATGCGACGAGGTGGAGCAGACCGGGCAGGCCCGGCGTCCCGGCGCGGCACGGAGCACGCGGGACAGTCCGCGTGGCGTCTGCCGGGACCGCGCCAAGCAAGGCGCCGCCCACGGCCGCGGCAACGTCGTTTGTGGGAACGAGCCTCCTACTGTTAGACTTTTCCGTCTTTTGAAGCGCGCCGCCCGGGAGGATCAGATGCACGCACCTGACCGTCAGGCCGATAACCCAGTCGACCCGGCGGATGTCCGTCCGGTTTTGTTCCTCACGTGTTCCCGAGTGCCAGATCCCCCGAGAGGCCGTTCGCGCTGTGCGGGCGGTGGCCGCAGCCAAGGGAGCACACGGGAGCCCCGACGGGTCGCTCGGGCCACTTTTCTGCAGTTGGAGCATAGTGCTTAGGTCACTGAGGCGCCGCGAGGGGTCGCGGCGCCTCCCCTTTTTTCCGATGTCGCCATCCCATCCCTTCCAGAATCCGGACCTCCCGGTCGAGCAACGCGTCGAGGACCTCGTCTCCCGTCTCACGCTGGTCGAGAAGGTCGGCCAGCTCATGCACGAAAACCCGGCCGTCGACCGCCTCGATGTGCCGGCCTACAACTGGTGGAACGAGGCCTGCCACGGCGTCGGCCGTGCCGGACGCGCGACGGTGTTTCCGCAGGTCATCGGTCTGGCTGCGACCTGGAATCGCGCGCTCGTGCGGGAAGTCGCGACGAAGATCTCCGACGAGGCCCGGGCCAAGCACCACGAGGCCCTCTCCCGCGGCAAGCGCGGCCAATACCAGGGCCTCACGTTCTGGACTCCCAACATCAATATCTTCCGCGACCCGCGTTGGGGCCGCGGCCAGGAGACTTTCGGTGAAGATCCGTATCTCACGGCCGAGCTCGGTGTCGAGATGGTCAAGGGCCTGCAGGGCGACGACCCGCGCTACCTCAAGGTCGCGGCATGCGCGAAGCACTACGCCGTGCACAGCGGTCCGGAGCAGGAGCGCCACGAGTTTGACGCCCGTCCGACGCAGAAGGACCTCTACGAAACCTACCTGCCGGCGTTCGAGCGCCTCGTGCGCGCCGGCGTGGAGGCCGTGATGGGCGCCTACAACCGCACGCTGGGCGAGGCCTGCTGCGCGAGTTCGCTGCTCATCGGCGACATCCTGCGCGGCCGCTGGGGCTTCAAGGGCCACTACGTGAGCGATTGCGGCGCGGTCGACGACTTCCACAACTTCCACAAGGTCACGCGCGACGGCGCCGCCTCGGCCGCGCTCGCCGTGCGCCGCGGGTGCGACCTGAACTGCGGCTGCACTTACAACGAACTCGTCGCCGCCGTGCAACAGGGCCTCATCACCGAGGCCGAGATCGACGTTTCCTTGCGGCGCCTGCTCACGACGAAGTTCCGCCTCGGCCTCTTCGATCCGGCCGACCGCGTGCCGTGGTCGAAGCTGCCGCTCTCCGTCGTCGACAGCCCCGCGCACCGCGCGCTGGCCCGGCGCGCCGCCGCGGAGTCGGTGGTGTTGTTGAAGAACAACGACGCCATCCTGCCGCTGCCCCGCGAATGCGAACGGCTCCTCGTGGTGGGCCCGACCGCGGCCAACTACGGCGCGCTCCTCGGCAACTACCACGGCGTCTGCCCGGAGATGGTGACGATCTTCCAGGGCATCCTCGAGGCGCTGCCGAACAATACGCCGGTGAAATACCGCCCGGGCTGCCCGCTACTCAGCCCGCAGGCGCCGGGCGTGAACTACACCATGGGCGCGGCGCAGGCGGCCGACGTGGTCATCGCCGTGATGGGCCTCGACCACACGATCGAGGGCGAGGAGGGCGACTCGGTCGCGTCTCCATCCGGTGGAGACCGCGACGTGATCGAGCTGCCCAAGGTGCAGATGGACTTCCTGCGCGAGGTGCGCAAGGTCTCGAAGAAGCTCGTCCTCGTGCTCACCGGCGGCAGCGCCATCGCCGCCTCCGAGGCGCACGATCTCGCCGACGCCGTGGTCAAGGTCTGGTATCCCGGCTGCGAAGGCGGGCGGGCCGTGGCCGACGTGCTTTTCGGCGCCGTCTCGCCGTCGGGCAAGATGCCCGTCACCGTGCCGCACAAGACGGCCGACCTGCCCGAGTTCCGCGACTACGCGATGCGCGGGCGCACCTACAAGTTCGCCGAGATCGAGCCGCTCTATCCGTTCGGCTTCGGTCTCTCCTACACGACCCTGCGCTACGGTCCGCTCGCGCTCGACACGACGCGCCTGGCCGACGGGGCGTCGGTGACCGTGCGCACGACGTTGACCAACACCGGTGCGGTGGCCACCGACGAGGTGGTGCAGTGCTACGTGGTGCCGCCCCAGTCGTTCCCGAACGCGCCCCGGGCCGTGCTCGCGGGCTTCCATAAGGTCCGGGTGCCCGCCGGTGCCACCGCGGCGGTCGAGTTCCAGCTCAGCCACGAGTCGTTCCGGCAGTTCGACGCCCAGGGTCAGCGCGTGGTCGTGCCGGGTCGTCATGGGGTCGTGATCGGTTCGTGCTCGCCGGGTCCGCGTGGACGCGCCCTCGGTGCGCCCGCGCCCGCCGAGGGTTCGGTCGAGATCGCCTGACCGACCGACCTGGCCCGGCCGGCCGGTCCCTTTCTTCCGCCGACGCGCGTCTCCCGCAGGGAGCCGCGCGGTCGCGTTTGCACCGCCGGCGCGAACGCCCAAGAATCCACCGCCACCGATGAAGCCACGCACCCGTCTCCTCGTTCTTTTCCTCGGCCTCCTGCTTCCGCTTCGCGCCTTCGGCGCCGTCGGCGATGAGTCTTTTGTGTCCTTCGCCCCGCAGGCCGGCGCCGTGCCGCTGGCCGAACGGGGCGCGGCCACGACGATCCTGGTCGACAACGCCGACTGGCCCGGCGTGATCCGCGCCGCCGGCGACCTCGCCAGCGATGTGCAGCGCGTCGCGGGTGTCGCCCCGGAACTCAGCGCCGGCGCGCCCAAGGCCGTGGCACACGCCTTGATCGTCGGCACCGTCGGCCGCAGCCCGCTCATCGACGGGCTCGTCCGTGCCGGGAAACTGGATGCGGGCGCCATCGCCGGCCGCTGGGAGGCCTTCACCATCGCCGTCGTCGACCAGCCGCTGGCCGGTGTCGGCCGGGCCGTGGTGATCGCCGGCAGCGACAAGCGCGGCACGATCTACGGCATCTACGAGGTCTCCCAGCAGATCGGCGTGTCGCCGTGGTACTGGTGGGCCGACGTGCCCGTCGCCAAACGCGACGCCGTCTACGTGAAGGCCGCGACCCGCGTGGTCGATCCCGGCCCGGTCGTGCAGTACCGCGGCATCTTCATCAACGACGAGGCCCCCGCGCTCACCGGCTGGGCGCAGGAGAAGTTCGGCGGGTTCAACCACCGCATGTACGCGCCCATGTTCGAGCTGCTCCTGCGCCTGCGGGCCAACTACCTGTGGCCGGCGATGTGGCTGCCTCGCGCCTTCATCGACGACGATCCGGAAAACGCCCGCCTCGCCGACGAGTACGGCATCGTGCTGGGCACCTCGCACCACGAGCCGCTCATGCGCGCGCACGACGAGTGGTCGCGCTACGGCCAGGGCCCGTGGAACTACGCCCACAACGACGCCGCGCTACGCGAGTTCTGGCGCGGCGGCGTCGCGCGCGTGAAGGACTACGAGAAGATCGTCACCATCGGCATGCGCGGCGACGGCGACGAGGCCATGTCGGAGGAGACCAATGTCGCGCTGCTCGAGCGCATCGTGCACGACCAGCGCCAGATCCTGACCGAGACGCTCGGCCGCCCGGCCGAGGAGATCCCGCAGCTCTGGGCCCTCTACAAGGAGGTGCAGGGCTATTACGAGCGCGGCATGCGCGTGCCCGACGACGTCATCCTCCTCTGGTGCGACGACAACTGGGGCAACATCCGTCGCCTGCCCACGCCCGAGGAGCGGCGGCGGCCCGGCGGCGCCGGGGTGTACTATCACTTCGACTACGTCGGCGGCCCGCGAAACTACAAGTGGCTCAACACCGTCCCGATCTCGAAGGTCTGGGAGCAGATGCACCTCGCCTGGCAGTACGACGCCAACCGCATCTGGATCGTCAACGTGGGCGACCTCAAGCCCATGGAGTTCCCCATCGAGTTTTTCCTGAACTACGCGTGGAACCCCGCGCGCTGGCCCTACGAGCGGCTCGACGCGTATTCGCGCGCGTGGGCCGCGCGCGAATTTGGCCCGGCCCACGCGGCCGAGGTCGCCGCGCTCATCAACGGCTACACCCGACTCAACGGCCGGCGCAAACCCGAGATGCTCGCGCCCGACATGCTCAGCCTGGTCAACTACGGCGAGGCCGAGCGTGTGGTCGGCGAGTGGCGCGACCTCGTGGCGCGCGCGGAGAAGCTGCAGCGCTCGATCGCGCCGGCCGCGCGCGACGCCTACTTCCAGCTCGTGCTCTACCCGGTCAAGGCCAGCGCCAACGCCCAGGAGCTGTATGTCGCCGCCGGGCGCAACCGCCTCTATACGCGGCAGGGGCGCGCCGCCGCCAACACCCAGATCGAAATCGCGCGCGAGCATTTCAGCCGCGACGCTGAGCTCGTCGACGACTACCACGCGCTCGGCGGCGGGCGCTGGAATCACATGATGTCGCAGATCAAGTTCGGCTACACGTATTGGCAGACGCCCGACATCGAGTCGATGCCGCCGCTCACCGAGGTGCGCGCCGGGGTCGAGCCGGCGATGGCTATCGCGATCGAGGGCGCGGAGACCGCCTGGCCCTCCTACGGTGCCGGTCGGCCGGTGTTGCCCGCGCTCGACGCCATCCAGCAGGGCACGCGCTGGATCGAGGTCTTCAACCGCGGCCGGCGCCCGTTCACCTACAAGGTCACGCCCAGCCACCCGTGGGTTAAGGTCGCGCCCGCCTCGGGCACGGTCGACGAGATGGTGCGGCTGAAGGTGAGCGTCGACTGGGACGCGGTGCCGCTGGGCGACACGGAGGCGACGCTCCGGATCGAGGGCAGCGCGGGCGGGCCGTTCACTGTCGCGCTCCCGGTGCGCAGCCCGGAGGTGCCCGCGGGCGGGTTCGACGCCTTCGTCGTCACCGACAACCACCTCGCCATCGAGGCGCCGCAGTTTGACCGCGCCGTGACTGACGGCGAGGTGACCTGGAAGGTCCTGCCGGATTTCGGCCGGACGCAGGGCGGCGTAGCGCCCATGCCGGTCCTCGCGGCCCCGCGGCAACCGGGAGGCGCGTCGCCGAGGCTCGAATACGCGACTTACTTCTTCGACGCCGGCGAGGTCGCGGTGGAGCTGCATTGCGCGCCGTCGCTGGATTTTCAGCCGGGCGAAGGGTTGCAGGTCGCCGTTTCGTTCGACGACGAGGCGCCGCAGGTCCTCAAGCTCGGCACGTGGACCACGCTCCAAACCTGGGAGGTGGCCGTGGCGGAAGGCGCGAGGAAGATCGCCTCGCGGCACACGCTGAAGGAGCCGGGGCGCCACATCCTCAAGGTGTGGATGGTCACGCCCGGCGTCGTGCTGCAGCGCATCGTGGTCGACGCGCGGCCGGGTGCGCCGGGCAAGCCCGGTGGCGTGCGACCGAGCTACCTCGGGCCGCCAGCGACCGTGCGGGCGAAGTGAGGCCCGGGGGCCGGCCGTGCGGCGAACGCGCCGAGCGGCCGGGGAAAGGCGCGCGAGCAGGTGCCGCGATCGTGGTGGCACCGCGCGCAGCCGCAGCCGTGCGCCCGGTTGTCGATCGAGTGCTCGGCGCCGAGCGCGGCGGGGCTCTCCGTGGCTGGAGGACGGGAGTCGGAGGCGGGGGTGTTCATCGGGGGATGGCATCGCGGCCACGGGGCTCCGCGGCGCG
>JACSRI010000245.1 GCA_014879845.1 Opitutaceae bacterium
GCAGGGCGGTGGAGGGGGTGGTGTGGTGCATCGGCGTCGGATCGGCGCGAGACAACCCGCGGCCGCGAAACGCGCGACGCGATTGTGCCGGGACGAGCGATCCGCGTGATGAGCCGAGCGCGCAGGGGGACCGACGCGGGAGCGTCACGCCAGTCCCAACGCGCGGCGCGCGGGCTCGGCGTAGCTGCGGCTGAGCTTCAGCCGCGTGCCGTCGTCGAGCACGACGATGAACTCGCCGTTGATGTGCGGCTCGAGCTGGCGGATGCGGGCGAGGCTGACGATCGTCGAGCGGTGGATACGGACGAACGCCGCGGGATCGAGGCGCGCCTCGATGGCGGCCATCGTCTCGTGCACGAGGTGCGTCTTTCCTGCGCTGGTGTGCGCCGCCACATAGTTGCCCGAGGCCTCGAGCCAGGCGACGTCATGGAGATTGACGAAGTGGATACGACCGGGGTCGCGCACGACCAGGCGGTCCAGCGGCGGCTCGGAGACCGGCCGCGCCACGGGTGCGGCGACCGCGGCGCCCGCGATCATGCCGCGCACGGCCTCACCGAGGCGCGCGGAGGCGAGCTGGGCCAGGCGCGTGCGCACGCGCCCGAGCATGGTGTCGAAGCGCTCCTGGTCGAAGGGTTTGAGGAGGTAGTCGAGCGCCTGGCCGTCGAAGGCGTGCAACGCGTAGCTGTCGTAGGCGGTGATGAAGACGATGAGCGGGCGGTTCTCCTCGGGCAGCCGGCGCAGCAGCTCCACGCCGTCGAGCCTCGGCATCTTCACGTCGAGAAACACCACGTGCGGCGCGTGTCGCCTGATCGCGGCCTGCGCCTTTTCGCCGTCGGGGCACTCGGCCGCGATCGCGATGTCGGGATGCGCGGCGAGCATGTTGCGCACGAGGTCGCGACCGAGCGGCTCGTCGTCGACGATAAGGGCGTTGATCGCGGCGGTGGTCATGGGCCGGACAGGTGGCGGTCGGCGCGGGTGGTCGCGGGCGGTGGCACGTAGCCGCGAAACGGTAGCGCAACCTCCACCTCGGCGCCACCGTCCGGCGCACGTCGCGGGCTGAGACGGGCCCTGTCGCCGTAGAGACGCTGCAACCGCGCGCGGGTGTTGCCCAGGCCGACGCCCGCGTCGGCTTCGAGGGAGAAGCCCTCCGGAAAGCCCGGGCCGTTGTCGCGGATCGTCACGACAAGTTCGTCGCCTTCGCGTTTCGCGAGGATAACGAGCCGCCCGCCCGTCGTCTGCGGGTCGATCCCGTGCTCGATGGCATTCTCCACCAGCGGCTGAAGCAACAGGGAGGGGACCTCCGCGCCGAGCAGGCCGGCGTCCACCTGGGACTCGACGGCGAGCCGGTCGCGGTAGCGTTCCCGCTGGATGCCGAGATAGAGCTCGAGCACCTGCAGCTCCTCGCCGAGCGAACTGGTGGCCTGGTCGACCCGCTTCAGCGTGATGCGCAGGAGATCGCTCAGCCGCGTGAGCATCTTGATCGCGGCCGCGTTGTCCTTGTTGAGCATCAAGCTCACGATCGAGTGATGCGTGTTGAAGAGGAAGTGGGGATGCAGCTGCATCCGCAGCGCCTGCAGTTCCGCCTGGGCGAGCTCCGCCTCGAGGCGGGTGGCCGTAAGCTCGCTTCGCTGCAGGCGCCGGTAGTAGTCGTATCCACCGCAGACGCCGACGAGCAGCCAGTAGACGAGGACGTAGAGGTGGAACTTCGTCGTGTAGTAGACCCAGGCCGGGTAGATCAACACCGTCTCCGGCCAGGTGCGCTCGAGCCAGAAGATGATCCCATATTCGATGGAGATGATCGTCATCACCACGGCGAAGCAGAGGACGAGGTGCACGACGAGGCTGCGCAGCAGTGCGTGGCGCTCGATCGGAAAACGGCTGACCAGCCAGCGCGTGCCGTAGCTGCCGCCGATCCAGAGGACCCAGCCGATGCTCCAAATCGGGATGTTGACCACGTCGAAGTGCTTGCCCTTGGCCACCGAGGCCGCCCAGTCGATCGCGATGTCCGACAGTGCGAAAAGCAGCCACGCCCCGGCGACGCCGGCGAAGGCGAGCCAGGATTTTCTGCGGGGGGAGGGGTCGCGCGCCATCGGTCGACGCGACTCAATGTCACGACCGGCGTCCGGGACAGCTCGAAATCTCGTCCTTCCGCCGGACGACCGAACCGGGGGCCGGGATGAGGGTTAGCGTGGACGAGCCGAGCGTGCGGCCTTGGCGCGGGCCTGAAGCAGACGCCAGCGCTGGTCTGCGGCCACGATGAAACCGGCGCAGGCCGCGGCTCCGCAGCGGCACGGGTTCAGCTCCCAGTGCCTGAAGCCGTACCCGTAGTCGAAGCTGAGTTCCTCGCCGCGGGCGATGTCGCGCTCGGCGATGATGAAGATGTGCCCGCGGATCTTGTCGGCCCGGCAATTGGGGTCGCAGGAGTGGTTGATGTATCTGCTGAGATTGCCGCCGCGCCGGCCGTCGAGATCGTGGCGCGCGTTGAGCCGGAAGATGTAGGTCGTGCCGTCGCCACCGCGGCGCACGCGCTCGAGCCGCGCGATCTCGCGCCGGCGACTCTCGGCCTTGGTGATGCGCTCGCCACGGTATTCGATGATCACGTAGCCGGCAGGGATGGCCACGCGCGCGTAGACCCCGCTGCCGTGGATGCGCGACCGCCCGCGCCGGATCACCCAGGAGGGTGGGAGCGGTGGCTCGAGACTGGAGCGGGATGCGGTCATGGGCCGACGAGCAAACGGCCCCGCGCCCTGGCGTCAACGACCGGACGCGGTAGGAGCCGGGCGCGAGTGCACGATTCCCGCTCGTCCCTGTTGACAATCAACAGGAGCTCATGTTGATTGTCAACATGAGCGACATTTCACGCCTCGAGGTCCTGCAGGGCACTCTCGATCTCCTCATTCTCAAAACCCTCGACGGTCTCGGCGCGCAGCACGGCTACGGCATCGCCCGCCGCATCGAGCAACTCTCGGCCGACGTGCTCAGCCTGAATCAGGGCACGCTTTATCCTGCGCTGCTGCGCCTCGAGCAGCAGGGTTTCATCGCGTCGTCGTGGGGCGTGAGTGACAACAACCGCCGTGCGCGCTTCTACGAGCTCACGCGCCGCGGGCGCACGCGCCTCGCGGAGGAGATCGACAACTGGCGCCGCATGACGGCTGCGGTCGACGGCGTGCTCGCTGCGTCCGCCGGGCGTGCGTGAGTCGGAACCGGAGGGACACCGCCATGCGCGAACTCTTCGCCCGTTTGCGAGACAGCTTCCGCCGCCGCGAGATCGAGGCGGCCTTTGATGAGGAGATGCAGATGCACCTCGACGCGCTCGAGGCGCGTTACCGCGAGCGGGGGCTTTCGGCTGCGGACGCCCGGGCGGCGGCGGTGCGCGAGTTCGGCAATGCCACGCGGGCGCGCGAGGACCTGCGCGAGCGCGCGGGCTTTCCGACCGTGGACGAATTTGTCCGCGACGTGCGGCACGCATGGCGCGGGTTGTCCCGTCGGCCGGTGTTCAGCCTCGGCTTGGTCGCCGTGCTGGCCATCGGGCTGGGCGCGGCGAGCGCGCTGACCAGCCTGACGCGGGCGATCCTCTACGCGCCTTTCGCCGTGCCGTCGCCCGAGGAACTGTTTCTCGTGACGGACCCCGAAGGCTCGCAGCCCGAGCTCGTGAGTTGCGGCACGGCGCGGCGCTTCGACGAGAATCTCGCCGGCGGGCAGGCGGCGGGTTTTGCCGGTATCGCCCGGTTCACGGTGCAGCGTGATGGGCGGCAGGCGGCCCGGACCTCGGGGGAACTCGTGACGGGAAATTTCTTCGATGTGCTGCGTCTGGCTCCGGTCGCGGGTCGCCTGCTCAGCACGCGCGACGAGGCACCGGGCGCACCCGCGGTCGTGGTGGTGTCCGAGGCCTGGGCGGTGGCCGAGTATGGCTCGACCGCAGCGGCAGTCGGACATGAGATCTGGGTCAACCGCCAGTCGGTGACGATCGTCGGCGTGCTGCCGGCGACGTTTCCCGCGACCACGCTGGGGAGGCGCTCGGACCTGTGGCTGCCGGCCACGCTGCAGAAGCCGCTCGGGCACAGCGGCAATGCGTCATCGATATCTGGCGACGATCGTCCCAACGACCCCGACTGGACCCGGGAGGAGCGCGTGAGCTGGATGAACATCCTGGCCCGGCTGCCACGAGCCACGCGCGGTGGCGGGGAGGCTGCGCTCGAGGAGGCTTTTCGGCAGCAGCGCGAGCAGATCCTCCCGATCCTCGACACGCCGGCGGAGCGCGAGGAGCTGCAGCGCCGGCGGCTGCGCCTGATCGAGGCACCGGGCGGATTTTCTTCACTGCGGGCGAGCTTTCGTCCGACCGGTCTCCTGCTCGGCGTGCTCGTGGGCAGCGTGCTCATCCTCGCCTGCGCCAACGTCTCGGGCTTGCTGCTCGTGCGCACGCTCTCGCGGCATCGCGAACTCGGTGTGCGCCTCGCCCTCGGATCGGGACGCTGGCGCATCGGTCGCCTGGCCGTGGCGGAGGCGCTCCTGCTCTGCACCGGCGGCGCTGTCGCGGGATGGGTGCTATCGCTCGGCCTCTCCCCGGTCCTCACATCCCTCCTGCTGCCGGGACAAACCCTTGCCGAGTCTGCCTTCACGGCGGCGCAGCTGATCATCTCCGGCGCGCTGGTCCTCGTCTGTGCGGCGATGTGCGGGTTGGGGCCGGCGCTGCTCATCGCGAGATTGGAGCCGCTCACGGCTCTCGCTGGACACGGTGGCCTGCGGGGAGCTGCGGGACGCATCGGGCGTGCGCTCGTCGGGGCGCAGCTCGCGCTGGCGGTGGTGCTCGTCGCGGTCGCCACCACGCTGGGCACGGAAATCGCGCGCACGCTGGCCGACGATCCTGGTTTCGCGCGGACGAGTGTGCTGAGTGCGGGGTTCGATCCGCGCTCCGCGGGTTATGTGCAGAAGGACTATGTGTCGCTGGTCGATCGGCTCGATCAGGCGGCGCGCGCCGTGCCGGGCGTCGTCGACGTGGGCTTTTCCTCCAGTGGGATTCTCAATGGGAGCATCTCGCGCTCAGCCGTCTTCTTTCGCGACCCGCAGGCACAGGGCAACTCCGAGCACTTCCAGACGGATGTCGTCCGGCCGGGCTACTTCCAGGTCGTGGGCATGACGCTCCTGGCGGGCCGCGACCTCTCGGTCGATGATCGCGAGAACACCCCGAGAGTCGCGGTCGTCAGCGCCGCCTTCGCGCGCGAGGTCTTTGGCGATCACGACGTGATCGGGCAGCGCTTCGGTCACGGTCCGCAGGCATCCGAAAACGACTTCACCATCGTGGGGGTCGTGGCCGACGCCAAAGTGAACGGGATCCGGACGCAGTCGCCTGCCGTCTTCTACCTGCCAGCTGCGCAGGCGGCGAGTTGGCGCATGGGATTTCTCGCGCTGCGCGTGCAGGGGGCGATCCCTGCCGTGCGTCAGCAGGTGCAGGCCGCGTTTGCACGCCTCGAGCCCGGCATCGTTTTTCAGAATTGGAAGACGCTGGATGAGCGGGTGGTCGACGATCTCGGGCAGTCGCGCGCGGCGACGAAGATCGCCACGAGCTTTGCCACCGTCGCAATCCTGCTCGCGGCCGCGGGGGTGGCGGCCTCGCTCGGCTACCTGATCACGCTGCGCCAGCGCGAACTCGCCCTGCGCATCGCGATCGGCGCGGACCCATGGATGATCCGACGTGCTGTGCTGGTCGATGCAGCCAAGCTCGGCGCGACCGGCGCCGCGGTCGGACTGGCGCTCGTCTTCCTCCTGCCGCTCATCCCGGTGGTTGCTTCATTTTTGCCGGCGCGACCGGACCTGCTCGTGGGTGCGATCGCGGCGGCAGTCGGCATCGTCGCGGCAGTGGCAGCGGGTTGGTCCCCCGCGAGGCGTGCTTCGCGGGCGGACTTGCTGCTCTTGCTCAAGCTGGAGTAGCGCGGCCCGCCGCCAGCGGTGCGGTCGGGGTGCGAGCCGCGCGGCGTGCGTCGCGGTGGCCGCGCCCCGTCGAAGGTGTCTCCAGTCTGCGAGCGTGATCCCATGCTGGCGCGAGGCCATGCCTCGGCGGCATGGCCGCATGTCGACACGGCATTGGGCGACGGTGCGCGCCGCTGATACTCTCGGAGCCCATCAATCGACCACGCGTATGAAAAACACTTTGCTCGTCGTTCCGATCGTCGCGGGCGCAGCCGGCCTCATCTGCATCGCCGTCCAGACCCGGCCCGCCCTGGCCCGGACGCAATCACCTGAAGAACTCCTCGCCCAGGGACGGCACCTCGTCACCAATGTCGCGCTCTGTGGAGACTGCCACTCTCCGAGGCTCGGCACGGGCGGGTTCGACCGTGCGCGCTGGCTCGGTGGCGCACCGATCGGTTTCAATCCCGTCGTGCCCATGCCGTGGGCGCCGGTGGCGCCGCCGCTCGCCGGTCTCCCAGGCCGGAGCGATGCGGAGGTGGTGGCGCTCTTGACGACGGGAGCGCGGCGGGACGGCACCGCGCCGCTTCCGCCCATGCCCGCGTTTCATCTCAGCGAACAGGAGGCCGCCGCCGTGGTCGCCTACCTGCGCAGCCTCGGGCCGACGCCCTGAGGTGCGCGCCACGAGTTGTCATCCACCGCATCCAACCCAACACCCACCACCATGTCTGCCTATTGTTTTTTCGACATCCTCGAGGTCACTGATGCGGAGAAGATGGAAGCCTACCGCGCCGGAGTTGTCGCCACCGTGCACCAGTATGGCGGCCGTTATGTCGTCATCGGCGGTCCGCTCGAAGTCGTGGAGGGGCACTGGCAGCCCGCGTTTCCGGTCATGCTGGAGTTCCCTTCGCTCGCGGAGGCGCGGCGATGGTATCAGTCGCCGGAATACGAGCCGCTCAAGGCGCTGCGCCTGGCGGCCACGCGGGGCAATGCCGTGTTCATGGACGCGCCTTCCGTTCCTCACTGACGCAGGGCGGGCGGTTGCGCGGCCAGCCGGCCGGCCAGTTCCTCGATGATCGCCGCGGCGGGCGAGTCGGTGCGCCACACTAGTAGCGTGGGCATGTCGAGCTCGCCGTCCGCGAGCGGCAGGAGGGAGATGCCGGGTGTCGGCACCTGCCCCGCGAGCCGGCCCACGTAGGTCACGGCCTGCTCGCGCGCGACGAGCGAGAGCGCGCTGGCGAGGTCGTCGACGATCCGGGCGACCCGAGGCTCGAAGCCGGCCTGACGGCAGGCGTCGAGAAACGGCGCCCCGAAGCCGGGAAACTGCTCCTCGTCCCAGACGAGCAGCTTTTCCTTCGCCAGGTCGCGCAGGCGAAGTTTGCGGCGCTTGGCCAGCGCATGGCCGGCCGGAAGGGCGATCAGGGGCGACTGCGTCCAGATCACGCGCGTCTCCAAGCCGGCGAGCCGCGCGGGCTCGGGGCGACCGGTCGCGGCGGCGTCGACCTCGCCCGAGGCGAGGCGCTGGAGCGCCTGCGCCGGCGGCAGCTCGACCAGCTGGACGTGCCAGCGCGGGTGGCGCTGGTGCAGCTGCTGAAGGAACGGTGTGATGTAGAGCGCAAGAAATGTCCCGAAGTGGGCGACGCGGACGATCGAGGGGTGGCCGCGACCGCGGGCCTGCATGGTGCGCGTGAGTTCGTCGGCGCTCGCCACGAGGCGCGTCGCTCGCTCCCGCAACGCCTCGCCATCGGGCGAGAGAAGGATGCCGTTCGGTCGGCGTTCGAACAGCGTGCACCCCAGCTCGTCCTCCAGGTCGCGAACCTGGCGGCTCAATGCCGGCTGGGTGATGTGCAAGGCGACGGCTGCCTGCGAAAAACTCAGACGCTCGGCGACGGCGAGAAAGGCACGGAGATGGCGCAGTTCCATCGCGCACCAGCCAAGCTAGGTCGCACCTGTGCACGAGCCAGAAATCGCGCCGGCCCGCCGCGTAGACCCTGCGCGACGCCGTCCTGAGTGCCGGTCACTTCCAGCCCATGAGCTCGCGCAGGTAGGTCGTGAGTTCGCGGGCGTTGATCTCCGACTGCGCGCGATTCGGGTGATAGTCGGCGCCGAGGCCGACGCTGCCTTGCGCGGTCAGCGCGAGGAAGTGAACGCGCGGTGCCACCTCCGGGCTCAGCTGGGCGCGCACGCGATCGAGTGCGGCGCGCAGCTCGGGGCTCGTATTCATCGGGCCCTGCAGCATCACGAGCTGCGCCTTCGGGTAGCGGGCGAGGAGCTGCTCGACAAACGTGCGATAGGTCGCGACGAAGAGGTCGACGTTCACGCCGCTCGTGCTGAAGTCGTTTGTCCCGAGATTCACGCAGACCACGTCGGGCGTGAAGCGGCTGAAATCCCACGCACTATCCGGGCGCAGAAACAGCGAGCGCCCGTAGGCCGCGGGCACGGCGTCGCCGGGGATGCCGTCGCGCGGGCCGTCGTAGTTGCGCACCATGCCGATGCCGGAGCGCGAGACGACGACGTAGTCGGCGTCGAGGGTGCGTGCGGTCAGGCCGGAATAGCCGAGGCAGAAGTTTTCCGTCGCGGGCTCGAAGTGCAGCTTCGGATCATCGACCTCGACCCCGTAGCCGCAGGTGATCGAATCGCCGATGAACTCGATGCGTCGCGCGTGCGTCTCGCGCCACGGGAGCGGTGTGCCGCCGGCAGCGAGGACGAAGCCGCGGAAGTGCGTGAGGCCGACATGGCCTTCAGTCAGCCGGACCACCTCGACCGTGTGCTCGCCGTCGCTCAAGTCGTCGGCGAGGCGGTAGATCCCGTCGGCGGCATCGAGGCGAAACTTCGGCTGGGCCACGCCGTCGATCCAGACCGCGGCGTAGTTGTTGGTCGACTCGTCCTCGAGGCGCACGGCGACCGAGGCCGAGCCCGTGAAGCGCAGACGCATGCGTGCGCCGCTCCAGCCGAAGGTCACGCGCTCGGTGCCGGCGCCTTCGCTGCGGCCGCTCAGACGGACGGCGGGATCGTTGGCCGCAATTGTGACGTCGGCCGGCACCGAGGTTTTCGTGGCCGTGCCCGAGGGTGCGGTCGAGCACGCGGCCAGCATGGCGCACGCGAGCAGCAGGCCGAAGAAGCGAAGGCGTGAGGAGAAGACGGAAGACGCGTTCATGGAGTCGCGCCGAGTGAAGCCGAAAGCCGCGGCGCGTTCACGGCCAAACCGCTGCGGCTACCTCCCGACCTTCACAGCGTCGCGTGGATCGCGTTGAACGTCGCGCTCGGGCGCAGCGCGGCGGCGGCCTTGGCTTTGTCGGGCTGGTAGTGGCCGCGCCGAGTGCGACAAGGCGGACTTCAGTGCGCGTGCAGCGCTCTCGCGATGGCGTCGGCGATGGGCGTGGTCGGGCGTCCGATGAGGCGACTCAACGCACGACCCTCGTCGAGGAGCGCGCCCTGCGCGGCTCCGACGTCCCAGCTGGCGAGGCCCTGGGCGAGGGGTGGGGGCAGGCCGGCCTTGAGGAGAATTCCGGCGTATTCAGCTTCCGGTAGATCGACGTAAGGGATGGGTTTGCCGGTCTGGCGCGAGAGTTCGGCGGCGAACTCGACGAGTGTGTAGGCGGCGTCGCCAGCCAGTTCGTAGGTGCTGCCCACCTTCGCTCCGTCGGTGAGCGCGACGACTGCCGCAGCCGCGTAGTCCGCTCGCGCGGCGGAGGCGATCCGGCCATGGCCGGCGCTCCCGACGAAGGCGTTGTGCGCAAGAGCCGCGGGCACGGAGGCGGTGTAGTTCTCATGGTACCAGCCGTTGCGCAGGATGACGAAAGGGACCGAGGAGGTCTTGAGCGTCGCCTCGGTCGCCGCGTGTTCCGGACCCAGGTTCAGTGGCGTGGTGTCGGCGCGAAGCAGGCTCGTGTAGACGATGAGCCTCGCGCCCGCGCGACGGGCTGCGTCGATCACGTTGGCGTGCTGTTGCGCGCGCCGGCCGAAATCCGTGCCCGAGATGAGCAGCACCTTCTCGACGCCGGCGAACGCCGCCTGCAGCGCCGCAGGATCGTCGTAGCTCGCGGTGCGCACCGCGACGCCGCGGGCGGCCAGAGCGGAGGCTTTCGCGGGATCGCGGACGACGGCGACGACCTGCGTCGCAGGGACTTTCTCAAGGAGCTGCTCGACGGCGAGCTGGCCGAACTGGCCGGTGGCGGCGGTGATGGCGATCATGGTGAGGTTTTGGTTGTGGATGTGAAGTGAGCCCGGCCCGACTCCGAGCTTGTCTCGGTTCACAAATGGCCTTTGGTTACGAAAGAATACCGATTAAGCTGCCCGCACACAAGAGGGGTTCTTTTTGTCACCTGGTTACTCCCCGGTAACCGACCCGACCATGAGCGCAAAACTCTCCCTTTCCCCGGTCGCGCCCGGATCCGGCCAGGACGAACGCTGTCCGGTGCGTGACGTGCTCGATTGCATCGGCGACCGCTGGAGCCTGCTCACGCTTGCGGCGCTCGAGGGTGGAACGCTGCGCTTCACCGAGCTGAAGCGTGCGATCGGGGACATATCGCAGCGCATGCTGGCGCAGACCCTGCGCACGCTCGAGCGCGACGGCTACGTGACGCGCAAGGTCCATCCGACGGTGCCGCCCAAGGTGGAGTACACCCTCACGGACCTGGGAGGATCCCTGCTGGCAAAAGTGAAACCGCTGATCCGCTGGGCCGACGAGAATCACGCCCGCGTTCGCAAGGCGCGCAAGGCCTACGTGCCGCCCGCGACGGCGATGGCGCTTTGAGGCGATGAAAAAAGCCGGACCCCGAGGTCCGGCTTTTTCGGCACGACCGCGTCCCGCGCTCAGAGCGTCGCGAGGATCGCGTTGAATGTCGCGCTCGGGCGCAGCGCGGCCGACGCCTTCGCATCGTCTGGGGCGTAATAGCCGCCGACGTCGGCGGGCTTGCCCTGGACGGCGAGGAGTTCACTCACGACTTGTTTCTCGGCGGCGGCGAGCTTTTCGGCGACAGGCGCGAACACCTTCGCGAGTTCGGCGTCGGGGGTCTGCGTCGCGAGGGCCTGCGCCCAGTAGAGGCAGAGGTAGAAATGGCTGCCGCGGTTGTCGATCGTGCCGAGCTTGCGGCCGGGTGACTTGTCGGTCTCGAGGAACTTGCCGTTGGCTGTATCGAGCGTGTCAGCAAGGACCTTGGCCTTCGCGTGTTTCTCCACGATGCTCAGGTGCTCGAGCGAGGCGGCGAGGGCGAAGAACTCGCCCAGGCTGTCCCAGCGCAGGTAGTTCTCCTGGAGGAACTGCTCGACGTGCTTCGGGGCGGAGCCGCCCGCGCCGGTCTCGAAGAGGCCGCCGCCATTCATGAGCGGGACGATCGAGAGCATCTTGGCCGAGGTGCCGACCTCGAGGATCGGGAACAGGTCGGTGAGGTAGTCGCGCAGCACGTTGCCGGTGACGCTGATCGTGTCGAGGCCGGCCTTGATGCGCTCGAGGGTGAACTGGCAGGCAGCCGCCGGCGGCAGGATGCGGATGTCGAGTCCGGCGGTGTCGTGCCGGGCGAGGCAGGCCTTCACCTTGGCGATGACCTGCGCGTCGTGCGCGCGTTTCTCATCGAGCCAGAAGACGGCGGGCGTATTCGAGAGTCGGGCACGGTTGACCGCGAGCTTCACCCAGTCCTGCACGGCGGCGTCCTTGGTCTGGCAGGCGCGCCAGATGTCGCCTTCGTCCACGGCGTGCTCGATGAGTGTCTTGCCGGAGTCGTCGACGACGCGGACCGTGCCGCGGGCCGCGATCTGGAAGGTCTTGTTGTGCGAGCCGTACTCCTCGGCCGCCTGGGCCATCAGTCCGACGTTGGGGACCGAACCCATGGTCTTCGGGTCGAGCGCACCGTGCCTTTTGCAGAACTCGACCGTGGCCTGGTAGATGCCGGCGTAGCAGCTGTCAGGGATGACGGCGAGGGTGTCGGCGAGTCTGCCCTGGCGGTCGTACATCTTGCCGCCGGCGCGGATCATCGCGGGCATGGAGGCGTCGACGATCACGTCGCTGGGCACGTGGAGGTTGGTGATGCCCTGGTCGGAGTTGACCATGGCGATGGCCGGGCCGGCGGCGTAGGCGGCCTGGATGTCCGCCTCGATCGCGGCTCTCGCCTCGGCGGGCAGCTTCGCGAGTTTCTCCACGAGATCGCCGAAGCCGTTGTTCAGGTCGACGCCGAGCTCGGCGAAGGTGGCGGCGTGCTTGGCGAGCAGGTCCTTGAAGAACACGCGCACGGCGTGGCCGAAGAGGATGGGGTCGGAGACCTTCATCATCGTGGCCTTGAGGTGGAGCGAGAAGAGCACGCCGTCGGCGCGCGCCCTGGCCACCTGCTGCTCGTAGAAGGCGACGAGCGCCTTCTTGCTCATGAACGTGCCATCGAGGATCTCGCCGGCCTTCAGCGTGGTCTTGTCCTTGAGGACGGTGACCCTGCCGTCCGTGCCCACATGCTCGATACGCACGGTCGTGGCGGCCGGGACGGTGACGGACTTCTCGTTGGAGAAGAAGTCGTTCGCGCCCATCGTCGCGACGGTGGTCTTCGAGGCGGCGCTCCAGGCGCCCATGCTGTGCGGGTGTTTCCTCGCGTAGTCCTTCACCGCTTTGGGCGCGCGGCGGTCGGAGTTGCCCTCGCGCAGGACGGGGTTCACGGCCGAGCCCTTGACTCGGTCATAGCGCGCCTTCGCATCCTTCTCGGCCTCGGACTTCGGCGCCTCGGGATAGTCGGGGAGCGCGTAGCCCTTCGCCTGGAGTTCGGCGATCGCCTCCTTCAGCTGCGGGACGGAGGCGGAGATGTTCGGCAGCTTGATGATGTTCGCTTCCGGCTTGAGCGTGAGCGCACCGAGCTCGGCGAGCGCATCGGGCACCTTCTGGCTGGAGGGAAGCAGATCGGAAAACACCGCGAGGATGCGCCCGGCGAGCGAGATGTCGCGCGTCTCGACTGCGATGCCCGCCTGCCGGGTGAAGGCCTGCACGATGGGCAGGAACGAGTAGGTGGCGAGGGCGGGCGCTTCGTCGGTCTTGGTGTAGAGGATGGTGGGCATGGCGAACGGTGAGGAAAAGGGAGTGAGGGACTAAGGGACGGGGTGAGGGCGGGGCAAAGGAAAAGGCCCGCGCGCGTCGGGCGCGAAAAAGGCCTCACCGGCGCTTATGGCCGGGAGGCCCGGGCGAGTAGCGGGGCTTTTGGGCGCGACTTACTTCGCGAACAGCCCCTCGAGGATCGGGGTGGGCCGGCCGTCGCGATC
>JACSRI010000239.1 GCA_014879845.1 Opitutaceae bacterium
CGCCTGGGACCGCGTGCAGGCGGCGGGCGTGTCCGACCGCGTCGACGTGCAGCTGCGCGATTTCCGCGACGTGACCGGCCGGTATGACAAGATCGTCTCGATCGAGATGATGGAGGCGCTCGGGCACCGCTACGTGCCGGACTTCTGCCGCGCGGTGGCCCGGGTGCTCGAGCCGCAGGGGCTGCTCGCGTTGCAGTTCATCACGTGCCCGGATTCCCGATACGAGGAGTTCCGCACGGGGGTGGACTTCATCCAGAAGCACATCTTCCCCGGCTCGCTCCTGCTCTCGCTCAACCGCGTCAACGACCTGCTCGCGCGCGCCGGCGGCCTCGTGGTCAACCACGTCTCCGACCTCGGCCACGACTACGCCCGCACGCTGCGCCGCTGGCGCGAGAACCTCGCGGGGCGCCACCCCGAGGTCCGCGCGCTCGGGTTCGACGACCGCTTCCTGCGCAAGTGGGACTACTACCTGCAGTACTGCGAGGCCGCCTTCGCCATGCGCAACATCTCGGTCGTGCACACGCTGCACACCCGGGCAAACAATCTCGCGCTCTGAGCGTGGCACCGTGGCGCACCATGTCCTGGAGGCGATCAATTCCGCGGGTAGGGCGAGGCCTCTGGCCGAGCCGCACCCGTAGGCTCGTCGTCCCCACGGCTCGACCTGAGGCCTCGCACTACCTGACGCTCCGATGATCTGGACCCTCCGCATCCTCTTTCTCGTCGTGCTCGGCACGATGCTCGCCGTCACGAGCTGGGCGAGCTGGCAGTGCCCGCTCTTCTCGATCCCGCGCGAGGTGTTCACGCACCCGTGGTTCATCGCGACGCTGGTCGACGCCTACTGGGCGTTCGTCACGTTCTACGTTTGGGCGGCGTGGAAGGAGCAGGGCGGCGCGGCGCGAGCCCTCTGGCTCCTCGCCGTGCTCGCCCTCGGCAACATCGCGATGGCCGTCTATTTCCTGCGCGAGCTCTTCGCGCTGAAGCCTGGCGACGACCTGGCGCCGGTGTTCATGCGCCGCAATCCCGGCCATCTCGTGCTCCCCGGCGCGCTCGTCGCGGGTGCCACCGGCGTGTATCTGCTCGCATGAACGCGACGGCCATCAGCCTCCTCGCGCTCGCCGGGCTCTGCGCCGCGTTCGCCGGCATCTACGTTCTCGCACGGCGGATCGACAACTACGGCATCGTCGACGTCGCATGGAGCTACGCGTTCGGCCTGCTCGCCATGGCGTATGCGTTTCTCGGCGACGGCTGGCTTCCGCGCCGGGCGGTCGTGGCCGTTCTGGTGGTCGCGTGGAGCGCGCGGCTCGGCACGCACCTCTGGCGTCGCGTGGCTGCCCACCATCCCGAGGAGGACGGGCGCTACCGGCGCATGCGCGAGAACTGGAGCCGGCGCTTCCATGCGACGATGTTCGGGTTCTTCCAGCTGCAGGCCCTGTCGGTCTTCATCCTCGGCCTGCCCTTCCTCCTCGCCATGCGGCACGTCGACTCGGCGTTTCATCCGCTCGAGATCGCGGGTATCGTGGTCTTCCTCGCCGCGATCGCGGGCGAATCCGCCGCCGACGCGCAGCTCGCGGCCTTCAAGCGCGACCCGGCCAACCGCGGCGCCGTGTGCACGCGCGGCCTGTGGGGCTGGAGCCGGCACCCGAACTACTTCTTCGAGTGGCTGGTCTGGGTGGCGTTCGCGCTCATCGCGCTCCCGGCCCCGGCGGGATGGCTCGGGCTGATCGCGCCCGCGACGATCCTCTTCCTGCTGCTGCGCGTGACCGGCATTCCCGCGACCGAGGAGCAGGCCGTGCGCTCGAAGGGCGAGGCCTACCGCCGCTACCAGCGCTCCACGAGTGTATTCATTCCCTGGCCACCGCGCGCCCGCGCGATCCCGGCTTCATCCACCTGAGACAAACACGCCAACCGGCTCCGCCCTCCCACCATGATCGACACGCTCCTTGAGAAAGACATCCTCCCCGACTGGGTCATCCGCGCCGGCATCCGCCGACTGTTGCACCAGCGCATCGCCGAAGAGGCGCGGCCCGACGACGAGGCGCTGCGCCGTCACCTCGAGGATTATGCCGAGGACCTCCGGCGCCGGCCGATCGCCGAGAGCACCCACGCGGCCAACGAGCAGCACTACGAGGTGCCCGCGGTGTTCTACCGGCTGTGCCTGGGCAAGCGGCTCAAATACTCGGCCTGCCTCTTCCCGACGGGAGAGGAGACCCTCGACGAGGCGGAGGAGCGCATGCTCGCGCTCTACGTGCAGCGGGCCCAGATCGTGGACGGGCAGGACATCCTCGAGCTCGGCTGCGGGTGGGGTTCGCTCTCGCTCTATCTGGCCGAGAAGTTTCCCGCCGCGCGGATCACGGCCGTGTCCAACAGCGCGACCCAGCGGCAGTGGATCGAGGCCCAGGCGCGCATGCGCGGCCTGGGCAACATCAAGGTGCTGACCTGCGACATGAACGTCTTCGACATCGGCGAGGCGGCATTCGATCGCGTGGTCTCGATCGAGATGTTCGAGCACATGAAGAACTACCAGCGCCTGCTCGCCAACGTCGCGCGCTGGCTGCGCCCGGCGGGCCTGCTCTTCGTGCACATCTTCACGCACCAGCGTTTCGCCTATCATTTCGAGTCCAAGGGGCCGGGCGACTGGATGGCGCGGCACTTCTTCACCGGCGGGCAGATGCCTTCGCACGACCTGCTCACGCGTTTTCAGGACGACCTGAACCTGGTCCTGGACTGGAAGGTCAACGGCTCCCACTACCGGCGCACGGCCGAGCACTGGCTGCGCAACATGGATCGCAACCGCGAGAAGATCATGACGGTCTTTGCCGAGACCTACGGCGCCGAGAACGCGAAGAAGTGGTGGGCCTACTGGCGCGTGTTCTTCATGAGCTGTGCCGAGCTCTGGGGGTTCAACCAGGGCAACGAGTGGATCGTGAGCCACTACCTGTTCGAGAAGGCGTCGCGGCCGGCGGGCTGAGTCCGGCGCGTGAGCGTCCTCCGACCACTGGCCATGGACACGCTGCGTATGCTCATCGTGGTGCTGGCGATGGCGACGGCGCTGATGCCTGGGCGGGCCGCGGACGCGGGCGACGCCTTCGCCCGCGCCCTCGCGCACGGGGCTGAGGCCGAGCGTCGGCACGATCCACAGGCCGCGCTCGAACACTATCGCGCGGCCGATCGGCTGCGGCCTGACGATCCGTTTGTCCTGCAGAAGATGGCACAGCAGCTCAGCGACTCGCTCTTCCTGGCGGCAGACGCGGAGCAGGGCCGCGCGCGCGTCGAGGAGGCACTGCGCTACGCGCACCGCGCGGCGGAACTCGATCCTTCTTCAGCCGTCAATCGCCTGTCCCTCGCGATTCTCTACGGGCGACTCGCCGCTTACGGAGGGGTGTCCGATAAGGTCGAATACGCCCGGCGCATCCGGCATCACGCGGAGGAGGCGATGACGCTGGATCCCGGCTACGCGTGGGCCTGCCATGTGCTCGGGCGCTGGCACCTCGAGATGGCGGCCCTCGGTTCGGCGCGGCGCGCGGTCGTCGCGGTGCTCTACGGCGGCCTGCCCAAGGCCTCGCGCGAGGAAGGCCTGCGGCTGCTCGAGCGCGCGGTCGAACTCGAGCCCGAAGCCCTCGCGCACCGGGTCGAGCTGGGGCTCGCCTACGAAAAGGTCGGGCGCAGCGCCGAGGCGCGCGCGCAGTGGGAGCTCAGCCTGAAGCTGCCGGCCGTGGCCATCTACGACGCCGCCGCGCGGCAACGGGCGATCGATGCCCTCGCGCAGCTCGACACGCGCTCGTGAGGCGTCACGCCGTGGAGTCCGCGTCCGGGCGCGTGAGTTCCTCCAGGCGCACGAGTCGGTGCATCGCATCGGCCGCGTCGGTCCCGCACATCTCCGGCGACGGCTGCAGGCCGACACAAAACCCCGGCCGCTCCGGTTTGCCGAAGAGCGCGCAGCGCATGTCGGGAAGGAGCTGCACGCACGGGAAATTCGCCGGCTTGCCGTGCGGCATGCCGGGGATCGGCGAGGTGATCGAGGGCGCGATACAGCACGCGCCGCAGCCCGGGCGACAGTCCATGGTTTCGAGAAATGAAAAAGGGCCGGCGGGTCGCGCCGGCCCCGGGGAGAAAAC
This sequence comes from Opitutaceae bacterium, assembly GCA_014879845.1. Classification (GTDB taxonomy): domain Bacteria; phylum Verrucomicrobiota; class Verrucomicrobiia; order Opitutales; family Opitutaceae; genus JAEWQP01. The sequence continues at coordinate 4,116 of JACSRI010000239.1, forward strand.
AACGATCAGACGTCGTCCGCGGCGTTGGTCGCCTTGAAGACGAGCGCGGCCACGACTCCGGCCGCGAGATTGGCGACGAGGAAGATCCAGATGTTGGCCCAGGCGGAAAGGCCGAGGATCGAAATGCCGACGGCGACGGCGGGATTGAACGCGCCGCCCGAGATGCCGCCCACGGAGTAGGCGCCGATCAACACGGTGAAGCCGATGGCGAGCCCGTAGAAGGAGTTGCCCGCGGTGCCCTTTGCGGTGGCGACATTGAGGACCATGAAGCAGAGCGCGAAGGTGTAGAGGAACTCGGCGAGGAGCGCTTGCGGCACGTTCGGCGTCATGGCGGTGACGGCGGCCATCGCCGTGGCGCCCTTCAGGAACTTCACACACACGGCGGCAACGATGGCGGCAAGGATCTGCGCGACCCAGTACCCGGTCGCGTCGGCCCAGGTGCATTTGCCGCGCAGCGTCACGGCGAGCGTGACCGCCGGGTTGTAGTGGGCACCCGAGATGTGGCCGCCCGCGAAGATCATGACTGCGAGCGCGGAGCCGATGGCGAGCGGGGCCATGTCGCCGGCGCCGGGAGCGATGACCGTGCAACCGATGGTGAGGATCAGGAAGAACGCACCGATGAACTCGACGATGTATTTTTTCATGAGGGTGAGGAAACGTGTTGAGGCTGGCGTGACGACCGATGCGCGGCGAGGCCGAAAGGGCGGCGTTGCACAAAGGTCGCGCAATCTCAGGCGTGGCGGCGGGGTGACTCGATCGAGCGGGTGAGGTCGATCCCGTGGCGTTCGCGCAGCAGCCGGGCGCAGCGGTCAACCTCGTGCTGCGTGCGGCCGGCGTCCCAGGCCAGCGCGGCCGCCGCGATGGTTCCCGCACGCTGCAGCCGCGTCGCGTCGAGGAAGCCGAAGAGCGCCAGCGGCGTGCGGCGCAGCACCAGGTCGTCGAGGTGGACGACGGCCTCCTCGCGCGCGATCCAGTCGAGCTCGCCGGCGAAGCACGGGCCGATCGAGTCAAACGCCCGGGACTCGCGCGGCATCGCGGCCATGTGGGCGGCGATGCGGGCCGCGGTCGTGCCATGGCGCTCGAAGAGCCGGGCGATGATGGCGCGGTCGACGCCGGTGCGCGCGGCGTGGCGCGCGAACCACATGTCCTGCGTCGAGGCGCCGTGCGGGAAATCCCGGCCGCCGCCGATCACCAGGTCCTCCGAGGAGATGCGGCGCTGCCGGCCGAGCAGGGCGAGGGCGCGGTCGGCCGCCTGGGCGGCGAAGGCGCGGAAGGTCGTCCATTTGCCGCCGACGAGCACGAGCGTGGTGAAGGTGCGGTCGCCGGCCGGCGGGATTTCGCGCAACGCGTGGTCGCGCGAGATGCGGCCGGTCGCCGCGTGTCCACTACGCGGCAGCGGGCGCACGCCGCAGAGGCGGGCGAGGATGTGTGCGGGCTCGAGGCGAAGGGAAGGGAAGACCTGGCGCACGGCGCCGAGCAGGTAGGCGACCTCGTCGTCGTCGCAGCGGGCGGCGTCGGGATCGTCGACGCGGATGTCCGTCGCGCCGATGAGCACGCGGCCGTTGACCGGCAGGATCAGGCAAATGCGGCCGTCGGCATTTTCGTAGAAAATCTCGCTGCCCCCGAGCTGCGCGTAGAGTTCGGGGTGATCGACGACGATATGTGAGCCCTTCGTGCCGCCTATCCAGGCCGTGCGCTCACCGAGGGCTCCGTCGGTCGCATCGATCCAGGCGCCGGTGGCATTGATGACCACGCGCGGGCGAAGCGGGAGCCTTTCACCGGTCCCTTCGTCGCACAGCACCACCGTGCCTTCTGGCGCCGACCCCGTGACGCTGACGTAGTTGAGCGCGCGGGCGCCGGCGTGCTGGCGCGTGGCGTCGTCGAGCACCTCGAGGCAGAGGCGCTCCGGCAGCGGATTCCATGCGTCGAAGTAGGTCGCGATCGCGCGAGCCGCAGGGTGGAGAAGCGGGCGATCGCGCCGGGCCTCGTCGCCGGATTGGAGACGATGGTGGGGGAGGGCGTGCTCGGTGCCCGCATACCGTTCATACATCCGCAGGCCCGCGCGCACGAGCCATTCGCCTCGCCGCGTCGGCCGCGTGCTCAGGCCGACGAAGCGCAGCGCCGCATTGACGAAGCCCGTGGCGCGTGTGAAGAGCGGGATCACCGTGGGCAGCGGGCGCACGGCGTGCGGGGCGTTTTTCAGCAGAAGATCGCGTTCGCGCAACGCCTCGCGCACGAGGCGGAACTCGCCGTTCTCGAGGTAGCGCAGGCCGCCGTGGATCATGCGCGACGAGGCCGCGGTCGCGCCGCCGGCGAAGTCGCCGCGCTCGACCAGCAGCGCATCCACTCCCTGGAGCGCGAGTTCGCGCAGGACACCCGCGCCGTTGATCCCGCCGCCGATGATCAGCACCGGGATCTCAGGCTGCGCGCGCACGTGAGCGAGGGTGGCGGTGCGGTCGAAGGGCATGGCGACGACCCCGGCAGTGTGTCGCCGGGCCGCGCACGCGCGCCAGTCTCAAACGCCCGTGCGGATCAGGTGATTTCGACATGGGACCGACTTGCAGTCCGCTGCCCGACTGGACAAGGCTCGGGGCAGCTCTCCAACCCCGTTCATGTAATGGTATCTACCCAGGCCATCCGGGAGGCCCGTTCCCTCGTCGAGGTCTACCGGCTGGCGTCCGAGATTTTCGGCGACCACCCGGCGTTCTGCCCACGCAATCCAGACGGCACCTACGGCGCGGTCAGTTTCCGGGAGATGTACGGCCTCGGCCTCGATCTCGCCACGGCACTGGCCGACCTCGGCGTGCAGGCGCGCGAACACGTCGCCATCCTCGCGGACAACCGCCTGGAGTGGGCCCTGGCCGACTACGCGATCCTGCTCACCGGGGCGGCCGATGTTCCCCGCGGCACCGACGTCACGCAGGCCGAGATCGAATACATCCTCGACCACGCCGACGTGCGTGTCGTCTTCATCGAGCACGCGGCCATGTGGCGCAAGTTCGAGCGCTGCCGGGCCCGGCTCCCGCGCGTCGAGACCGTGATCATGATGGACCGCGCGGCCGAACGGCCCGAGGGCACGCTCGGCCTGTGGGACCTCGTCGAACGCGGGCGCGCCCTGCGCGCCGCCGGCGACCGACGCGTCGAGGAGCGCATCGCCGGCGTCCGTCCCGAGGACACGTTCACCCTCATCTACACCTCCGGCACGACCGGCCGGCCCAAGGGCGTGCGGCTCATGCACTCGAACATGATGTCGCAGATCCGCAACCTGCCCATCGAACTCACCACGCGCGACCGCCTCCTCTCCATGCTGCCCATCTGGCACATCTACGAGCGCATCGCCATGATGGTGTCCGTGGCCAACGGCTGCTCCACCTGGTACACGAGCGTGCGGACGATCGCCGACGACCTGAAGTCGGTGAAACCCACGCTCATGGCCTCGGCGCCGCGCCTGTGGGAGAGCCTGTATCAAAAGATCCTGCACAACGTCCGCCAGTGCGGCCCGCTTCGGCGCGGCATGTTCCGCACGGCGTATTTCTTCTCCCGGCACCTGCGCCACGCCGCCTACTTCATCGAGGGCCGGCGCATCGACCTGGTGGGCCGGAAGTGGTGGTACTCCGCCGCCATCGGCCTGGGCTACTGCGTGGTCTACGTCGCCCTGCTCGCGCCCTACCTGATCATGGACGGGCTGGTCACGCGCAAGCTGCGCGACATCCTCGGCGGACGGTTTCGCGGGACGATCTCCGGCGGCGGCGCGCTGCCGCAGCACGTGGATGAGTTTTTCAACTACATCGGGCTGCCCGTGCTCGAGGGCTACGGCATGACCGAGTCTTGTCCGGTCATCGCGGTGCGCACCTGGAAGAAGCGCATCATCGGCACGGTCGGCCCGATCTGGCCGGAGACCGAGGTGCGCATCGTCGAGATCGGCACCGGGCGTATCCTGTATCCCGACCCGTCGCGTCCGGACCTCGGGCGCGGGCTCAAGGGCGAGATCCACGCGCGTGGCCCGCAGGTGACGCCCGGCTACTACAAGGAGACCGAACTCACCGCCCGCGTGCTCAAGGACGGCTGGCTCGCCACCGGCGACATCGGCCTGATGACCTTCAACGACTGCCTCAAGATCATCGGCCGCTGCAAGGAGACGATCGTCCTTCTCTCCGGCGAGAACGTCGAGCCGCTGCCGATCGAGAACAAGCTCTGCGAATCGCGCTTCATCCAGCAGTGCATGGTCGTCGGCCAGGACCAGAAACACCTGGCGGCGCTCATCGTCACCGACCTCGAGCGGTTCAAGGACACCGGGGTCGCGGCGGCGTCGATCGAGGAACTCGGTCGCTGCCCGGTGGCCGAGCGCCTCCTCAACGCCGAGATCAAGGCCCAGGTGTGTGGCGCCACCGGCTTCCGCCATTTCGAGATGGTGCACGACTGGCGCATCCTCCCGAAGCCCTTCGAGGTGGGCGACGAACTCACCAGCACGCTCAAGCTGAAGCGCCACGTGATCGCCGAGAAGTACGCCGACATGATCCGCGACATCTACCACGTGCCCAAGGGTGGTCGCGACGCCCGCCTGTAGGCCCGGTGACTCCACCGGGGCGCCGCCCGTGCCGATGCGCACGACCGCGGGGTTTGGACTTTAAGCTTTAAGCGCAAGGCTTTCAGCTCTGCCTCAACGCATGCCCAACACCTTTGGCCATCTCTTTTCCATCACGACATGGGGCGAAAGCCATGGCGGCGGCGTGGGCGTGGTCGTCGACGGCTGCCCTCCCGGTCTCCCGATCACGACCGAGGAGATCCAGGTCGAACTCGACCGTCGCCGGCCCGGCCAGAGCGACATCTCCACGCCCCGCAAGGAGGCCGACGCCGTCGCGATCCTGTCCGGCGTCTACCAGGGCCGCACGACCGGCACGCCCATCTCGATGATGGTGCACAACACCGACGCGCGCCCCGGCGCCTACGCCGAGATGGCGGAGAAATTCCGGCCGTCGCACGCGGACTTCACCTATCAGCAGAAGTTCGGCATCCGCAATCCCGAGGGCGGCGGCCGCTCCTCCGCGCGCGAGACGATCGGCCGCGTCGCCGCGGGCGCGATCGCGAAAAAAATCCTCGCGCTCGCCGGTGGCGTGGAGATCCGCGCCTTCGTCACGCGCATCCACGACATCGAGATGCCGGCCGGGGCGGCGGCGGAGTTTCCCACGCTCGAGGCCGTCGAGGCCAGCGCCGTGCGCTGCCCGCACGCGGCCACCGCCGCGGCCATGATCGAGCGCATCAAGGCCGTCCGTTCCGAGGGCGACTCCGTCGGCGGCGTGATCGAATGTCGGATACGCGGCGTGCCCGCCGGGCTGGGTGAACCCGTCTTCGACCGGCTCGAGGCCGACCTGGCCAAGGCCATGCTCTCCATCCCCGCGACCAAGGCCTTCGAGGTCGGCAGCGGTTTCGCCGGCTCGCTCCTGCGCGGATCGGAGCACAACGACCTTTTCGAGAATCGCGAGGGCCGCGTGCGCACCCGGACCAATCGCTCCGGCGGCGTGCAGGGCGGCATCAGCAACGGCGAGGAGATCCTCTTCCGCACCGCCTTCAAGCCCACGGCCACGATCCTGCAGCCGCAGGCCACGGTCGACCTGCAGGGTCGCGAGACCGAGCTCATCGGGCGCGGCCGCCACGACCCGTGCGTCGTGCCGCGCGCCGTGCCGATCGTCGAGGCGATGGCTGCGCTCGTGCTCGTCGACCACTGGATGCGCCAGCACGGGCAGAACCGGTGCTTCGCGTTTTGAGACCGCGCGTCGGCGGCGGCGCGTGATGCCGCGTCGGCGTTGACCTTGAAACTCGCACAGCCGTTGAGCGTCCGATAAGGTCCGTCGCTCTCCACCATGAACGCTCCCCACGCCTACATCATCCTGGGATCCTCCGGGTCCGGTCGCCGCGAGCTGCTCGCGGACTTGATCGCGAACGGACTCGATGAGCCTGCGCGGCCGGTCTTGTTGGTCGCCTCCGGCGAGACGCCGACCCCCGAGGGCGCCGTCCAGCGCCTCGGTGTCGTCTCACAGCTCGTGCAGGGATCGTGGCAGACCGAGGAGGGGCGCGTGGTCGTGGCGCCGGACGCGTTGCCCGAGGGCGCAACGCACGTGTTCATACTCACCCACGGGCGCGCCAACCCCGTCGACCAGATCGAGGCGCTGCACGCGTGGCTGCCTTCAGCCGGCCTGGAACTCGCGCGCATCATCACGGTGGTCAACTGCCAGCTCGCCAGCGCCCATGCCGAACTCGCCCGCTGGTACGACGCGTGTGTGCACTTCTCCGACGTCGTCCTGCTCGGCCGGCGCGACGGCGTGGCCAACAAGTGGGTCTCCGATTTCGCCGCTCGCTACCGCAAGCAGCATTTCCCCTGCCTTATCGAGGTCGTGAAGAAAGGCGACCTCGAGAACCCGGCCCTCATCCTCGAGCCTCAGGCACGTCGCATGTCCATGCTCTTCGACGCCGAGGACACCTGGGCCGTCGGGACCGATGCCGATACCGTCGTGGAGGATGACGCGGACGACGACGAGGACGCCGACAAGCCCTCGGCCGACGACATCGATGACCCCGACCTCATCGGCGAGGTGGATCCGTATCTCGAGCGCCTCGCCGGCTCCGGCCGGCGGGCGAAGGAGATCCCGGACATCGCGAAGTTTGTGCCGTGATACCCCCGGCCGCGGCCGGCCTGGGGGCGGTCGCGCGAGCCGGTCGCGCGCGGCACCAGCGAACGCCGCTGAAATAGCCGAAAACAAGCTTGCTTCCCGGGCGCGCCGCCTTCTGCTTTAAGGTTAAATCAGCGCCGGGCTTTCTCCCCCGCGCGGACCGCTTCCTTCGACGGCGTCCGCCGCGGCTGGGGTCCGGTTCACCCCATCCCCATCGACCGATCATGCGTCTCGTCTCCCTCGTGCTTTGGTTCCTTGCGGTCGGCGTCATGCCGTTGTCCGCCCAGACACCAGCCGGCCAGCCCTACACCTGGCGCGGCGTCGCGATCGGCGGCGGCGGTTTTGTCTCCGGGATCGTCTTTCATCCCACCGAGCGCGGCTTGGTCTACGCCCGCACGGACGTCAGTGGCGCCTTCCGCTGGGATATCCCGCGGCAGGAGTGGATTCCCCTCAACTACGACATCGGCGGCCTGAACAACGAGTTCATGCGCCTCGGCGTGCTCAGCCTTGCCGTCGATCCGGCGGACCCCGACCGCGTCTACCTCGCCTGCGGCCAGTACGTCGAGTGGTGGGCCTCGACCGCGGTGATCCTGCGGTCCGAGGATCGCGGCGCGACCTGGCAGCGCACCGAGCTCCCGTTTCGCGTCGGCGGCAATCAGGATGGGCGCAGCACCGGCGAGCGCCTCGTCGTCGACCCGAACAACAGCGACGTGCTCTATCTCGGGACCAACCTCAACGGCCTGTGGCGCAGCACGGACCGCGGCGCGACCTGGAGCCAGGTGACGTCGTTCACGCCGACCAGTTGCACGCTCGTGCTCGTCGATCCGTCCTCCGGCGCGGGCGGCACCTCGCAGACGATCTACGTCGGGGTCAACTCCACGACCGGCGCGAGCCTCTATCGTAGCACCGACGCCGGCGCCACTTGGGCTGCGGTGCCCGGGCAACCGTCCGGCCTGATGCCGCACCATGCGGACTTCGGTTCGGCCGCCGGCAGCCGGCACCTCTTCCTCGCCTACTCAAACGGTCTCGGCCCCAACGGCATCACCGCCGGCGCAGTCTGGCGCCTCGATCTCACCGCCGGTGCGTGGACGAACATCACGCCGCTGTCGGGGACGTTTGGGTACGCCGGTCTGTCGGTCGACGCCTCGAGCCCGTCCACCCTTGTCACCAGCACGATCGACCGGTGGTGGCCGGGCGACGAGATCTACCGCTCGACCGACGGCGGCACGACCTGGTCGCCGATCCTCTCGACCGGCACGCGCGACCACAGCCAGGCCCCCTGGGCGGCGTCCGGCACGCCGCACTGGACCGGCGACGTGAAGATCGATCCCTTCGACTCAGCCCGCGCCATGTTCGTGACCGGCTACGGCATCTTCGAATCGGGCAACCTCGGCGCCGCGACCACCGCCTGGCGCTTCTTCAACGAGGGACTCGAGGAGACCGCGCCGCTGGGCATCATCAGCCCGCCCACCGGCGCACCACTCATCTCCACGCTCGGCGACATCGACGGGTTCCGGCACGACGACCTGCGCACGGAACCGGCGTTGCGCCACACGCCGATGCAGGGCACCAACCGCGGGCTCGACTTCGCCGAAAATCTGGCGGCGAAGATGGTGCGCACCTTTGATGGTGGCACGCGCGGGGCGTACTCGCTCGACGGCGGCTCGACCTGGGCGGCGTTTCCGACCGCCGCCTCGGCTTCGGCCAACGGCGGCGCCATCGCCATCTCGGCCGACGGCGCGACCATCGTCTGGAGCCAGGACAACACCGCCGCGCGACGCTCGACCACCGATGGCACGTCCTGGACCGCCTGTACCGGCGCGCCCTCGGGCGGGACGTTCGCGCCTGTCGCCGACCGCGCCAATGCGTCGAAGTTCTATATCTATAACCAGAATACAGGCGCCCTCCACGTGAGCACCGACGCCGGGGCGACCTTCACGACCGCGGCCACGCTGCCGACCGGTGCGGCCCGACTGCGTGCCGTGCCCGGTTTCGAGGGCCACCTCTGGATACCCTGCTGGAGCAGCGGCCTGCGCCGCTCGATCGACTCCGGCGCGAGTTTCTCCGCGGTCTCGAGCGTGCAGGAGGGCTATGCGGTCGGCTTCGGCAGGGCCGCGCCGGGCCAGTCGCATCCGGCCGTGTTCCTCTGGGGCAAGGTCGGCGGCGTGGTCGGCCTCTTTCGATCCGACGACACCGGCGCCACCTGGGTGCGCATCAACGACGACCGTCACCAGTTCGGCTACATCGGCATGATCACCGGCGACCCGCGCGTGTTCGGCCGCGTCTACGTCGC
>JACSRI010000025.1 GCA_014879845.1 Opitutaceae bacterium
CGGGCGCGTTCCACGTCGGCGTGCGGCGCCGGCTGCGGTAGTGGTCGCAGGCCGACGCCGTCGTTTCCGCCGGGCTCAGCCGGCGCTGTAGGTCGACGCGTGCCAGGCCGCACCCGGGGTGCGGCGGATGCCGCGGCCGGAATTGGCGGCGAGGTGCTCGAGGAGCTTGTAGACGCGTTCGGCCTCGGCGGGCTTGCCCAGCTTGGTGGCGAGGGCGTCCGCCGTGAACGCCTGGCCCGGCGCGGCCTTGAGGGCGGCGACGACCTCACGCTGGAGCGCGATGGCGGCGGTGGCGGCCTTCTTGCCGGCCTCGACGCCGGGTTGGTGGTAGGCGTTGATGTTCACGAGCACGGCGTAGAGGCCGACCGTGCGCTCGTAGAGGGCGATCAGGCCGCCGATCGTCGCAGGTGAGAGGTCGTTGACCGTGATCGTGACCGAGCCGCGGCCCTTCTCGGAGAGCGCGTCGCGCGTGCCGAGGAAGAAGCCCTCGAGGTAATCGCCGCTCGTCACGCCCGGCTCGACCTCGATCGAATGGCCCTCGCGGTCGCGCAGCACCTCGATGAACGTCACGAAGAAATTCGCGACGCCCTCGCGCAATTGCTGCACGTAGGCGTGCTGGTCGGTCGAGCCCTTGTTGCCGTAGACGGCGATGCCCTGGTTCACGACCTTGCCGTCGAGGTCGAACTCCTTGCCGAGCGACTCCATGATGAGCTGCTGTAGGTAGCGGGAGAAGAGCAGGAGGCGGTCCTTGTAGGGCAGGATGACCATGTCCTTCGTGCCGCGGCCGTCGGTCGCATGGTGCCAGGCGAGCGCGAGTTGCGCGGCCGGGTTCTTCTCGCGCGACTGTATCCGCGTGGCCACGTCCATGGCCGCGGCGCCGGCGAGCATGCCGTCGATGTCGAGGCCCTGGAGCGCGGCCGGCAGCAGGCCCACCGCGCAGAGCTCCGACGTGCGGCCGCCGACCCAGTCCCACATCGGGAACCGCGCGAGCCAGCCGTCGCGCACGGCGATCTTGTCGAGCGCGCTGCCGTCGCCGGTCACGGCAACGACGTGCTTGGCGAAGGAAAGCCCGGCGGCGCTGTAGGCCTTTTCGGCTTCGAGCATGCCGTTGCGGGTCTCGACGGTGCCACCCGACTTCGAGATGACGACGGCGAGCGTGCGGCCCAGCTTGCCCTCGAGGGCGGCGAGCACGGCGTCCATGCCGTCGGGGTCGGTGTTGTCGAAGAAGAACGACGCCATCTTGTCGCGGCGCGCGTGGCCGAGTGCGTGCGCGACGAACTGCGGTCCGAGCGCGGAGCCGCCGATGCCGATGACCAGCACGTTCTCAAATTTCCCGGACGCGCCCTTGATCGCGCCAGCGTGCACGTCGGCGGCGAACTTCTTCACGCGCTCAAGCGTCTGCGCGATCTGCGCGGTGATCTCGGGCGTGGGCGCGAGGTGCGGCGAGCGCAGCCAATAGTGGCCGACCATGCGCTTCTCGTCGGGATTGGCGATCGCGCCCTTCTCGAGCGCGGCCATCGCGGCGAAGGCCTTGTGCAGCGCGGGCTCCATCGACGTGAAGAACGCGTCGGGGATGCCGAGACGGCTGAGATCGAGGCCGAGACCGACCTCGGGAAACACGGTGTGGCGGGCTTTGAACGACTCCCAGGACATGGGAGACGACGGTGGGCCTTTGGCCGGGCGGGCCAAGTTCCAAGTGACTCGGGCTGGCCCGGTGGCGGGTGCGACGGCCGGCCGGCCCCGGGATCGCCGGGGCCGTCTGCCTACTGCGCCATCAGGCTCGCGTCGCGCACGAGGTCGACGAACTCCTGGCGGCGGCCGGTGCGGTCGTTTTGCGCGCCCTGCTCGGCCCAGGCGATGATGTTGCCGAAGTTGATCTGACCGCTCATGCCGGGCTCGCGCAGTTTCATGCCGAATCCGGCGACGGCGGCCGCGAACTTGAAGTCCCCGGAGGCGTCCCCGAAGGTCGCGCCCTGGTCGTCGAGCGGAAACTCCAGCGGGCGCGCGGCCACGCCGTCGGGTCGAGTGTAGGCGATGCGGACGGTGAGGAGCCGGGTGACGTCCTCGGGCCCGGGCACGGGTGCGATCGCCGCCGCAGCGGCGAGGTCGGCCGCGGGGATCACTTCATAGAGCGCCGTCACCGTATGGCCGGCGTGCACCTCGGCGGCGTCGACGCGACCGGCGGAGAGCGTCTCCTGGGCCACGAGCGGGCTGCGTTCGTAGCCGATGAGCCGATACGCGCGGACGGTCTCGGCGTTGAACTG
>JACSRI010000149.1 GCA_014879845.1 Opitutaceae bacterium
TGGCGCCGAAGATCTCGCGACGACGGTCGCGACCGAAACTGAGGCGGCGCGGCGTGGTGCGCTGCAGGCCGCCGTAGTCACGACGCCCGTCCTCGCCGCCGCTCGTGCGCGTGTCGACGCCGCACGTGAGCGCACCGGCGCGGCCGGCCGCTTCGCCGATCCCGAGGTGGAGGTCATGGGCTCGCGCGCCGACATGGTCGACGAGGACCGTACCATGTGGGAGCTGAATCTGCGCCAGCCCCTTCCCAAGCGCGGCGAGCGCGGCGCCGATCGCGAGCGCGCGGCCGCCGTCTTGGCCATGGCCGAGGCGGATCACGCACTCATGGCAGGTGAAATGGCGATGGATCTCGCCATGGCCGCCTCCGAGATCGAGACCGCCGGCCAGAAGATCACCTTGCTTGAGAAGCAAATCGGCCGCCTCGAGGCGGTGCTTGGCAGCGTCGACGCCCGGCTCGCCGCCGGCACGGGACGACTTGCCGACCGGCTGGCCGTACAGACCCAGGTCGCCTCGATGCGTTTGATGGTGGAGCAGGAGCGCCGCATGGCTGACGACGCGCGCACGGACATGCGCGCGCGCCTCGGACGTGCCGCTGGAGAACCGTTGCCGGCATTCGCGGCGCCGCCGATCGATGGCCTTGCCCCCTCGGAGTCCGCCGCGGTGCGTCTCGCCGCCGCGCGCGAGGCCGAGGCGGCGGCGATGAAATCGATGGCCCAGGCCGGCGCTCGTCCGATGACCGGCGTGGGCCTGCGCCTCGAGCGCGAGCAGACGCGCATGGGCAACGAGGATACCGTGGGCCTCGCCTTCATGACCGAGATCCCGTGGCGTGCCCGCCGGTATGCGCGGGCGGAGGAGCGCGCCGCGCTCGCGGAGTCGGCCGCCGCACGCGCCGATGCCGCGTCGGCCCGTCTGCGCGTGGATGCCGCGATCGCTCGCGCCGCGCGTGCCGCCCGCCTGGCTTCCGTCGCGCGCCAGCTCAGCGACGAGACGCGCGCGCGGCTCGAGGCCGAGTTCGAGGCGCTCGTGCGCGCCGCCGCCGCCGGTGGAGCGGGTGCAATGGGCGGCGAATCCACCGTGCTCATGCTCGTCGAGATTCTCGAGAAGGTCACCACCACTGAACTCCAGGCCATCGATGCCGAGGCCCAGGAGCGGATCGCCCGCGCCGGTCTATGGCCGCACGTGCCCACCTCGCTTTGGTCTGTCGTTTTCGAAAACCAAACAACCACGTCAACACCATGAAACGCCACGTATTCATCTTCCTGGGAACATTTGTCGCCGGCGCCGTGATCGCCTTCGGCGCACGCACCGCGCTGCACGACCCGCATGCCGGCCATGCCGCGACCGATGCCTCCGCCTCCCCGGGTGTCGCCACGGCCACGCCGGCGCCCGCCCCCATGGCCGATCACGGCTCCGCCCACGCGGGCCATGGCGCGGCGGCACCGGCGGCACCGGCGGTCGACGCGGCCAAGCCCGCCGCTGACGACGCCAAGCCCGTCAACACCGTCTGCGCGATCTGCGGCATGAAGGTGAACCCGAAGATCGCGACCGAGACCTACCAAGGCAAGAAGGTCGGTTTCGGCTGCGGCGCCTGCCCGGCGTTGTTCCGCGCCGATCCCGACAAGTACGGCCCCGCCGCGCTCCGCAACGAAGTGGTGGAGGACTGAGCGATGCGTCTCCCGGGCTGGATCACCGCGGTGCTGGGCCTCGCGGCAGGGGGCGCGCTCGTCGTCCTGCTCCCTGAGGAGACGATCTTTCATGCGCCGCAGACGCGCGACGCCGCGGCCGAAGCGACGGGGGAGCGCTGGGCCTGCGCGATGATGGACTTCATCGGGACCAAACCCGGTGACTGCCCGGTGTGCGGCATGACGCTGCAGAAGGTCACGGCCGGGGAACTTACACGCGAACAGCGCCGTCGGATGGGCATCGAGCTCACGACGATCTCCGAGGGGCCGGCCACGGCCGTGATCCGCGCGTATGGAGCCGTCCGTTACGATGACCGCACGGCCCGCGCCGTGGTCGCTCGCGTCGCGGGTCGGATCGTCTCCCGCCACGCCGGCACGCTGCACGCCGGCACGATCGTGGCGCCGGGCGATCCGCTCATCGAACTCTACAGCCCCGAGGTGTTTGCCGCCCAGGGCGAGCTGGCCGCCGCGCTCAAGCTCGGCAACACCGCCGCCGCCAACGCGCTGACCGAGCGCTTCCGCCGGTGGAACCTCGAGGCCGTGGCCCAGGCGATCTTCGCCGGCAATGATC
>JACSRI010000200.1 GCA_014879845.1 Opitutaceae bacterium
GGTTAAACCGGTTTAACCTGTGACATGCCCCAGCTCACCCTGAGTCCCGACCTGGCCGGGCAGCTCGAGCGCACCGCACGCGAACGCGGATGCACGGTCGAGCAACTCCTGGTCTCGCTGCTCGGTGACGCCGGCGCGGCCTCGACGCCCGCCAGCGGCCACCCGCTCGTCGCCTACACGCTCAGTCCGGAATACCGCGTGAAATTCAGCGATGCCGACCGCTTCCTCGCCCTCCTCGCCTGGGTCGCGGCGCGACAGCCCGAGGAGTTCGCCGATTTCGTCAGCCACCTGGAGAGCCGTCGCAAATATGTCGGCCTGAGCGCGGACGAGATCCGCGAGACCTGCCGGCACAACCAGGCGCGCCAGATCCCCGGCACGCACTTCTGGGCGATCATGAATTTGGATACGCCGACCAAGCAGCGTTTCCTGCGCAGGCTGCTCGTGTTCGTGGGCGAGACCGACGAGGTGATCGAGGCCGTGGTGGCCACGCTCGGGGGCGGACGCGGCGGCTCCGCGCGTGCCTCCGGCGTAACCGCCGCCTGACCCGGCCGCCGGGCCGGTGTCATCGCCCGGACTTCGGCGTGTAGGAGAACTCACGTCCATCCCGGGTGCGCACGGTCGCGGTGCCACCAGCACGCAGTTTGATCGAACGGTAGTCCTCGCCGGCGACAGGTTGCAGATCGCTCGAGATCCACTTCCCCGGGCCCACGACATCGTCGTAGGTCGCCTCCAGCCGGTGGTTCTCGAGGCAGAACTGTTCCGCAGCCGCCTGCAGTTGCGCGAGATTGCAGGTGATGACGCTGGTCTGGGCATTTCGGCGCACCGTGCGGGAGGCGATCCCGATGAACACCGCAAGGCCGAGGCCCAGAACAAGCACCACCAGGCCGACGATCCTCAGCCTGGTGATGCGTCGTGGAGCAGGCGCGGCCATGGCGGAACGCTAGCCCACCGGAACGCGCCTGACAATCCTGCCCAGCCGACTCAGCTCACGGCACGATGCTGATCTCGCGGCCGTCGAAGGTGTGCACGGTCAGCGGTTCGCCCGCCTTGAACTGGACCGCGCTGTAATCCTCGCCCGCGATCGACTCGAGTTGCTCGATGTATTTTCCCGGGCCGACGAGGTCCTCGTACGACGCGGAGTCCTTGCCGGTCTCGAGGTAGTATTGGTCGGCCGCGCTCGAGAGCAGGCGCAGGTTGGTCTCGATCTGCTGGTCAGCCGAGCCGGCGCGGGCCTTCTGCATGGCCGGGATGGCCATCGCGGCCATCATGCCGACGGTCACGGGATTGTAGACGGCGACGAGGACGAGTTCCTGCTTGAGCGAGGTGTCGCGCAGCGATCGGTAGAGCACACCGTCGGGCAGGTTGACGCGGATGGAGACGATCGGCGTGTCCGTGGCCGGGAGATTGCGCATGGCGATGTCGAAGACGCGCCGGCTTTCCGCCGGCATCTCCGGATTGAGCTCGGGGATGCGGCGGAGCTTCGCGAAAAGCGTCGGGCTGAAGTAGGCGAGCTCGTTGCCCTCTTTGCCGAGTTCGGCGAGCGCCTTGGTGAAGGCAGGCGTCGCGGCGAGGCGATCGGTCTTGGCCAGGCAGGAGGCGAAAAACTCCGGCGAACTCACGATGTAGAGCGCCTCGCCCTCGACGGCGATGACCGGCTGCCAGCCGACGAACGGCAACTCGCCACCAAAGGCGTAGTGCACGCGCCCATCCTGCTCCGTGCGTTGCAGCATCTGCAGCTGGTCGAGCAGCGGCTGCAGTCCCTTCGCCAGGCCGTCGATGCGCAGGAGCAGCGAGACCGCCGGAATGGCCATCGGCTGCTCGCCCGGGATGGTGATCGTCTTGGTGTCATCGAGTTGGACCACGCCGGCGATGCGGCCCTTGAGGCTCTGGATGAGGTCGTAGACGGAGATGCCGGCCTCGTTGCCGAGCGTCTTGATCTGCTCCTCGAGCATCTGCACGAGCATGTCGCCGCCGACGCGGCCCACGACCTGGCGCAGCGAGGCGTAGACGGCGGGCAGGTCGGACTCGGATTCGAAGTAGAGGTCGGCACCGGCCGGCGCGAGGTGCACGTGCTGGGGCGCCGTGGGCGCTCCGCCGAGCCCGGCGAGCAGGCCGTGCCGGCCACCGGGGGTGTAGAAGAACGCGCGGTTGCGGAAGCCCGTGCTCGTCGCGACCGAACTCAGGCCGATGGCCTTGATGTCGGTCAGGCCGAGGT
>JACSRI010000005.1 GCA_014879845.1 Opitutaceae bacterium
CCACCTGTTCCAGCCCCTGCTCTACCAGGTGGCGACGGCCGGGCTGGCGGTGCCCGATATCGCCCAGCCGGTGCGCTCGATCCTCGCCAACAAGAGCGACGTCACCGTGCTCATGAGCGAAGTGACCGGTGTCGACCTCGTCGCGCGCAACGTCACGCTCGCCGACGGCACGCTCACGTATGATCACCTCGTCGTCGCGCTCGGCGGACGCACGAGCTACTTCGGCCATCCGGAGTGGGAACAGCACGCGCCCGGGCTGAAGTCGATCGACGACGCGATCCGTATCCGCCGCAACGTGCTCAGCGCTTTCGAGCGCGCCGAGATGGCGGACGATCCCGCGGAGAAACAACGGCTCATGACGATCGTCGTGATCGGCGGTGGACCGACCGGCGTGGAACTGGCCGGCACGTTTGCGGAACTGCAGCGCAAGGTGCTCGCGAAGGATTTCCGCCGCCTGAACCTGCGCATGGCGCGCGTCATCCTGATCGAGGGTGCCCCGCACGTGCTCAACGCCTACCCGCCCGCCCTCGCCGACAAGGCGAGGGCCCAGCTCGAGAGCCTCGGCGTGCAAGTCTGCGTCGGCGTGCACGTGAAGGAGATTCGCGCCGGCGAGGTGGTGCTGCCGAACGAGACGATTCGCGCCGGCAACATCATCTGGGCCGCGGGCGTATCCGCGTCGCCGGTCGGCGCGATGCTCGGCACCGAAACGGATCGGGCGGGCCGCGTGAAGGTGCTGCCCGACTTGAGCGTGCCCGGGCATCCCGAGGTGCGCGTGCTGGGCGACATGATCGCGCACACCGACCCGAAGGGCCGAACGGTCCCGGGCATGTGCCCGGCCGCGATGCAGATGGGCGGCTATGCCGCCGCGAGCATCGCCGGCGACCTACGCGCGTCCTCCCGCAGTCACGCCGGCTCGCCCGCCTCCACTCCGGCCTCCATCGATCCGGCGCAGCGGAAGCCCTTCACCTATTTCGACAAGGGTACGATGGCCACGATCGGCCGCTCGCGCGCCATCGCCAAAGTCCGCAGTCTGGAGTTCAGCGGATTCCCGGCGTGGATCGCGTGGCTGCTCATCCACCTGCTCTTCCTCATCGGCTTCCGCAACAAGCTCTCGGTCCTGCTTTCGTGGACCTACTCCTACTGGACCTTCAAGCGCGGCGCGCGCGTGATCTACGGTATCCCACGCGATCCGTCCTGACGGCGGCGCGTCGCCGGACGCTCACGCATCGGTGCACGAGCACACACCGCCGATCGTTCGGGTGCATGCGCCCCACGCGTGTTCGCCCCTCGGCCGGGCTGTCTCCCTTCGGTCTACTTGTGCCTTGAAGGGGTCCCGCAGCCGGCGCAAGTGTGCACGTTCCGGCCCCGGTCCTGCACGAAGCACACGTCGAGTTGACGTGAGTGCATCCCCGTATCCGGATCGAGAATGCACACACGCGTGTCCCGCACAGAACGGAGCCACTCCTGGCCGGTGTTGGTCCCCTGGGGCTCGGCCCTGCTCCTGCTTTTCTGCTACGTCGCGTATCGCGCATGCACACTCTCGTTCACGCACGATGAGTCGCTGAGCTACACGATCTTCGCGTCGCACAGCGGCTGGATCACATCGGCGAACCACCACCCGCTGAACACATGGCTCATGGAGTTGTGGAGCCGGCTCTTCGGCGATTCGGAGTTCTCGCTCCGACTGCATTCGGTCGCGGCGTTCGCCGTCGCCGCAGGGGTCTTCCTGCGATACGGGCCCGGAAGGCTGGGAACGTTCGCCTCACTCGTTGGCTTCGCCTTGCTGTTCCTGAACCCCTTCGCACTGGAGTTCTTCAGCCTCGCACGCGGCTACGGTCTTGCCATGGGGTTCATCGCGGCATCGCTGCATTTTCTCCTGTGGAGCGAGTACACGGCCCCTATCCGCTGGCTCGCCGCCATCAGCATGGCAGCTCTGGCGGTGAGTGCCAATCTGGCCGCGATCAACCTGCTGGCCGCGATCCTGATTGTCGCCGGCGTCGAAATGGCTCTGACCGCGCGTGCCTCACGTCGCGACCTCTGGATCTGCTTGGGAGCGCTTGGTCTCGGCTTCACAGTCCTGCTGATCGCGATCCGCTGGATCCTCTATCTGGGCAGCCTGGGACAACTCGGATCTGGTGCAGCATCGATTCGCGAGGCCGTTCTAGGACTCACCGCCGCGAGCGTGGGCGGGGGCGGGGCGGG
>JACSRI010000186.1 GCA_014879845.1 Opitutaceae bacterium
CGACGACGGCCGCGGGCTCGACCTGCCGAAGATCCGGCGCCGCGCCGAGGCCGCCGGGTTGCTGCAGCCCGAGGGCAGCTATTCGCCCGCCGACGTGGCCCAGTGCATCTTCGCCCAGGGCTTTTCCACGGCGGATTCCGCCGGTGCGCACGCCGGTCGCGGCATGGGCATGGACATCATCAAGTCCAAGGTGATCGACGAGAACGGCGGCGCCATCGAGGTCAAGAGTGCGCCCGGCACGTTCTGCGAGTTCCAGATCTATTTTCCGGAGGTGGCGGAGACTGCCGCCGCAGCATCATGAAACTGCTCATCGTAGACGACTCCCTGATCATGCGCCGCGCCATCGAGCGCACGCTCCATGCCTCGCGGTTCACCGAGATCCGCTCGGCCTCCAACGGACGCCTCGCGCTCGAGGAATTCGACAAGTTCCAGCCCGACGTGGTGACGATGGACATCACCATGCCGGAAATGGACGGCCTGACCTGCGTCGACGCCATCCTCGCGAAAAAGCCCGATGCGATGATCCTCGTCGTCTCCGCCCTCGCCGACAAGGCCTCGGCCGTCGAGGCGATCAAGCGCGGCGCGCAGGGCTTCCTGCTCAAACCCGTCACCGCCGAGAGCCTGCAGAAGGCGATCGACGAAATCCTCGCGGACAACTGAGCCACCCCACCGCCATGGAAGAGGACATCATGAAGGTGTTCGTCCAGAGCACCGCCAACTACTTCGACGCGGTGGCGCGCGGCGGCGCCGTGCTCGGCACCCCGTATCTGCGCGACGAGGACGAGGACGTGGCCCTCGACTTTTCCGCCGTCATCGGCATCTCCGGCACCTACAAGGGCGCGATCTACTACACGGCCCCGCGCGAAAAGATGCAGGAACTGCTCCCGCTCATCGGCGAGACCGACTCGGACGACCACGTCTGCGCCGACCTCGTGGGCGAGATCACCAACACGATCTCCGGCAACGCGCGCGAAAAGCTCGGGCCGGGCTTCATGATCTCGTCGCCTTTCATCTTCGAGGGCCGCCCGCGTGACGTGCGCTCGGCCAACGGCGCCCCCTGCTACGTGCTGCCGGTGCAGTGGCACAACCAGACCTCGCGCGTGCTCGTGACGCTCGAGAAGACCAAGGAGGCGGTGTGACGAAGGTGGAGCCCAGCGAACGCGACGCCGGCGTCTTCATCGAGCTGATCAGTCACTTCTTCACGGTGACCGGCGGAGCCAAGCCCGAGCTGCTGCCGCCGTCGCTCGAGTTGCAGGTCCCGGACAAGCTCGCCTCGACCGGATACATGCCCGTGCGCGGCAGCCTCAACGGCTGGATCGCCGTCAGCCTGCCCGACTCGATGGTCGACCACCTGCTCGCCGCCGTAGGCGAGGACCGCCGCGACGAGGCCGTGCGCCTCGACCTCACCGGTGAGATGGTGAACGTGATCACGAGCAACGCGCGTGCGCATTTCGGCGCGCGCCTGCACGTCGAGCCGCCGATCGCGACGCGCGACCGCGGCACGCCCGGCCACCTGCCGTCCACCTCGCTCTCCTTCAAGCTGCCCTTCCGTTGGAAGGGCGACGACGCCTTCCTGCTGCTGGCCCTGCAAAATTGAACCCACCGTCCGCCCTCCCATGAGCACCACACCTGACTCATACCACCGGACCGAAGACTTCGAGGCCCGCATCGACTCCGTCCTGCTGCCGGACGAAGCCTGGGCCGTGTTCGCCCAACTGGAGAAGCCCACCACCGTCGCCGAGATCGCCGCCGCCGCCGGCCTCGACACGGCCACCGTGCAGAAGCAGATCGACCTGCTCATCCAGAACAAGCTCGCGCGCAAGAAGCTGGTGAACTGGCGCGAGTTCCTCGCGCAAAAGGGTATCAGCACGGCCACGACACGCATGTCGCCGGCCGGCCCGCAGCCGGCCCCGGCCGTGCTTGCGGCCCAGGCGCGCAAGCCTGCCACCGCCCCGATCCCACCTGCCACACCGGCCCCGGCCGTCGCGGTCAAGCCACCTGCGGCCGAGCCCGCGCGCCCCGTCGCGCCGGTCGCCCGGCCGGTGCGCACGCCCGAGCCCGTGGATCCCGAGGGGACGATCACCTTCCGCCTCGGCAACGAGAATGCCCGTCGCGCCCGCCGCGCGAGCCTGGCCATGTGCATCACCTTCCGGGTCGAGTCCGGCACGCGCCCGCCTGCGGCCGCGACC
>JACSRI010000211.1 GCA_014879845.1 Opitutaceae bacterium
CGACCGCGAGGCGCCCGGCCCGGATCTGATGATGTATGCGAAAATTGGTGGCACGATCCTCGCCGCCATCCTCGCACTCCTGCTCATCGCCTGGCTGGTCAAGTCGCTGTTCAGCGGCTCCGACTCGCCCGCGACCAATCGCGTCGACCGGCCCGCCGCCACGCAGTCCGGCACGACCGTGGCCGGCCAGGAATCGATCACACTGATCGCACTCGACTCCGTGCGCGTGACGGTCACCCAGACCTCCGACGGCACCAAGCTCTTCGACGGCGGCCTCGCCCGTGGCGAGACCAAGGTGCTGCCCAAGAACGGTCCGATCACGATCACCTACAACATCGGCAAGAACCTGCAGGTCGAACTCGCAGGACGTCGATACCGCATGGGCACCGATAGCATCGGCAAGACGCCTTTCCCCTGATCGACCAGGCGCATCTCCGCCCACCCGACGCGCCGTTTCGCCCCGCGAACGGCGCGTTTCGTCGTCAGGGACTTGCCGCGCCGGAACAACGTCACCTGCCTTGGGTTCCAACGTCCAGCGCTCCGACTCCACCGTGGTGATACCTCCGCTGAAGTTTCTCCGCCTCGCCGCCGGGCTCGCCTGCGTCGCAGGCGCTTTCGCCCCCGTCCAGGGCCAGGTGATCCCGCGGATCCAGCCGAAGTTCATCTATTTTCCACCGATCCCGCCGCCGCTCGAGATACCCGTCCAGCCCGAGTCGGAGGATCCCGAGATGTCGCTCGCGCCCGAGGCGCTGCGCACCTACGTGAGCGAGCCCTTCTACGCGCCGCTGAGCACGTTCATCTCGCCGATGGTCGTCGGGTTCCAGGGCGGCGAAGAGCTCACCGAGAAGGAGACCGAGGAACTGCGCCGCTACCGGCGCGTGCGCGAGGAGTTGCTCGAGGAGCTCCGCCAAAAGGTCACCGATCTCGAACACGCCAGCATCGCCAGGCGGCTACTCGAGTTCGAGGCGCTGGCGAAGAAGCAGACCCCGCGCATCGCCGAGCTCGAGCGGGCCGCCGAGGCGCTGCGCGCCGTGATAGCGAAAAAATCTGACTGGAGCGAACTGCGCGAGTGGCGGCTCAACTCCAACTACGAGTCCGCCCCGCGCGCCGCGCGCATCATCGACTTGCAGGTGATCCGCGGCGCCGCCTACTACGCCGACGGCCTGCTGCCCGCGCAACGCCGCCTCCTGCGGGAGGTCGCGATCGAGATCGAGGAGATGATCGACGACCGCCGCCGCGCCGGCACAAACAAGCGCGCCACGCTCTTCTTCCAGCCCGAGACCTCGCGCATCCCGTGGCCGCGCGGCCTGCCCGTGGGCCTCGACGTGAAGATCGAGATGCTCGACGAGCTGAAGACCGCGCTGAAGCAGGAGCTCATGACCGCGGTCTTCAAGACCGACGGCGACATGCTCCAGGGCCGCACCTTCCGCAAGCTCGCCGAGGCCCAGGAGGAGCGGCTCGCCCTGATGGAGCGCCTGGCCGACGACGTCCGCCGCGAGATGGCGTTGACTCCTGAATACAAACGCTCGACGCCGCCCACGCCGCTGCCGCGCGCCGTGCTCGAGCGCATCGAGCGCTTCCACGAGGCCGACCGCGAGATCGGCCGCCGCACGGGCGAAAGCCTCGAGGACGCCGCCTCCAACGGCAAACCGCTGCCCTCGCGCCTCGACAGCCTCGCCCGCGCCGACTGGGTGCAGCAGTGGACCGTGCGCCTGCAGCAGCGCGGCCGCCCCGTCTCCGACGAGGACAAGGCCGCCATGCGAGCGCACATCGCCGAGCTCGACGCCATCCACGACCAGCTCCAGCTCGTGCTCGGCCGCGATTTCAAGGACGTCGAGGGCGCGAAGCCCGACCTCTTCCTCGACCGCCTCATCCGCGAGCAGAGGAAAGCCGTCGCGATGTACGAATACGACATCGCCTGCCTCGAGCCCGGCCTCTCGCCCGAGCAGCGCCGGCTCCTCTTTAGCGGCGCGATCGAGCGTTTGGAACTCCCGCTCCCCCGCGCCGAGCAGCAGCCGACGCGGCCGCCGGGGTTCTGAGAATCCGGCCCGGACGCGGCGCCGCCCACGCGCTCCGCTCCTCGTCGATCTCGAGGACGAACCGAGGCCTACCTACCCTCCGAGCACCGCGGTCTTGTCCGCAACCGAGCCACGCTCGCGCAGGCGGATCCAGAGCAACGCGAGTTTCGTCGCGAGGCCCGGTGGGTGCAGCACCAACTGCGCGATCACACTCGCGGCGGCATCGATCTGGCGGATCGCCGTGTCGCGCGCGGCGGCATCGCCGAGTGGCGCCAGGAGCCGCGCCACCGACCATGCGTGCTCGCGCGCCTTGCGCATGCTGAAGTTGGCCACGGCTTCGTCCACGCCGCCGGCGAAGCCGTCGATCGCGCGCAACGCCGGCCAGATCACCGCAAGGCGGCGCTGCACATCGTCGACGAGCCCGGAAAGGACCTCGTTGATGCGGTTGAAGTCCGTATCCACAGCATGGATGCCCACACCCGGCGCCACCTCGGCCGCGGCCACGCCGAGGTCGAGGTTGATGTGCGCGTTCATCCCGAGGAGCAGGTGCTGGATCACGAGCGGGCGCCACGCGCGCGACTGCCCGAGGGCGAGCCCCCAGCAGATGCCGGGATCGCCGCCCTGCTCGTGGATTTCGGCCGCCGCAAGGTAGCGGTTGGCGAAGATGACATCGAGCCGCTCCATCCGCGCCGCGTCCTCGAAGAAGCCCCCGTGGATCCGCCGCTGCACCTCCGCCGTCACCTGCCGGTAGAGGACGGCGAAATAGCCGTCCGCCGAGCACCGCGCGCGACTGCGGGCGATGATCGCATCCAATCGGCTCAAGACATCGTCGATCGTGCGCGCGGGCTCCATGGCCCGCGACGATGTGCCGGGAGGACGCCGGTGCGAGCGCGATCGCCTGCGACGACCATGACTTGCTTGCCCTCGGAGTGTCCCCATGAGACGATTCCGAGCGCCGATTTCGAACCCGGCTGCCTTATGAGATACCCGTGCTCCACCCTGCTTCTTGCCCTCGCCACCGGCGTCGCGGCGACGTCCGCTCTTTCCGCAGCTCCCACGCCCAATGTGTTTCTCAACCTCTCCACGCGCGGTCGCGTCGACTCCGGCGAAAACGTCCTGATCGGCGGGCTCATCCTGGAGACCCGCGCCAACGTGCTCATCCGCGGCATGGGCCCGTCGCTCGCCCGCTTCGGCGTGGGCAGCCCGCTCGGCGCTCCCCGCCTCACGCTCTACGACAAAGACGGCCACGAACTCGCGACCAACACCGACTGGCGCCTCGCGATCCCGGCCGCACTGGGCCCCATCGAGCCTCCGTTTCCTGAATACACCACGTTCGACACGCCGGCCGCGGCGCTGCGCGCGGTCATGTCCCAGGTCGGCGCGTTCCAGCCGTCCGGGTTTGTCGACACCGCCCTCTACGCGGAACTGCCCGCCGGCACCTACACCGTGCATCTCGCGGCCGCGGACGGGGAGCCCGGGGTGGGCCTGGTCGAGTCCTATCTCGTGCCCGAGACGATCGACGCGTTCCCGCCCGCCGGCCGCGTGCGCACGGCTCCGGAAGTCGGATACGCACCCGTCCTCGATGGGCTGGCGCCCATCTCGCCCGTCCCGGACGAAGGCGCCGTCACGCTCACCCTGAATTTCTACTCGCCGGCCTGGTGGCGGCTCGGCGGTGCGACCGTCTTGCTCGGCTCGACTTGCTCGATTCCGTTCGAGGCGACGGGCACACGCGAGTTGCAGCACGGCCGGGCCGGAGCGCTCGATACGCGCGGCTGGCTGGTCTCGCCCCGATACACGAAAACCGGCCCCAACACCGCGACCGTGCACACCTTCGCGACGCCGACCGCCTCGTCCGGGACGCTCCACGAGGAGATCACACTCACGTTCACCAGTCCCTCCGGCGGCACGTTCGTCGCCAGCTGGAAGGAGGTGGACGGGCCCTCGGCGGGGGGCAACGACGGCACGTTCGTCTGGAGGCGCAGTGCACCCGAGGGCTCGGCCCCGCAGACCGGCGGACCGTTCTTCCGGCGTTTCCCGGTCACCTACTCCGACGGCCGCCCGTCGACCGACTGGGGGGTGGAGGTCGCCGACCACGGTCCCGTCCTGGAGCATGGATACGGCCCTGACGGCTCGGACGCGAACGGCGCCCGGGAGGCCGTCGTCGTCGCCGTGGGTCATCAGTTCGTGCTCCACTACGACGGCTGCGCCGACGGGGGCTGGCGGGCGTGCCGCGCCGTCAGCACGCACCTGCTCGGTTGGTCTCGCGACGGGCCCGTGCTCGAGCTCGGCGCGCCCGGAAGCATCGACGAGGGCACGGTCGCCTCGCCCTGGGTGATCGAGGACGGCGGGCTCTGGCACATGTTCTATCTCGCCGCGCGCCAGACCACCGGCGCGCCCGACTATGTGCCGATGCCGCCCTACGTCACGCGCCGCGCGACCGCGCCGTCGATCTTCGGCCCCTGGACCAAGGACGCGGACCTCGTGCCGTTCGATCCGAGTCCGGGCACCTACTACGCCGCGACGGCTTCGCCCGGTCACCTGCTCAAGCACGGCGGCGAGTTTCTCCAGTTCTTCAGCGCCGCGGCGACCTCCCCGAGCGGCGTGCTGCAACGCACCCTCGGCCTCGCGCGCACCACCGATCTGGCGGGAACCTGGGCGATCGATCCGTCGCCCCTCCTGCCCCCGACCGAGCAAATCGAGAACAGCTCCCTCTACTACGAGCCGGCCAACGGCCTGTGGTTCCTGTTCACCAACCACGTCGGCGTCACGCCCACGGGCATGGAATACACGGACGAGATCTGGATGTACTGGTCGCCCGATCCGACACGGTTCGATGTCGACCACAAGGCCGTCGTCCTCGACCCCGGGCGCTCCATATGGTCGAAATCGGTGCTCGGCATGCCCTCAGTCGTGCGGGTCGACGACCGCCTCGCCGTGCTCTACGACGGGTCGTCACGACCCGGATACAGCCACATGCAGCGCGACATCGGGCTGGCCTGGCTGGACCTGCCGTTGCAGCCGCCGTTCTGACCGCGGGGTCGACGGGACCCCGGCGGGTGTCCGGACGGATCGGCGTGCTCAGGCCGTGAGGCCCGTCGCCTCGTCGAGGCCGAGGCGCAGGTTCATGCACTGCACGGCCGCGCCGGAGGCGCCCTTGCCGAGATTGTCGAGGCGCACGATCACCACCGCCTGCTCGGCGTGGCCGAAGACCATCACGTCGGCGCGGTTGGTGCCGTTGCAGGCCTGCACATCGAGGCAGCCGCCGTCGAGGATCGACTCGTCGCCGAGCGGGAGCACGCGCACGAAACGCTCCCCGGCGTAGGCCCGGGCGAGTGTCGCGTGCAGGTCGGCCGGCGTGGGTTTGCCGGGCAGTTGCGTCAACGCCAGCGGCACGGTGACGGCGAGGCCCTGGTAGAATGCGGCGACGACGGGGTTGAACACCGGCGCCACCGTGAGCCCGGCATGGGCGCGCATCTCGGGCAGGTGCTTATGCGCGAGCCCGAGCGCGTAGGGCCGCGGGCTGGAGAGCGCGGGCTTGGGGGCGTTCTCGTAGTCGGCGATCATCTTCTTGCCGCCGCCGCTGTAGCCGGTGATCGAGAAGGCGGAGAGCGGAAACGACGGCGGGATGAGGCCCGCGCCGACGAGCGGGGCGACGCCGAGGATGAAGGCCGCGGCGTGACATCCGGTGTTCGCGATGCGCGTGCTCGTGCGGATGCGCTCGCGGTAGGCGGCGCCCAGCTCGGGCAGACCGTAGGCCCAGCCGGGGTCGGTGCGATGCGCGGTGGAGGCATCGATCACGACCGTGCGCGGATTCGTCAGCAGGGCGACGGCCTCCTTGGCGGCGGCGTCGGGCAGGCAGAGAAACGCCACGTCGGCGGCGTTGAGACAGTCGGCACGCGCGGCCGGGTCCTTGCGGCGAGCCGGATCGATGGTGATCAACTCCAGATCCGTGCGCCCGGCGAGGCGCTGGTGGATCTGGAGGCCGGTGGTGCCTTCCTGGCCGTCGACGTAGATCTTGGGTTTCATGCGAGCGTGGGCGACGGAGGAGTCAACGGCCGCCCGCCGCCACCGTCAAGGCGTGGGCCGTCGCCCGGCCGATTTCGCCTCGCGAGGCCTCGGGGAGGTCAACAACCTCGCCAACGCGATGGCCGACCGACCCGCACCCGCGGCCCAAGAGCAGCCGCCCGCAGTCTCTGCCCGACCCCGGCGGCGCCGGCTCGTCGCACCTGCGCGCGCCGCTTGGCGCGTGAGCGCCGCCTACGTGGCGGTGGCGATGGCCTGGATCGTCGGGACGGACTTGATTGTTGCCTGGGTGTTTGGCGGTCCACCGCGCGTGCACCACCTGCAGACCGCCAAAGGCGCGGCGTTCGTGCTCGCGACGGGCGCGGCGCTGTTCGCGATCGCGCACTACGCGCTGCGCCGGCGCGCACGTATCCACGAGGAACTGCTGCAGGAGCGCGAGCGCTACCGTCTCATGGTCGAGGCGGTCGCCGACTACGCGATCTTCCTGCTCGATGCGGAGGGGCGCATCACGACCTGGAATCCCGGCGCCGAACGCATCACCGGCCGCCCGGCGGCGGGAGTCATCGGACGCAGCCTGGACTGCCTGTGCACGCACGATGCCTCCGTCCCGGCCGCCGAGGCGCGTCGCGCGCTCGAGATCGCGCGCGAGCAGGGTGCCTTCAGCGCCGAATGCCCGCTCGTGCGCCTGGATGGCGCGACGTTCTGGGCCGCGGTACACATCACGCCGGTACGCCGCAGCGACGGCACGCTGACCGGCTACGTCAACGTCACGCGCAACATCAGCGCACGCAAGGCCGCCGAGACCGCGCTCGCCGCGCACGCCGAGCAGTACCGGCTCATGTTCGCGGCGCACCCGCTGCCGATGTTTGTCTACGACCTCGAGACGCTGCGCATCCTTGCGGTCAACGACGCGGCCGTCGCCCACTACGGATACGCACGCGAGGAGTTCACCTCGCTGACGGTGGGCGACATCCGCCCGGCCGAAGACCTGCCGCGGTTGCTCGCCGCGATCGAGGAGGTTCGCGCCGGGCGCTCGAGCACGCCGCTCGCCCTGGCCAAGGTCTGGCGCCATCGTCGCAAGGACGGCTCGATCATCCACGTGGAGATCACCTCGCATGTGATCACATTCGAGGGCCGCCTGGCCGAGCTGGTCCTGTCCAACGACGTCACCGCGCGCCTGCGCACCGAGCACGAGCTCGAGGAAAGCCGTGCCCGTCTCGCCGGCATGATCGCCTCGGCCATGGACGCCATCATCACGGTGTCGCCGGAGGGGCGCATCGTGGTCTTCAACCACGCGGCGGAACAGATGTTCGGCCACGCGGCCGAGGCGGTGCTCGACCAGCCGTTCACGCGTCTGCTGCCGCCGCGCCTCGCGGCGGCCTCGGCCGGATGGTTCGGCACGGCGAGCCTGCGCCTGGGCGCGTCCGAGGAGTTCGCCGGGTGGCGGGCCGACGGCGAGGAGTTCCCGGCCGAGGCCTCGATCGCGCCCACGGCGACGGCCGGCGGCACGCACTTCACGGTGATCATGCGCGACGTCACGCAAAAGCGCCGGGCCGACGAGGCTCTCGCGGAGAGCCGGCGCCTGCTGCAGGTCGCGGTCGACACGGCGCGCCTCGGCTTCTGGCATTTCGACATCGCGACCCGCGCCATGACCGTATCCACGGAATGGAAGCGCCAGCTCGGGCTCGAAAGCACCGACCTGAGCACCGATCCGGAGATCCTCATCCGGCTCGTCCATCCCGACGACGTCGCGGTCATCCGCCGCGCCCGGCAGGATCTCGAGTCAGGCCGCACGCGCTCGCTCGAGCTCGAGTTTCGCGCCCGGCATCGCGACGGCGGCTACCGCGACATCCGCGCCAGCGCCGTAGTCCACCTCGACGCCTCCGGCACGCCGGTGCGCATCTTCGGCACCAACCTCGACATCACGAGCGTGCGCGACGCCGAGCGCACGGTGCGGCGGCTCTCTGCGCACATCCTGCGCCTGCAGGACATCGAGCGCCGCCGCATCGCCCGGGAACTGCACGACACGACGGCCCAAAATCTCGCGGCGCTGAACATGAACCTCGCCCAGCTCGACCGCGCCCTCGCCGGCACCGACCCCGCGCACGCGCGACTCATCGAGGAGACCACCGCCCTCGCCGACCTGGCTGTGCAGGAGATCCGCACCATCTCCTACCTCCTGCACCCGCCGCTGCTCGACGCGCTCGGCCTGCCCCGCGCGGCGCAGGACTACGTGGAGGGGTTCTCCGCGCGCAGCGGCATCGAGACCTCGACCGACATCGACGACACCATGGAGCGGCTCTCCGACGAGACCGAACTCGCGCTTTTCCGCGTGCTCCAGGAAAGCCTGGGCAACGTCCACCGGCACTCCGGGGCGACCCACGCCCACGTGCGCCTGTCGGCGCAGGGGGGCGAGGTCGCGCTCACCATCAGCGACGACGGTCACGGCATGGACACCTCCACGCGCGACCGCATGCGCCGCCGAGCCACCGTCGGAGTCGGCATCACCGGCATGACCGAACGGCTCGAGCAGCTGGGCGGCACGCTCCAGATCGTTTCCTCGGAGGAAGGCACGACCGTTTCGGCCTCCGTGCCCCTCGGCCGGGCCGCCCGCAGCCCGGCCGACCCGGACGAAGTTATCCCCGATTCCCTGTAATGCGGATTTGCCAAGCGGCCGGGAATCCGCAACCCTGACACCATTCCCCGGGCCACGGCACTACGCATCCAACAGAATTCATGAAGTCCGCCCGCATCATTATCGCCGACGATCACGAACTCGTCCGCCGCGGATTGCGCGCCACCATTTCCGAGCGTTCCGGCTGGGAGGTCGTGGGCGAGGCATCCTCAGGCCGCGAGGCGCTCGATCTCGCGCGTTCGGTCAAGCCCGACATCGCCGTCGTCGACTTCGCCATGCCCGACCTCAACGGGCTCGAGGCCGCGCGGCGCATCCGCGCCGAACTGCCTGATACCGAGGTGCTCATGCTCACCATGCACGAGACCGAGAGCCTCGTGCGCGAGGCCCTCGCCGCTGGTGTGCACGGGTTCATCCTCAAGTCCGACGCCGGCCGCCTTCTGGCCGAGGCGATCGACGCGCTGCTCGCCAAGAAACCCTTCTTCACCGGCCGCGTTTCACAACTCATCCTTCACGGCTACCTCAACCCCTCCGACAAGGGAGACGAGGCGTCCGCCACGCTCACCCGCCTGAGCCCGCGCGAGCGCGAGGTCGTGCAGCTCATCGCCGAGGGCAAGAGCACGAAGGAGGTCGCCGACCGCCTCGGCATCAGCCCGAAGACGGCCGAGACGCACCGCACGAACATCATGCGCAAGCTCAACCTCCACTCGGTCACCGAGTTGGTGCGCTTCGCGATCCGCAACAAGATCGTCGAGCCCTGAGTCTCGCGCCGCGCTTTTGCGCCGTTTGCCGGCGGGTCGCGCAGCGGCCCGCCGATCTTCTCCACCGCGTCGGCGTATCATGGATCCGGAGTCGACGGACCACGGCCTGATTCATCACCGCGCGCACCCCGAGAGCCGACTACGGTCGAGACCGTAAAGCTGCGCGGAGCCCCCTTTCCCCGGTTGCCCCGATGGGCATCGGCCCGCGGCGCGGTTACGATCGTGTGCCATGACCTCGGCCATGCCAACTCCAGCCCTGCGCGCCCCTGCGTCCACTCGCCGGGTACGCCTGCTCGTGGCCGACGATTCGCTCCTCGCCCGCCAGGCGGTGTTGACCTACCTTCGCACGCTCGAACACGTCGAGATCATCACCGTGTGCGAAAACGGCCGCCTCGCCGTCGAGGCCGCGCTGCGCCAGGAACCCGATGTCGTGCTGCTCGACCTGCAGATGCCGGTCATGAGCGGCCTCGAGGCCGCCGAGATCTTTCGCAACAGCATGCCGCAGGTCGGCGTGATCCTGACCTCCGTGCACGACCACGCGGAAGTGCGCGAAGCCTGCCTCGCCGGCGGCGCCGACGCCTTTGTCGGCAAGGGCTCGATCCCAGATCGCTTCCCATCGTTGCTCGCCGCCGTGCTCGAGATGATGCGCGCGCCCAGCCGCCACCGCCGCGCCCCACATTTCGTCACCCGGCCCCTCGTCGACCTCTTCTCGCCCGCGCTGCCTCACCCGCGCGCCGGCGTCCACACTCCGGCCCGAACGCCGGGACGCGGCCGTGCCGCGTCAGGCCTCGCCCTCGGCTGACCCCGCCTCGCCGGCACCCCGACCGCCGCCTCGACGCACCCCATCCTGGTGCGCCCCCGATGCAGCCTTGGCCGCCGGCCGCCTGTCCTCCCATGGCGACGATCCCTCCCAGCGACGAGGTCCCGGGCCCGACGCCCGAGCCGGCACCGCGCAGCCGCGTGCTCATCGTCGACGACAACGCCGCCACCGTCGGACTCGTCGCACGCCACCTCGGTCACCACGGCATCGATACGCAGAGCGCGCCCGATGGCGCGGCCGCCCTCGCCGCCGCACGCACCTTCCGCCCAGACCTCGTCCTGCTCGACGCCAATCTTCCGGACATCGACGGCATCGAGGTCTGCCGCGCGATCAAGTCCGACCCCGACCTCACCGGCACGCTCGTCGCCTTCCTCTCCGCCGAGCGCACCGGTCCGCGCCACCGCGTCGAGGGCCTCAACGTCGGGGCCGACGCCTACCTCACCCATCCGATCGATGAGGCCGAACTCGTCGCCAAGGTCCGCTCGCTCCTGCGCCTGCGCCAGGCCGAGCTGAGCGCGCGCGACAGTCGCGACCTCTATCGCGACCTGCTCGACGCCGCACCCATCGGCATCGCCCACGTCGCCCTCGACGGCATCGTCGTGACGGCCAACCGCGCCCTTGCCGCGATCCTGGCGACCGAACCCGGACAACTCGCCGGCCGGCTCTTCGACGTGTTTCTCCATCCCGACGAGCGCCCGCGCATGCGCGCCGCGTTCGCCGAGGTGACCTCCGGCCGGCGCCCTCCCGTCGACCGCGAGATCCGGCTGCTCACCGCCACGGGCTCGACCGCCTGGGCACTGCTCGCCTCGCGCCTCCATCACCATCCCGACGGCACGCCCTCGCACATCATCGTCGCACTGGAGGACATCACCGCCCGCAAGGTCGCCGAGGCCGCCCTGCGTGATCGCGACCACCTTCTGCACGAGCTCTACGAGGTCTCGCACGACCTGATCGCGACCGTCGCCGCCGACGGTCGTATCCTCGAAGCAAACACCGCCTTTCACCGGGCACTTGGGCTGGAGCGCGGCGCCCTGCGTGACGCGCCGCTCGAGGCGTGGCTCGCGCCGGCGTACCGCGGCGCGTGGCATGCCTCGGTCGATCGTGTCGCGGGCGGGGCGGGCGACGAGTTGTTCCGCGGCAGCCTCATCGGCGCGAACCGGACGGCGGTGCATGTCGAGGGCTCGCTTGCGCGCCGCGACACCGCGGCCGGCGTGGCACTCCGGGTGATCCTCCACGACGTCACCGAGCGTCGAAGCCTCGAGGAACAGAGCCTGCGCAACCAGCGCCTCGACAGCATCGGCACGCTCGCGGGCGGAATCGCCCACGATCTCAACAACGTCCTCGCACCCATCCTCCTTTCCATCGATCTGCTGCGCGGCAAGGCCGCGGAGGCGGAACGCGCCGAATACCTCGACTCGATCGAGCGCAGCGTACGCCGCGCTTCCGACCTCGTGCGCCAGGTGCTGCTCTTCGCCCGCGGCAGCACGGGCGAGAAATCCCCCGTCGAGCCCGCGCTCCTGCTCAGGGACCTGGCACGCATGCTGCGCGAGACGTTTCCCAAGAGCATCGAGATCACCTGCAGCGCCGACCCGGCCGATGCCGCCGCGCTCGGCACGATGCACGCCAATCCCACGCAGCTCACGCAGGTGCTGCTCAACCTCTGCCTCAACGCGCGCGACGCCATGCCGGAGGGCGGCCGGCTGTCCGTGGGCGCGCGGGCGACCGCGATCTCCGCGGAGGAGGCCTCCATCCATCCCGGAGCCGTCGCCGGGCCCGCTGTCGTCTTCACCGTCAGCGACACGGGCAGCGGCATCCCGGCAGCCGTGCACGGGCGCATCTTCGATCCGTTCTTCACCACCAAGGAGGTCGGCAAGGGCACCGGACTGGGTCTCCCCACGGCGCTCGGGATCGTGCGCGGCCATGGGGGTTTCATCGCCTTCCGCTCGACGCCCTCGGACGGCACGACCTTCGAGGTCTACCTGCCGGCCACACCCGCGGCCGCGCCTCGTCCCGTATCCACGTCGTCGGAACACCGTGCGCATGGGCGCGGCGAACTCGTGCTGGTGATCGACGATGAGCGGATCCTGCGTCAGGCGACCGAGCGCCTGCTCTGCGCGCACGGCTACCGCGTCATCTCAGCCGCCGACGGACCGGAGGGCATCGCGCACGCCTCGGCCTTCGCCGGCGAGCTGCGCGCCGTGATCACCGACCTGATGATGCCCCGTCTCGACGGCTTTGCGACGGCGGCGGCGCTGCACGAGGTCGTGCCGGGAGTCCCGGTGATCGCGATGACCGGGCACGCCGGTCCCGGGGTCGACGATCGCCTTCGCGCCTCCGGCATCGT